>NZ_JAXGFT010000004.1:0-384878 GCF_041008785.1 Pseudophaeobacter sp. 1A16562 | reverse complement strand
TGCCTCCGAAGGTCGGTCCCGGTTCTGCTTCTCGGCACGTTCATGCGCCTTGCAGTAGATCGTCCCAACCTCAACCAGACGGGAGCACCCGCCCTGCGCACAGGGTTTCTTCGGCATAAGCCCTCCCCCAAACGCAAAAGCGCCCGGAGCAGGATCTCTGCTTCGGGCGCAATTCAGACAGGTGCTTTATGTCAACAGATTGAGATCCGCGTCAACCCCTTTGCCATGGCGTTCTTGGCGGCATCGCCTCCGTCACCACAAAGGACGTCAGATGGCAGGCCGCCTGGAAGATGTGCCGCAGGTGCAAAAGCGCCCCGTACCAGCTGAGATACCGGCGCCGCGCCGCTGCAATCTCCCGCCCCGTCACGCTGTAGCCAACAGGGCACCAGGACCCATCCGCCCGCTTGCCAAGCTGATCCGCAGGCCAGCGCAGCCCGGGCACCCGGCACACCTCCACAGCTGCAAACCGCCCGTGTTTCGTGCCCCGCCAGTCCAGCGGTGCACAGCGCTGCTTTGCATCCATCAGGCAATCCGGTCGCTCGCCGACCCGGGCCAGCTCTGCAATCTGCACCGCCATCCGTCGGCCTCCATAGATCTCGGGCAGGCAGGCCAGTGACGCCGCAACCATATCGGCATCATGGTGGCGCGGCGATGTCCCGCCGCCCTGCACCCGGCATCCCAGCTGCGCCTGCTGCATCATCAGGTATTCCATCCCAATCCCCGGTCGCGCTCCGGTTTCCCGCTCGATCTCGTCAAAGTCGAGCCCGACCTTTTCCCGCTGGAACGCCCATTCGATCAGGTCCAGAACCCCGACCGCCAGCCTGCCACTGCGCGGGGCCCGGACCCCGGTCAGCGCCGCGCCCCGAGCATTACCCAGAACCGGACACTCAAGAACCGCCATGTTCATGCCGCCCCCTTTCGGCGGGCCTGATCCGCAATGTCCTGGCACCTTTGCAGCGCGGCCCGGCGCTGCAGGCGGAACCGGTCTTCGGTCGCGCTGATCGCATCGCCCCGCGCCAGGCGCATCTCGATATCCTCCAACCGCCGCACGGGATTGTCCGCGCTTTCCCGGATCTTGGTCTGGCTCCACCGACCCGGCCATTCCCGCCCGGCGGTGATGAACTCCAGAAGCTCCGGCGCCCAGCCCTGCCGGATCGCCCTGAGGCCCAGCTCATCGCGGAACACATTCAGCATCAGCGGCGATGGCCCGGTATCCGGCGCTTCCTTCTCCCGCGCCTTGGCCAGGATCTTCAGCGCAATAGGAAACCGGTCTTTGTTCTTGCCCTCGGGGTGCGCCTCGATCCACTCCCTGAGATCCGTCAGCCCGTCTTCGCTCATATAGGCAAGCTTCTGGCGCAGTTCCTTCTTCATGACTTCAAACTTGGCCAAAGTCGCCGTTGACGGCCTCGCCAGCCCCAATGCCTCCAGCGGCGCAATCAGGATGTCCTGCACCCGCTTTTCTCCCGCTGCCTGCTCTTTCGCATCCATCGCCTCTGTCTCCTTTCTAAGCCTGTTCCGACATCCCGGTAGCCACGCGGTGGCCCCTCTGGCCCTGCCCGCTGCGGTGCGCGTTCCGTCAGTCTCGTTTCATTTCTTTTCGTTTCTTCTCCTTTCAGCGGTGACGGAAACCGCGCAAAAAAAGGAGAGAACCGTATCGATCCCGGGAACTTCCGTGATTTTCCGGGTCAGTTCCGTGATTTTCAGTGATTGTTCCGTGATGTTCCGTAACCGTCACGGAAAGTCACAGGTGGTTACAGAACCGCTCAGCCCTGCCCCGGGCCGCGCCCCGGCACCTGTCCCTGCAGCTGGAATTCATCCAGCGCCTTGCGGATGAAGGCCTCGCGGCGCTGCACATCGGGATAGGTCTCTTCCAGCCAGCCGTGGAACCGCTCCAGGAAGTCCGGCGCCCGCAGCAGCTGCCCAGCCCCGATCCGCACCTCGATCATGTCGCGCAGATCCTTCAGCCGCTTGTTCACCCGGCGCTGTTCCTTATCCGCCAGATTGGCCCGGCGGGATTTCAGCGCCTCGATGGCAACTTCCGTCACCACCTTATGCGCATAGCGGACCTCGCCATTGTCACAGCGCACCAGCGACCAGTTGTGCAGCGGCGTGATCTCCCGATTACACAGCTGCCGCCAGCGATCGACCGAGATCTCCGCCGCATTCGCCAGCAGCCGCTCATCCGTGGGCAATGTGCCCACCGGCGTTTCCTCGTGGGAGACGCAGAACAGGTTGAACCCGATCCAGCCGACCTCTGGCTCCGCCAGCTGACGGAATTCGCTGCGGCGCCAGCGTTTCAGGTTCCACTGGATGAAGAAGTGACTGTCGAGCCGGTCATGCGACGAAATCGGATAATCCGGCAGATCCCCGGAGTCGACAGGCCGCAGGAAGTTCGGCGCGGTGCTCATGCGAAGACCTCCGTCAGATCCTGCGCCCGGCCCGACTGATACGGCCGCATCTCTGCCGGGCGCCAGCGACCCGCGACAGCCCTACGGCGATAGCGGTGCCCCCAGCCCCGGTGCATGCAGATGTTACGGCAGGTCTCCGCGCTGGCCCCGGTGAAGGCCGCGAGATCAGCCAGTGTGCAATCGCCACCGGCCTCGCAGGTCAGCCACCAGATCTGGTAGGCGATCCGTTCAATCCGCACATTCATGCTGCGGCCCTCCTCATTTCTTCCTGGAAAAAGCCCGGCGCGCCGGGATCGGTCAGCATGACCAGCAGCGCGATATGGCTGGTGGGCGCCGTAACCGCGCTCCACCAGTTGAGCGCCGTCTGGAAGCTGACATCGCAATACAGCGCCACCTCACGCGGGCTGTTGAACCGCTCGCGGAAATACGCAGACCAAAGGTCCGCCGCGGTGGATTTAAGCGCATAGGGGTCAAACCGATTTGACCAAGACGCTGTATCGACAGACGTGCCAGGTTGCTCGCATGGCACATCATTGCTCACAATCAGGGTTAGACGCGGGCCGCTCATGCGGCGGCCCCCTTACCCGAGGACGGCTTAACCATCGCAAACCAAGCTGTTTCGCATTTCAGGCCCCGTGCCTCGCACAAAACCTTTATGCTCAAGTACCAAGACGCAGGGAAAACACCCCGCGCGATGGCGTTGCTTACGGCTGTTGGTCGAACGCTGACAGTGTCGGCGATTTCTTTTCGGCCGATCACATCGGCTATCTGGGTGACATTCATCATGCTGGCAATATCCACGTTTTGTGGATTATCTCAAGTCCACATTTTGTGGTTTGCCTAGAATTCACAAAATGTGATCCAAAGAACCCATGAACATCGCCAACAAAACCTACCCCGAGATCGCTGATCGCCTGGTTGCCATTCGCAAAGCGTTCGCTCCCGACGCGAACCAAAAGGAATGGGCGACCAAGCACGGGTTCAATGCGACTCAGGTCAACAACTGGGAAAAAGGGCTCCGGCGCATTCCCGTAGAAAACGCCGAAAAGCTCTGTGAGACCTACGGCGTGACTCTGGACTTCATATACCGCGGGAGAAGAGACGGCCTTTCAGAGACCGCTTCAAAGGTGCTCTGATTGCACCTGCCTATGTGTTTCACGACGTGATCCAAGGGAACGCCTAGCTCGTCTGCGATTTCAATCATCCTGTCCAATCTCTTGTCTACTGCCTTCATACGCTCTTTGCCCGCAAAGTGTTCTCATTTTGTTCTCGTTTTTGATCCAGAAGTAGAACTTCCAACACATGCTGGTCAATCGGTCTTCTGAGGCCCCACTAGCACCAGTATTTACCTGCCCCGATGAGCTCCTCCGCTCAAAAATCCACTTTTTGTGATTTTATTATTGCAATATCCACTTTTTGTGAATTATCAATACATCCATCAACCGATGGAGGATTGAATGCAAGATTTTAAGAACACCGTGCTGCGGGACGCCCGCCGGATCGTGGGATCCCCGGCAGACTACATTGACGACCCTGACCAGTTCGCCGCGGCATGGGCGGCCATGAAAGCCGGGCGCGGCCAGGGGTTTGATCCCGCTCGCCTGCACCCCCAGCACCTTGTGGACCGGCCCGGCCCGACGCCGGAACCGACAGAGCAGATCCTCGCCCGCGCGGGCCAGAAAGCCCGCGCTGTGATCGAGGCCAAAAGCCTGCCGATCCGTCGCCGCCATGTGGCCTGACCCGGCCCGGCCTGTCGCTCCTACTGCTGTCACTCACGGCAAACATCGAACGACACAGGCAACTCCGCGCGGCCCACCCGCGCCCTCCCACTGAACAACCAAATAAGCGGCGCGGGCTGGAGGATTACCTGCGCCGCTGATCAACAGAGTTTCCGCGCCCGGTCCCCGAAGGCGCGGATAAGCGCGGGCGGCGCAATCCTCCAAATCAAGTCGCCCGCGCATCAAAGACGAGGCCCCAATGCGAAAAACCGCATATCCACACCAACAACAAATCTATTCAGACATGCAGCAGTTGGCGAATACGCCCCTCTTCAGACGCGCCGCCCTGTTCAGGAATGCAGGCGGCACCCTGACCCCGCCACACGAGGACTGCCGCTGGGATTATGATGCAAGCCACTGGTGGGCCTCTTTGCACGGCATGACGGCACATGGCGCCAGCCGGACCGATGCTATCCGCGGATGGTTACATGCGGCTCGGCAAGGTTTTCGGGCCGACCCGTCCCGCCGCGCAACAGATGACCGCCCGGACTGCCCCTACAATGGGCAGGCTGCGCTTTGAACAGAACGACAGAACCAGAAAGCTGTGCACCACCTGCCGCTGTACAGTCGAGAAGCACAAGGCCAGCCTCAGGAACACAGCCCTTTGGCCTACGGGCGTTGTGGCTGCATTTCGCCAATGAACTGGAAGTCAGGCGACTGGCAAAACTCCACCTGCGGATCCAGCGCAAACAGAATGCCCTGAACCAGCTCATCAATGAACGACAAAAAATCATGAACCGATGCATCCGCCGTATGCGCCGCGCCAATGGCAAGAACTGAAAACCCGAGCTTGGCAACCGACAGAAGGAAACAAAAAACATGGCAAATCGGCCAGCACTGTTCACCAAAGCTGACCTCCGCCGCTTTGCAGGTGTAGCCGAGGAATGCGGCAAGACCGTTGCCGTTCGCCCAGACGGCACCCTAGTCATGGTTGATGTGGAAGCCCTGCCGGTACCCAGGCAGACGAAGAAAACCGAAAAAGGCCCCCGACAATGGTCAAGATAGAACTGCCAGGGCTGATCCGCGAACCGATGCCATCTGGCAATTCCCGCCTGCGAGTGCGTGTAGCTGGAGATAAAAGGCGTCGGATCACCCTCAAGGTCGGATTGGACAGCCCACACTTCATGGAAGCCTACCACGCTGCCCGCGCCGGAGTGCTGTACGAGCCTCCAGCGCGCCCGGCGGACATGGCAGTACAGAAGTCAACAGAATGGCTGTGGCTGGTTTTCCTGGAGCACATGGAAGCCATGGAAACCGCCGGAGAAATCAAGCCAGCAACTATTAAACAGCGTCAGCATGTAATCGGGCGCTTCCTGGACCACGAAGTCGATGGCGCGCTATTGCGCGAGTACGACGCCGCTGTCCCGCAGGAGGTGATTGTCGAGTTCCTTGACACCCTGATCGAGAAGCCCGGCGCCCGAAAGAACACCATCGGCGCCCTACGCGCGATGTACAAATTCGCCGATGAGCGCGGATATGTTCGCCCCAACCCAGCCAAGGGGATCAGCACCACGTACAAATCAGCAGGCGGCGCCACACCCTGGACAGTCGATGATCTAAAAAAATTCCGCGAGCGCCATCCCTTTGGCACAATGGCTCACCTGGCCCTGACCGTCTTTATGTTCACCGCCTGCCGCGTCTCTGATGCAATCTGGATCGGACGAAATAACGAATCCACCAGCAACGGTATCCGCTGGCTTGGCTGGCAGCCACGAAAGAAGGGGTCCACATATGTGGAAATCCCGATCATGCCCCCACTGGCCAATGCTATCGCTGCGCAGAAAGTGTCTCATGGGGATGGGTGCTATCTGCTCAGCTCACTCGGCACGCCGTTTTCCTCCAGCGACAGCTTCAGGAACCGGTTCAAGACCTGGTGCAGAGAAGCCGGTCTGCCGGACCGAAGCCCACACGGCATTCGAAAGGCGGCTGGCCACCTATTGGCGCTGGAAGGCGCCACTCAACACCAGATCATGGCGGTGCATGGGCACTCCCAAGCGGCCACGTCAGAGATCTACACAAAAGACGTAGAACGCCGCCGACTGGCCGCTGATGCGGTTGCTAAACTAGCCAGTATGGACTGGTAGGTGTCCCACGCCACCAAATTGCCCCCAAATTTGGGACACTCAGGCATTGATTTAATTGATCATTGGGGAAGGTATGGTGGGTGATGAGAGACTCGAACTCCCGACATCTTCGGTGTAAACGAAGCGCTCTACCAACTGAGCTAATCACCCGATGAAGCGGGATTTAGAGAAATCCCCGTGGCAGCGCAAGAGCTTCCTCGCGTTTTTTGTCACAAAAATTCGCTCAGCGTAAAACCGTTTCCCGGCCCTGCTCCAGAACATAGACACAGCCCTGTCCATTCGACAATTTTGCCTGCTCCGATCTGTCCAATCCGCATATGATTCCACGCATTACCTGCCCCAGAAGACCATGCGCCACCACAACAGAAGGCGCACTGAGCGCTTGCAGGAAATCCAGTGTCCGCGCGTGGAAGCGCTCGTACCCCTCACCGCCGGGCGCCGCGCAGAACATATCCAGCGGCGTGGTGTTCCGCGCAAAGATATCCGGGTAGTCCTGCTCCAGATCCACCAGCCGGTGGCCCTGAAAATCACCGGCGTGAACTTCGGCCAGACGGGCGTCCGTGGTAAATGCGCGACCTGCCAGAGCGATCTCTGCGGTCTGCTGCGCCCGGCCCAGAGGCGAGACATAGCACGGCGGGTTTTCCGCATGCAGGATCGGCTGCATCAATTCGGCCTGACGCTGCGCATGTTCCAACCCCAGCGGGCTGAGACGGGACTCCAACTGCCCCTGAACGCGGCGCTCGGCGTTCCATTCGGTTTGCCCGTGGCGCAATAGCCAGATTTTGGGATACTCGCTCATGTAATGCTGCCTCATTTTCTTACCGAGCGAGGCGCCCCGGCCTGCCCGCTGTTGGAGGCAAGATGGGGGAATTTCCGGGGTCTGTCCATCCCAACGCGCGCAACAGCACCCCCTGCACACCACCTAAAGCTGAGCGAGGGCGCCGTCTTCCTTGACCGCCTGCATCGCCACATAGGTCGAGGTCGAGGCCACATGCGGCAGCGAGGAAATCTTCTCTCCCAGCACCGCGCGATAAGCCGACATCGAATGGGTGCGCACCTTCAAAAGGTAGTCGAAATGGGAGGCCATCAAATGCACCTGCTCAATCTCCGGGATCCGCGCCACGGCAGCGTTGAATTTCGCCAGCGCCGCCTCGCGGGTGTCTTCCAGCTTGACCTCGACAAAGGCGACGTGATCAAGCCCCAGCCGGATCGGATCCAGCAAGGCCCGGTAACCGGTGATAATGCCTTCGGCCTCCAGCCGTTTCAGCCGGGTCTGGGTTGGCGATTTGGACAGGCCGATGCGGCGGGCCAGATCCGCAACCGAAATCCGGCCATCCTCGCCCAGCACATGCAGAATCGCGCGGTCATACCCATCAAGATCGCTATAGTTCAATTGACCCTCCTAGAGCGCAAATTTGCGGCAATTGAACTGAGTATCCCCCACAATCAGGCGAATGTCCCGCAATATTTGCTGTATTCTGGGCATCAGACTTTTTGCGGAACATAGTGGAGCCTTCTGCATGACACACGCCCCCGCCCCCCAGAGCCCCGACACACAGCAGGATCAACTGCGTTATCGCATTGATGCAGGCACCTACGTCGATCAGGACGCCATGCGCGACCAACTGGTTGCCACCGCCGCCCTGCCCGCAACCGAACGTGCGGCGATCTGCGCCAATGCGGCCGCCCTCGTGCGGGATATCCGTGGCCATTCGGCCCCGGGGTTGATGGAGGTATTCCTGGCGGAGTACGGTCTGTCGACCGATGAAGGGATCGCCCTGATGTGTCTGGCCGAGGCGCTGCTGCGGGTGCCGGATGCCGATACCATCGATGCCCTGATCGAGGACAAGATCGCGCCGTCTGACTGGGGCAAACACCTGGGTCACTCCTCCTCCTCGCTGGTCAATGCCTCGACCTGGGCGCTGATGCTGACCGGCAAGGTTCTGGATGAGGCCAAGCCAAGCCCGGTGCGCGCATTGCGCGGCGCCGTCAAACGTCTGGGTGAGCCGGTGATCCGCACCGCCGTGGGCCGCGCGATGAAGGAAATGGGCCGTCAGTTCGTTCTGGGCGAAAGCATCGAAAGCGCGATGAAGCGCGCCGCCGGAATGGAGGCCAAGGGCTACACCTATTCCTACGACATGCTGGGCGAAGCCGCGCGTACCGAAGCGGACGCCTCCCGCTATCACCTGTCCTATTCAAAGGCGATTTCTGCCATCGCCGTGGCCTGCAACAGCGATGACATCCGCAAGAACCCCGGCATTTCCGTGAAACTCTCGGCGCTGCACCCGCGTTATGAACTGGCGCAGGAAGCCCGGGTGATTGAACAGCTGGTGCCACGGCTGAAGGCGCTGGCGCTGCTGGCCAAGGCCGCCGGCATGGGCCTCAACGTCGATGCCGAAGAGGCCGACCGGCTGTCGCTGTCGCTTGAGGTGATTGAGGCGGTGGTCTCTGATCCCGCACTCGCGGGCTGGGACGGCTTTGGGGTTGTGGTACAGGCCTATGGCCCGCGCACCGGTCTGGCGATTGATGCGCTCTATGAGATGGCCGAGAAATACGACCGCCGCTTCATGGTGCGGCTGGTCAAAGGCGCCTATTGGGACACCGAGATCAAGCGCGCACAGGTCGAAGGCATCGACGGTTTCCCGGTCTACACCAACAAATCGCTGACCGATGTGTCCTATATCGCCAATGCGCGCAAACTGCTGGGCATGACCGACCGCATTTACCCGCAGTTTGCCACCCACAACGCCCATACCGTCAGCGCCATCCTGCATATGGCAGAGGACAGCAGTGTCTATGAATTCCAGCGCCTGCACGGCATGGGCGAAACCCTGCACCAGATGGTCAAGGAGCAGAACGGTACCAACTGCCGGATCTACGCGCCCGTAGGCGCGCACCGCGACCTGCTCGCCTATCTGGTGCGGCGCCTGCTGGAAAACGGCGCCAACAGCTCTTTCGTGAACCAGATCGTGGATGAAAACGTCCCGCCCGAGGTGGTGGCCGCCGACCCATTCGACGCGGTTGCCGATGTCAGCCGTAGCATCCCCACCGGCCCGGAGATGTTTGCGCCCGAGCGCAGCAACTCCATGGGGTTTGATCTGGGCCACGCGCCGACGCTGGCTGCCATCGAAGCCGCCCGCGCGCCCTGGCGCGACCACCAATGGCAGGCCGGGCCTTTGCTCGCGGGAGCAGCCGTGCCGGATGCCGCCGAGGATGTGACCAACCCATCGGATCTGACGCCAGTGGGACAGCTCACCCCATCGAGCGTGGCGGATATCGAAACGGCGCTCGCATCCGCCCAGCCCTGGAACGCATCTGCTGCGGATCGGGCGGCGGCCCTCAACAAGGCGGCGGATCTGTACGAGGCAAACTACGGCGAACTCTTCGCGCTGCTGGCACGGGAGGCGGGTAAATCCATCCCCGATGCCGTGGCCGAGCTGCGCGAAGCGGTGGACTTCCTGCGCTACTACGCCGCCCGCATTCCGGATGCTGCGCCAGCCGGGATCTTCACCTGCATTTCGCCCTGGAATTTCCCGCTCGCGATCTTCTCGGGGCAGGTTTCAGCAGCGCTGGCTGCTGGCAACGCCGTTCTGGCCAAACCAGCCGAGCAGACGCCGCTGATCGCCCATCGCGCCGTGCAGCTGCTGCATGAGGCAGGCGTTCCGCGGTCCGCCCTGCAACTGGTGCCCGGTCCCGGCTCGCGCGTTGGTGCGGCCCTGACCTCGGACCCGCGCGTTGGCGGCGTGGCCTTTACCGGCTCAACCGCAACAGCCCTGCGTATCCGCCGTGCCATGGCGGCAAACCTGAAACCCGGCGCGCCGCTGATTGCGGAAACCGGCGGGCTGAACGCAATGATCGTGGATTCCACTGCGCTGCCGGAACAGGCGGTGCAATCGATCCTCGAAAGCGCCTTTCAATCCGCAGGCCAGCGCTGCAGTGCCCTGCGCTGCCTCTATGTGCAGGAAGACATCGCGGATGATTTCCTGAAGATGCTGAAAGGCGCGATGGACACGCTGACCCTTGGCGACCCCTGGCATCTGTCCACCGACAGCGGCCCGGTCATCGACGCAACCGCACGGGCGGGCATTCTGGCCCATATCGACGCCGCGCGCGCCGAAGGTCGGGTGCTGAAAGAGATGCAGACACCGCAGGGCGGCACCTTTGTGGCGCCCACTCTGATCGAAGTGCCCGGCATCGCCGCGCTGGAGCAGGAAATCTTTGGTCCGGTGCTGCATGTGGCGCGTTTCAAATCGCGGGATCTGGACAGGGTGATCGCCGAGATCAACGGCACCGGTTATGGTCTGACCTTTGGCCTGCACACCCGGATCGATGACAGGGTGCAGCACGTTTGCGACCGGATCCACGCGGGCAATATCTACGTCAACCGCAACCAGATCGGCGCCATTGTCGGCAGCCAGCCCTTTGGCGGCGAAGGCCTGTCCGGCACCGGCCCCAAGGCGGGTGGTCCCTTCTACCTGTCGCGCTTCTGTGCACCGGATCGTCAAAACAGCGCAGAGACCTGGTCAGGCGCTGCAGGCCAGCTGCCCGGCGCAATTGGGACGGCGACGGCGCCTGTCACCACCTCTCTGCCCGGGCCGACCGGCGAATCCAACCGGCTGACCGTCACCGCCCGCCCGCCGCTTTTGTGCATGGGGCCGGGGGCCAAGGCTGCCGCCGCACAGGCTAAGGCGGTCATGGAGCTTGGCGGCACCGCCATTCAGGCGAACGGCATGCTCGACCTGCAGCAGCTTGTGAACCTTCAGGACATCGCGGGTGTTCTGTGGTGGGGCGATGAGGACGCCGGTCGCCAGATCGAAGAGACCCTCGCCAAACGGGACGGCCCCATCGTACCGCTGATCCCCGGACAGCCCGACCGTGCCCGGGTCCTGGCCGAGCGCCACGTCTGCGTCGATACGACGGCCGCCGGCGGCAACGCCGCGCTGCTGGGCGGCAGCGCCTGACGGTCAAGATCCGGCAACAGCTCCGCCCGATAACTGCTTGACGCTGGGCCGAAACCGGCCCAGCGTTCCCGCATGTTTCCGCTGCGTGATCACAATCCATCCGGGCGCACGCCCTATGTCGTCTACCTGCTGATGGCAGTGAATATCGCGGTGTTTCTATATGCCGTGACCACCTACACCAGCCCCCGGCTGATGGCAGGCTTCTACTATACCTACGGCATCGTTCCGGCTGAACTCTCCTACGGTCGCCATCTCAGCAGCTTGTTCACCTCGATGTTCCTGCACGCGGGTTTCATGCATCTGGCCGGGAATATGCTGTTCCTTTGGATTTTCGGCGACAACCTCGAAGACGAGATGGGCCACCTGCCGTTTCTGGGTTTCTACCTATTGGCAGGGCTTGGCGCCGGACTGATCCACGTGATGGCAGGCCCAATGTCCAACGTGCCCACGGTCGGGGCATCTGGTGCGATTGCCGGGGTCATGGGGGGCTACCTTCTGATGTTTCCAAAGGCGCGGGTGGATATCCTTCTGGTGCTCATCATCTATTTCCGGGTCTTTTCGATCCCTGCCTTCATCATGCTGGGGGTCTGGCTGGCGCTGCAATTCATCGGCGGGCTTGGCGCTGATCCCAACACCGGCGGGGTCGCCTATTGGGCGCATACGGGCGGTTTCATCGTTGGCATGGCGCTCTGCCTGCCCCTGTGGATGAAACGCGGCGGCCCTGTGTTCTGGAACCGTACCCATGGTCGCCCCGATCATCCTGATACCCATTACACCTATAGCCCCAGCCGCATTCCCCGCCTGCCCCGCAAGAGCCGCCATCCGCATTCAAGGCCGGGTCCCTGGGGCAAATAACCAAATCCTGCCCAGGTGGATAAATGAAGAAGCGCGCGCAACCGCTGGGATTGCACGCGCTTCTTAATGTGGAATTCTTGTGGACGTCCTGAGGATAACCCCGGCACCCCTGTCTTGGGATCAGCCCCGGATCACTTTCGCAAAGGCTTCGAACATCGGCTCGTTCGCGCAAACGACTTCGCCGGATTCGAGAATGCTCTCCTCGGGGTCCAGCGCCTCGATCAACCCGCCGGCCTCTTTGACGATGATGATGCCAGCCGCCATGTCCCAGGCGTTCAGGCGACGTTCCCAGAAGCCTTCGTAGCGGCCAGCCGCCACATAGGCCATGTCCAGCGCCGCAGCGCCCCAGCGGCGCACACCGGCGCAGGCGGGCATCAGCCGCGCCAGATCCTGCAGGGTCGCAGGCAGATCCGAGCGACCGCCAAACGGCAGACCGGTTGCAAAGATGGATTCGATCATCCGGTGACGGCCCGACACCCGGATGCGGGTGTCGTTCATCCAGGCACCGGCGCCCTTTTCGGCAAAGAACATCTCGTCCTTGGCCGCGTCATAGATCACTCCGGCCACGATCTTGCCCTTGTGCTCAAGCGCGATCGAAATCGCCCAATGCGGCAGGCCGTGCAGGAAGTTGGTGGTGCCATCAAGCGGATCCACGATCCAGCGGCGGGTAGGATCCTCGCCGGGGGTCTCTCCGCCCTCTTCGGCCAGCCAGCCGTAGGTCGGGCGCGCGCCCATCAGCTCATCCTTGAGGATCTTTTCCGCGGCGATATCCGCCCGGGACACAAAGTCACCCGCGCCTTTCATCGAGACCTGAAGGTTCTCAACCTCGCGAAAGTCTTTCACGAGGGAGCGGCCTGCCTTGCGGGCGGCCTTGATCATCACATTAAGGTTCGCGCTGCCAATCATATCTGCAGACTCCTGTGTCGGTCGGGGAGATGCCGGTCAAACAGTGCCTATACGCGCCCTGCCCCTTCTTGCCAAGAGCCAATACCCTGCAATTCCGGGACAGCGCCTTTGCCTTCTTTGCCGTCGGGTTATTTTCGAGGATGGTTGCATTCCGCAAAACTGAACTACACAGTTCAGATAAGCCGCATCGCCCCAGTGAGACACAGGTGAGACGGACAGTGACACAATGGATAGGGAGATCCAAATGACCGAACAGATGCAGCGTATCGTGCTGGCCAGCCGCCCGGACGGAGAGCCCACGGATGACAATTTCCGCCTTGAAACCGTTGACCTGCCCCAGCCCGGCGAGGGCGAAGTGCTTGTGAAATCGCACTATATGTCGCTGGACCCCTATATGCGTGGCCGCATGGACGATGCCAAATCCTATGCCGCGCCGGTGCCTATCGGCGGCACCATGGAGGCCGGCGCCGTGGGTGAGGTCATCGCGTCGAACAGCCCGCACTTCAAACCGGGCGATTTCGCCTTTGGCATGCTGGGTTGGGCCAGCCACGGCTGCCTGCCAGCCAAGGAACTGCGCAAGCTGGATCCAGCACAAGGTCCGATCACCGCAGCGCTTGGCGTGCTGGGCATGCCCGGTTTTACTGGATGGCATGGCTTGACCGCCTATGGTCGGCCTGAAGCGGGCGAAACCTTGGTGGTGGCCGCCGCAACCGGTCCCGTTGGTTCAATGGTCGGACAACTGGCCAAACTGGCAGGCCTGCGCGTTGTCGGCATCGCGGGTGGCGCCGACAAATGCAAACTGGCGACCGAGACCTTCGGCTTTGACGCCTGCCTTGATCACCGTGCTTATGCCGATGCGAAATCCCTGCGCAAGGATCTGGCCGAGGCCTGCCCCAAGGGCATCGACATCTATTTCGAAAACGTCGGCGGCAAGGTGCTGGAGGCGGTGCTGCCGCTGATGAACCCGCATGGGCGTATCCCGATCTGCGGCATGATCGCCTGGTACAACGCCGGCGGTCTGGGCGCAGGCGCATCGGATGTGGCGCTGACCGGGCCCAACATCTGGCGCAATATCCTGGTGAAATTCCTGTCGGTGAACGGCTTCATCATCTCGAATCATTTCGACCGCTACCCGGAGTTCCTGAAAGAAGTCGCGCCCAAGGTTGCCTCGGGTGAGATCCGCTTCCTTGAGGACATCGCCACAGGTCTGGAAAACACCCCCGAGGCGTTCCGCTCGCTGCTGAAGGGCGGCAATACTGGCAAGCAGATCGTCAAACTGATCTGACCGCCTGTTTACGTCCAAGAAACCGCCCCCGCCGGGATCAGCCCGGCTGGGGCACTGCCAAACGCGTTATTGCTGCTGCAGCTTGCGCGCCTCGACCTTGGCCATGCGGATCAGCTCTTGCATATAGGGCTTTTCGCGGTCCTCGCTGCGCACCGCAGCATAAAGCCTGCGGGTAATCCCCTCTGCGGTCAGCGGCCGGGTCACATAGTCCGAGGAATACTTGACCTCGCGCACCACCCAATCTGGCAGAACAGACACCCCCCGGTTCGACGCCACCAGCAAGAGGATCACGGCGGTCAACTCGACCTGACGGATAGACGCAGGCTCGACCCCCGCCGGTGTCAGGAGCTGGCTGAACACATCCAGACGGGATTTCTCCACCGGATAGGTGATCAGCGTCTGATCCCGGAAATCCTCAGCCTCGATATAGGGTTTTGCCGCCAGCGGGTTCTGCGATGAGGCGACAAAGACCGGTCGGTAATCAAACAACTCGATGAATTCGACGCCCGGCAGCGTATCCGGGTCGGAGGAGACCACCAGATCCACCTCTTCCTTTTGCAGCGCGGGCAGTGCGTCAAAGGCGAGGCCCGGGCGGATATCCACATCCACGTCCGACCAGCTTTTGCGAAAGGCTTCAAGCACGGGGAACAGCCATTCGAAACAGGCATGGCATTCGATGGCGATATGCATCCGCCCGGCGTGACCTTCGCGCAGGTTGGAAAACTCCGCCTGCGCAGCCTCGACCTGCGGCAGCACCTGTTCGGCCAGACGCAATAGCCGCAGCCCGGCAGGCGACAGTTTCATCGGCTTGGAGCGGCGCAGGAACAACTCCACCCCCGCTTGTTCCTCCAGCCCCTTGATCTGATGGCTGAGAGCGCTTTGCGTGATGTTCAGCTGCTCGGCCGCGCGGGCAAGCCCACCGGCTTCGTGGATGGCCTTGATCGTGCGCAGATGGCGGAATTCGATGTGCATTCTATCGCGTCGCTCATGTTGTTCTTGAGAATTATGAGTTTGTCTCACAATGCTGCGTGTGCAACAAGAGGTCAAATCAGTCGGAGATCCCCTAATGAAGACCCCTGACATCTCGTTCGAGTTCTTTCCACCGCAGTCGCTTGAGGCTTCTTTCCGCCTTTGGGACACGGTTCAGGTTCTGGCACCGCTGGACCCGCGCTTTGTATCTGTCACCTATGGCGCCGGTGGCACCACCCGCGATCTGACCCGCGATGCGGTGGCGACGCTGCATAAATCCTCGGGCCTTAATGTGGCCGCGCACCTGACCTGCGTGCAGGCGACCAAGGCCGAAACGATGGAGATCGCGGACCGCTTTGCCGAGGCAGGCGTGTCTGAAATCGTTGCCCTGCGCGGCGACCCGCCCAAGGGCGAAGGCAAGTTCACCCCGCACCCCGACGGGTTCGCCAATTCTGTCGAACTGATCGAGGCCCTGGCGGACACCGGGAAATTCACCGTGCGTGTCGGCGCCTACCCCGACCAGCACCCCGATGCCGCAACCGCCCAGGCCGATGTGGACTGGCTGAAGCGCAAGCTGGACGCAGGCGCGGACGAAGCGCTGACGCAGTTCTTCTTCGAACCCGAAACCTTCTTCCGCTTCCGCGATGCCTGCGAAAAGGCGGGCATTGACGGCTCGAAACTGACGCCTGGCATTCTGCCGATCGAGAACTGGAAAGGCGCCCGCAATTTTGCCCGCCGCTGCGGCACCAAGATCCCCGCCTGGGTCGAAGATGCCTTTGAAAAGGCGCTGCGCGATGACCGCGCTGATCTGCTGGCCACCGCGATGTGCAGCGAGCTCTGCACCGAGCTGCTCGAAGGCGGCGTCGAAAAGCTGCATTTCTACACGCTGAACCGTCCCGAGCTGACCCGCGATGTCTGTTTCGCCCTTGGCATCACGCCCAAGGTCTCGCTCGAGAACGTGGCGTAAGACTTGCTGGCGCCGTAAGCCGCGCCTAGCCTCATTCCAAAATGGAACTCTGATTGCCCGGCCTTGGCGCCGGGCACTTCAATTGGATGGGGCATCTCTTTCATGTTCATTGCAAAATCGCCTGCGGACCTGCTGCCGATGTCGGAAATCACCCAGCTTTCGGGCCTTGAATTCATGCAAGGTATTCTGGATGGCAAACTGCCCGGCCCGCCCATCGGCGCGCAGCTGGGCTATGCCCTGCACGAGGTTGGCGAAGGCCGCATCGTCTTCCGTGGCACGCCGGAGTTTGCATATACCAATCCCATGGGCACCGTGCACGGCGGCTGGTATGGCACGCTCTTGGACAGCGCCATGGCCTGCGCGGTTATGACCCGCGTGCCCAAGGGATCCGCCTATACGACGCTGGAATACAAGATCAACATCCTGCGCTCGATTCCACTGGGCGTCACAGTGGATTGCATCGGCGTCACCGATCATGTCGGCCGCTCGACCGGCGTGGCCCACGGCGAAATCCGCGGCGTCGAGGATGGCAAGCTTTACGCGACAGGTTCAACCACTTGCATCGTGATGAAGTTGCCCGATCCGAAAGGCTGATCAACCCGCCGCGCGCCTCAGCGTGCTGCGCGCGAGGGCCAGAACAGGCGCCAGGCCGAGCGCTTTTCCTTGATCACAAAACCCTTAGCACTGCTGTGCAGACGCTCGCTCGGGTCCTTGCCCACCGGACGGCGACTGCGCAGCAAGAAGATCTTACCCCAGCCGCGCCAGGTGCCGACCGATGGCGCGCCGGGATCCACCGGGAACCGCATGCGCCAATCCTGCGGCAGCGGCAATCCGCAATCCTCGGCCTTTTCCAGCATCCAGACCAGCGACAGGTTCGCGAGCGGCCGCGCCGCCTCAAAACCGCCAAGCTGCCCGCCCACATCCCCATGGGCGCCGCGGAACCACATCTGCTCCACCCGGCCGTTGAACCCGTCGGGACAGGACCACAACACCGGGGCAAAGACGTCGCGGGTCTCCTCCAGCGCCAGCGCATGATAGCCATTCTTCACATGCGGGCCCAATTCATCGTTGTGAAAGCCATGCGGGTCCTTGGACCAGCGCCACAGCACCGGCAGACGAAAGCCCAGCGCCTTGACCGTGTCCCAGACGCCGATCATTTCGATCTGGGTTTCAGCGTGGCAATAGGCATCGTGAAAGGCGCGGGCGATCTCCGCGTCCTGCCCCTGCTGGTAATGGCGGTAGGCAGTGCGAATATTGCGTTCGGTGGCGTGTTCAGGGCGCAGCAGGCCGACCTCGCCGATCACCCCGGCCAGTGAGCGTACCGCATAGGCCCCGCGGCTGTATCCGATCAGGAAAATACTGTCGCCAGGCCGGTAGCGCGAGGCGAGATAGCCATAGGCGCGACGGATCTGCCGGTTGATGCCGGTGCCCACCATGACATCCCGCGCACTGGACCAGCCAGTCCACTGCACACCGGTTTCGTAGAATACGGAAACTTCCGGGCCGACCTCCTTGCACAGAAGGTAAGTCTGCCCGGCATGGGATTCATGGCCCGGCCGCAGCGAGGTCATGGTCCCGTCCAGAATGATCACATGGGCCTGCGGCCCGCGCAGCGCGGTCTCGGCGGAATGCTCGGACCGCAAAGGCCGTCCGAGCCATCCAAAGACACGTTTACTCAGCTGCGACAGAGACATCCCTTAGCACTTCCCATAGTTTCAACGGCGTGAACGGCATGTCCATCTGGTGCACACCGCGTGCCCAGACCGCATCCTGCACCGCATTGGCGACCGCCGCCATGGCGCCCACGGTTCCGGCCTCGCCGCAGCCCTTCATCCCCATCGGGTTCTGGGTCGAGGGTACGGCCTCGGTCGCAAAGCCGATCATCGGCATATCTGACGCCCGCGGCATGGCATAGTCCATGAACGTTGCCGTGAGCAGCTGCCCCTCTTCGTCATAGACCACATGTTCCAGCATGGCCTGGCCCAGCCCTTGCGCAACACCGCCGTGCACCTGCCCTTCGGCCAGCGCCGGGTTGATCAGGTTACCAAAGTCATCCACCACGGTATAGCGGTCAACCTCGGACGCGCCGGTTTCCGGATCGATCACCACTTCGCAGATATGAGCCCCGTTCGGGAACGAGCGCCCCGGCAGCGTGGCCCGCGCCGAGTGACGCAGCAAGTCGGTCCGGCCCTGCGCGCGGGCCATCTCGGCCGCTTCAAGAACGGTCGGGGTAACGTTAGATCCCGGCGCGCGGAAGGTTTCACCATCAAATTCGAGTGCGTCTTCCTCGACGCCCATTTCATCGGCGAGGAAAGGCGTGAAGGCCGCGACCATCGCATCGACGGTGGCAAGGGTGGCATTGGCCTGCGTGGTGACCGAGCGCGACCCGCCGGTGCCGCCGCCTTTGGCGATCAGGTCACTGTCGCCCTGCACCACGTGGATCTGGTCTGCGGGAATGCCAGTCTGATCGGCAAGGAACTGGGCATAAACGGTTTCATGCCCCTGTCCGTTGCTTTGCGTGCCGACATAGATATTCACCCGGCCGTCCTCCAGAAACTCCACTTCCGCGCCTTCCGAAGGATCACCCAAAATGCTTTCGATATAGTAACACAGGCCGACGCCCCGCAGTTTGCCCGATGCTGCATCTGCAGCCTTGCGGGCCGGATAGCCTGCCATATCAGCCTCTTCCGCGGCGCGGCTCAGCACCCGGTTGAAATCGCCGACATCATAGCTTTCACCAGTTACGGTGGCATAAGGAAAGGCTGCCGGGGCGATGAAATTGCGGCGCCGCAGCTCCCAGGGATCAACGCCAAGTTCACGCGCGGCCCGGTCCATCACCCGCTCCAGCACATAAATCGCCTCGGGGCGGCCGGCGCCGCGATAGGCATCAACCTGGGTGGTGTTGGTATAGATCCCTTCGACACGCAACCAGGCGGTCTGGATGTCATAGACCCCGGCCAGAACGCGGCTGAACAGGGTCGTCTGGATGATCTGACCAAAAGGCGCGTTGTAGGCGCCAAGGTTGCAACGGGTGTTCACCCGATAGGCGGTGATCTTCAGATCCGCATCAAAGGCCAGTTCCGCCAGCGAGGTCAGATCGCGCCCACCATTGTCCGACAGCATCGATTCCGTGCGGTCCCCAACCCAAAGCACCGGTCGCCCCAGAACCTTCGCCGCATGGGCGACAGCATAATATTCCGGATAGGGCTGCGATTTCATGCCAAAGCCACCGCCCACATCCGGGGTCACCACATGTACCTGTTCTTCTTCAAGGCGCAGTTTCTTGGCGAGGTTGGATTTGACGCCCCAGACGCCCTGCCCGCCAAAGGTGAAATGCAGACGGTCGTCCTGCCATTCGGCGAAACAGCCACGCGGCTCCATCGAGTTGACGATGATCCGGTTGTCCTCAACCTGCAGCGCCACGGTATGGGCGGCCTCGGCAAAGGCAGCCTCGGTTGCGGCCTCATCGCCCATGCCCCAGTCAAAGCCGAGGTTGTCCGGCACATCCGGGTGCAGCGGCTCACCGCCCGGCGCGATGTCCATTTTCACCGGCAGGTCGTCGATTTCCAGCTCGATCAATTCTCCGGCATCACGGGCCTGATCCATGGTTTCGGCCACAACAACCGCCACAGGTTCGCCCACATGACGCACGCGATCATGGGCCAGCATCGGCCGATGCGGTGCCGCCGCGCCCGATCCGTCGCGATTCTTGATCAGGATGCCATCGATTCCGGTGTCATAGCCCGCCTCCTGATAGTCGGCGTAAGTCACCACCATCTGTACGCCGTCGGCGGCGCGGGCATCTTCGACGTCCAGACGGGTGATCGTGCCATGCGCCACAGGACTGCGCAGAACCCAGCAGCGCAAGGCGCCCTGGGGCGCAGAATCCTCGATATAGCGGCCGTGTCCCGTCAGGAACCGGACATCCTCGACCCGTTTCACCGGCTGGCTTTTTCCGAACTTTTCCATGCTCATCCCCTTCGCGCGCTCAGTGCTGCTTTGGGGCCGACATTAGCCTCGCGTGCCAGCTTGTCCAGAGAGCTCGATCACGGTGGCTACATCCGAAAGGCCATAGCCATTGAATTGCGTGCTCATGGCGGAAGAATAAGCACCAAGCCCGGGGAACAGCACATAATCGCCTGTCACGCTGTCTTCGGGCAGCGGCAGACCATCCGGCAGACGGTCCAGACTGTCGCAGGTCGGGCCGAACACGATGCGCGGCTTGCGCGGCGCCGACCGGTGCTGCCCCTCGGCGCTGACCACGGTCACGCGCCCGGGCAAACCCATGTCGCGGATGTCGACCAGCCCGCCATAGATCCCATCGTTGAGGTAGACCACGCCACCGCCCTGGCGGAGGCCTTTGATGCGGGCGGCAAGGGTAAAGGCCTCAGACACCATCGCCCGGCCCGGCTCGCAGATCAGCTCTGGCGCGGCGTCACCAAAGGCATCGCACACAGCAGTCCCAATGGCGGAAAACACCGTCTCAAGATCCGGCGCCACGCCATCGCGGTTGGCGGCAAAGCCACCGCCGACGTTCAGTCGCGCCACCTTTACCCCGGCGGCATCGACGATCCGGCGTGCGGCGTGGATATATTCGACCCAAGCCGAGGCATCCTCGCATTGGGTGCCGGGATGAAAACACAGAGCCGGTGTCCAGCCTTCTGCCGCCACCCGTTGCAGCAGCGCGATCGCCTCTTCCGGGGCGGCACCGAATTTGCTGCCAAAATCATAGGCTGCGCCCTCGACCGGCAAGGCAAAGCGCACCGCGATCTCGCAGGTGCGCGGCACATCGGCCAGCTTGTCCAGCTCGCTTGCCTCATCCACCGACCAGCTGGCCACGCCGTGGGCAATACCTGCGGCGATTTCCACATCCGAGCGCACCGGGTTATTGTAATGCATCACCGCATCCGCACTGGCCGCGCGCACCGCCTCCATTTCCGCTGGCGAGGCCACATCAAAGGCCGACACGCCTGCGGCAACCAAATTGGACAGAACCGCAGGATGGGGGTTCGCCTTGACTGCATAGGTCACCAGCCCCGGAAAGCCGGTCAGGAACCGGTCCGCCACCGCGTGCAGCACCCGCGGCGAGAAATAGAGGATGGGATGATCCGGCTGCCGCCGCGCAAGATGCGTTTCGGGGTCAAGCCAGAGCGGAGGAATATGCTGCATAAGATCAAAGCCTTGTTGGACGGACTGCGTGCCGATTGACGGTTTTCTTGCATTTTCGCCCAGTAGCGCGTCGATTTCCCCCGTCACTATTGATATTATGACGGAAATTCCCGTCATTATGGCGCACACAAAATGCAGATAGACGAAACAGACCAGCGACTTCTGGCGCTTTTGCGCGACAATGCCCGCCGCCCGGTGGCCGAACTGGCGCGTCACCTCAATCTTGCGCGCACCACCGTTCAAACCCGGATCGAACGGCTGGAAACGCTGGGCGTTATCGCCGGGTACACGCTGAAAATCTCCCCTGCAGTGCGCCCGCCCTTACAGGCGACAGTGCTGATCTCCATCGAACCCCGCAGCGGCCCCGAGGTTCTGGCCCGTCTGCGCAGCCTTCCGGGGGTCGAAGTGGTGCATACGACCTCGGGCCGGTTCGACCTGTTGGCGCAGGTCGTGGCGCAAACCACGGATGAACTGGATGAAACCATCGACCGCATTGGCGAGGCGCGCGGCGTGCGTTCGTCGGAAAGCCTGATCCACCTGTCGACCAAACTGGACCGCAGCGGCAGCCGGGGCTAGGCGCCGCGCCCATCCTTCAACACCGGTGAAAAAGGAATTTACGGGGTACCAAAAGTAGTGCGCCCGGCCGACTTTGCGGGCATCCGCATCAAAGTCTGGCCGGGCGTCTCGTGAATGGCGGACCGAGGGGAGGACCCGCTGTTCTCTTCATAAACCACCTTAGCGGCTCAGAGTTAAACCACCGTTACCGCCCCGCGCGTTGACGGCGCCAAAACCCGCATTACTCCCCCCGCCTGCCTTATTTTCCTGCCCGCCTTGGCACTTTCCCTTTGCCGCCCCGTTCTATATGGGAGAACGCGACGAAAAATGACACGCACGCAGGACCAAACCGATGGCGATGGAAAAGACATTCAACGCAGCCGAAGCCGAAAGCCGTCTTTACGCGGCCTGGGAAGAGGCAGGCTGTTTCAAGGCAGGCGCAAACGCGAAGCCCGAGGCTTCCACCTATTGCATCATGATCCCGCCCCCCAATGTCACCGGCGTCCTGCACATGGGCCATGCTTTCAACAACACGCTGCAGGACATCCTGATCCGCTGGAAACGCATGCAGGGCTTTGACACCCTGTGGCAGCCTGGACAGGACCACGCCGGCATCGCCACCCAGATGGTTGTGGAACGCGAACTGGCGAAGAACCAGCAGCCCTCCCGCGCCGAACTCGGCCGGGAAAAGTTCCTGGAAAAGGTCTGGGACTGGAAAAGCCAGTCCGGCGGCACCATCGTCAACCAGCTGAAACGCCTCGGCGCCTCCTGTGACTGGTCGCGCAACGCCTTCACCATGTCCGGCGCCCCCGGTGCCCCGGAAGGCGAAGAGGGCAACTTCCACGATGCCGTGATCAAGGTCTTCGTGGAGATGTTCAATAAGGGCCTGATCTACCGCGGCAAGCGGCTGGTGAACTGGGACCCGCATTTTGAGACCGCGATTTCCGACCTTGAGGTGGAGAATATCGAGGTTGCGGGCCACATGTGGCACTTCAAATACCCTCTCGCGGGCGGTGCAACCTATACCTACGTTGAAAAGGACGAGGACGGGAATGTCACGCTCGAGGAAAAGCGCGATTACATCTCCATCGCCACTACCCGCCCCGAAACCATGCTGGGCGATGGCGCGGTTGCGGTGCACCCCGATGACGCGCGCTATGCCCCCATCGTGGGCAAGCTGGTGGAAATCCCGGTCGGCCCCAAGGAACACCGCCGCCTGATCCCGATCATCACCGACGAATACCCCGATCCCGATTTCGGCTCGGGCGCGGTGAAGATCACCGGCGCTCATGATTTCAACGACTACCAAGTGGCCAAGCGCGGCGGCATCCCGATGTACCGCCTGATGGACACCAAAGGCGCGATGCGTGCCGATGGTGCGCCTTACGAAGAGGCCGCAACCACGGCCATGGCCGTCGCCAAGGGTGAGCAGGCCCTTTCGGAGGCCGAAGCCGACGCTATCAACCTAGTGCCTGAGGACCTTCGCGGTCTGGACCGCTTTGAGGCCCGCAAGGCCGTGGTGCAGCAGATCACCGACGAAGGTCTCGCCGTGATGATAAAAGAGGCCAAGACGGACGACGAGGGCAACCTTGTCGAAACCATGGTGCCGCTGGTCGAGAACAAGCCGATCATGCAGCCCTTCGGCGACCGTTCCAAGGTGGTGATCGAACCGATGCTGACCGACCAGTGGTTCGTGGACGCTGAAAAGGTCGTCGGCCCGGCGCTGGAGGCCGTGAAGGACGGCACCGTCAGGATCTTGCCGGAGTCGGGTGAGAAGACCTATTACCACTGGCTGGAAAACATCGAACCCTGGTGCATTTCGCGGCAGCTGTGGTGGGGCCACCAGATCCCGGTCTGGTACGGCTTTGACCTCTCCGGTGAAGGGTTCACCGATGACGAGGGCGATGGCGCGCTTGATCTGGTCGAAAGCCTGCGCCTGATGTGGGAGCAGAAGCTGCTGATCGGCGAAGAGCCGCGCCATTGCGCCGCTGATTTCGACAGCGTCAAACCGCAATTCGACGACATTCTGGTTGGCCTGCCGACGCCGCTGAACCACGCGCAGGTGGTTGAAGTCGAAACCCGCGCCGATGCGGTCAAGGCCTTTGCCGCCGCGCTGGCCGAGTATGAGACCACGCAGGATCCGACCAAACTGGTCTACCCGGTCTGGCGTGACCCCGATGTGCTCGACACCTGGTTCTCTTCCGGTCTGTGGCCAATCGGCACGCTGGGCTGGCCTGAACAGACCGAGGAACTGGGCAAATACTTCCCGACCTCGACGCTGGTCACCGGGCAGGACATCCTGTTCTTCTGGGTTGCCCGCATGATGATGATGCAGCTGGCCGTCGTGGATCAGATCCCGTTCGACACTGTTTACCTCCATGGCCTTGTGCGTGATGCCAAGGGCAAGAAGATGTCGAAATCCACCGGCAACGTCATCGACCCGCTGGATATCATTGACGAATACGGCGCCGATGCGCTGCGTTTCACCAATGCGGCGATGGCGAGCCTCGGCGGGGTGCTGAAGCTCGATATGCAGCGGATCGCCGGCTACCGGAACTTTGGCACCAAGCTGTGGAACGCCATCCGCTTTGCCGAGATGAACGAGGTCTTCGCCGATGCGGTGCCGCAGACCGATGTGGCCGATCTGAAGCCCGCGCAGGCCGTCAACGCCTGGATCATCGGCGAAACCGCCCGCGTGCGTGAGGAAGTGGACGCGGCGCTTGAGGCCTATCGTTTCAACGATGCGGCGCAGGCGCTTTACGCCTTTGTCTGGGGCAAGGTCTGCGACTGGTATGTGGAGCTGTCCAAGCCATTGTTGCAGGGTGAAGACGCCGCAGCCCAGGCCGAGACCCGCGAGACCATGCGCTGGGTCATGGATCAGTGCCTGATCCTTCTGCACCCGATCATGCCCTTCATCACCGAAGAGCTGTGGGGCCAGACCGGAACCCGCACCAAGATGCTGGTGCATGCTGATTGGCCTGCCTACGCCGCCGCTGACCTGGTCAACGCCGAGGCCGACCGGGAGATCAACTGGGTGATCTCGGTCATCGAGAACACCCGCTCTGCCCGCGCGCAGATGCATGTGCCTGCGGGCCTCAAGGTCGCCATGTTGGTGACCGAGATCGACGAGGCCGCCCAAACCGCATGGGACCGCAACGAGGCGCTGATCAAACGCCTTGCGCGGATCGACAGCCTGACCAAGGTTGACAGCCTGCCGAAGGGCTGTGTCTCGATCTCGGCGCCCGGCGCTTCCTTCGGCCTGCCGCTCGCCGATATCATCGACATCGACGAGGAAAAGGCACGCCTTGAGAAAACCCTTGGCAAACTGGCCAAGGAACTTGGCGGCCTGCGCGGACGGTTGAACAATCCGAAGTTCGTGGCCTCCGCCCCCGATGAGGTGGTGGAAGAAGCGCGCGAGAACCTTGCCGCCCGCGAAGAGGAAGAAACCAAGATCAAAGAGGCGCTTGCCCGCCTTTCTGAACTCGGCTGACATACCCCTTGAAGCCGCCCGCGCAAAACGGGCGGCTTTCACTAGGCGCAATCCCGTTATTTAACGAATTTTTTAGATTTTCCGGAACCGAACGGGGAAATTCAGGCCAAGGCGGCCATTGTTTTTGTGTCGCTTCTGTTTCAGCTTATCAAAAAGACAAAAAGGATTCCGAATGCCAAAGGGATATTGGGTTGCCCATGTCGATGTTGACGATATGGAGCGTTACAAGGACTACGTGGCGGCCAACGCGGCGCCCTTTGCCGAATACGGCGCGAAATTCCTGGTGCGCGGCGGCGCGAAAGAAGTCCGCGAAGGACAAACACGCGCCCGCACCGTTGTGATCGAATTCAAGGATTTCGACACCGCAAAGGCCTGCTACGACTCGGTCGCCTATCAAGACGCCAAGGCGCTGCGCGATCCGGTCTCGACCGGCGACATGGAAATCATCGAAGGCTACGACGGTTAGAAACTGTTGGCCCCACCGGCGTTGCAGGGTATCCTGATCTCATGCTCAAAAAGCTCTTTCAAGCCTTCCGCCCGCCGCAGCCCCCGGCGCTGCCGGATCCCGACGCTGAACTGGCCCTCGGGGCGCTGATGGTGCGCGTGGCGCAATCCGACCGGGAATATCAACTGGAAGAGATCAGCCTGATCGACCGGATTCTGGCGCGGCTATATCAGCATAACGCCATTGAAGCGGCCAAGGTGCGCGCCAGCTGCGAAAAATTGCACGCCGCAGCGCCCGAGACCGATACATTCGGCCGCCTGATCCGCGAAACCACCGGGCTTGACGAACGGCTCGCCGCGCTGGACGCCCTGTGGGAAGTGGTGCTGGCGGATGGCGACGAACACGAGGGCGAAGTCAAGATCGTGGAAGACGCCCGCAAGGCCATGGGCCTGTCCTATGCCGACAACGAAACCGCGCGGGAGCGGGCGCGCCGCAAACTCGCCAACGCCTCAGAGGAAACTCAGACTTGTTCCAGGACCTCCTGAACCGCCTTCTGTCCCCCGCGAAGGTCACCCTCGCGGATGAGGACGCCCGACTGGCCCTCAGCGCCCTTCTGGTGCGCGTCGCACGATCGGATCACAACTACTCCGAAGAGGAAAAAGACCGGATCGACCGCATCAACCAATCCCGCTACGGGCTGGACATGGGAGGCGCGATCCTGCTGCGCGAAGAGGCAGAGGCGATGGAGGCCGAAGCCCCCGACACCGTCCGTTTCACCCGCGCCATCAAGGATGCCGTACGCTACGAGGATCGCACCGCGGTGATCGAGGCGCTGTGGATGGTCGCCTTGGCTGACGGCCACAGGGATGACAGCGAGGATACGTTGCTCAGGCTCTCCTCCAGCCTGCTTGGGGTGAACGACCGGGACAGCGCCCTGGCCAGACAACGTGCGGAGGCTGCACTGTGATTGCTTTTCTTGGAATGTACGACCGCCCGGAAACCGCCGAGGCCAATGACCGTCTTTGGGCGGCAATACGTGAGGCGCTGGACGGCGAATGGGACGTCCCGGAGGCGCTGGACCGCAAAAGCGATCCCTGGAGCGCCTGGACGGCAAAGAACCTGCTGCTGGCCCAGACCTGCGGCTGCCCGCTGCGCACCCGTCTATACGGCGAGGTACAGCTGATCGGGACCGCCGATTACGGCCACGCAGGCTGCGCGCCGGGGCATTACTACAGCGTCTTTGTTGCCCGCAAGGATGCAGATGTGTCCCGCCTGAGCCAGCTTGATGGCAAGGTCTTTGCCTATAACGACGGCCTGTCGCAATCCGGCTGGGCCGGGCCGTTGATCCATATGCAGGATGAAGGCATGCTGCCCGGCGAATTGCTGGAGACTGGTGGCCACCGGGAGTCTGCTTTGGCCGTGGCAGAGGGGCGCGCCGATTTTGCCGCCCTTGATATCCTATCTTGGGAATTGATGCAGCAATACGACGATTTCGCCGCCGACCTTCAGGCCTTTGAGCGCACTGCCGAGACCCCCGGCCTGCCCTTTATCACGGCCATCGGGAACGCACCCGACGTGCTGTTCAAGGCGATTGAAACCGCGATTTCCAACCTCGACGAGGACACGCTGGCGACGCTGCACCTCAAGGGTATCGTACAAATTCCCATGTCCGATTATCTGGCGGTGCCGACACCGCCCGGCCCAGTGCTGACCGGACAAAAGATCCGCGCCCGCGCCAAGGCCTGATGCATTGTCCGTTTTGTCGGCAGGCCTGACCGTTTCGTAGGAAACCACGGATCTTTGTGCGGTTTGAACATTGCAATTCGGCTTTTTTTGGGTCCAATAAGACAAAATTTTATCCAACCGGACGACGCGCACCTTGACCGAAACAACGACCAAAGCAACGCCTGCGAGCAAAACTGCACCCGACGCCACTCCGGTTCTGGAGATGCGCGGTCTGCATAAATCCTATGGCGATCTGGAGGTCATCAAGGGCGTCGACATCACCGCCCCGCGCGGCGCCGTGGTGTCGCTGATCGGCTCATCCGGGTCTGGCAAATCGACGCTGCTGCGCTGCTGCAACCTTCTGGAAGACAGTCAGCAGGGGGAAATCCTGTTCAAGGGCGAGCCGATCAAATGGGTCGGCAGCGGCCTGAGCCGTCGCCCTGCCGACGCAAAACAGGTTCTGCGCATCCGTACCAACCTGTCGATGGTGTTCCAGCAGTTCAACCTGTGGTCCCATATGACCATCCTGCAAAACGTGATGGAGGCGCCGCTGACGGTGCTGAAACGCGACCGCGCCGAGGTTGAAGCCTCTGCGCGCAAGTATCTCGACAAGGTCGGCATCGGCGACAAATGCGACGTTTACCCAGCGCAACTGTCGGGTGGCCAGCAGCAGCGCGCCGCCATCGCCCGCGCTCTGTGCATGGAGCCCGAAGCCCTGCTGTTCGACGAACCCACCTCGGCGCTCGACCCGGAACTGGAGCAGGAAGTCGTCAAGGTGATCAAGGATCTGGCCGCCGAAGGCCGCACCATGATGATCGTAACCCACGACATGAAGATGGCCGAGGACGTCTCTGATCACGTCGTGTTCCTGCATCAGGGATTGATCGAGGAGCAAGGCACCCCGGCCGAGGTCTTTGGCAACACCAAATCCGAACGACTGAAGGCTTTCCTGTCTTCGACCAAACGCTAAAACCAATAAAACGACCAATAACCAACCAAAACGGGAGTATACTCATGAAATCCATTCTTCTCGGCACCGCCGCCCTGGCCCTGACCGCAGGCGTGGCACTGGCAGATACCGTGCGTCTGGGCACCGAGGGCGCCTACCCTCCCTACAACTTCATCAACGACAAAGGTGAAGTGGACGGGTTCGAGCGCGAGCTGGGTGACGAGCTGTGCAAACGCGCCGAGCTGACCTGCGAATGGGTCACCAACGACTGGGATTCGATCATCCCGAACCTGACCTCGGGCAACTACGACGCGATCATCGCGGGCATGTCGATCACCGAAGAGCGTGAGGAAGTCGTCGACTTCACCCAAGGCTATACCCCGCCGTCGCCCTCGGCCTATGCCGCGATGTCCAGCGACGTGGACCTGACCGGTGGCATCATCGCCGCCCAGACCGCAACCATCCAGGCCAACCACGTGGTCGACACCGGCGCGACCCTGGTGGAATATCCGACCCCGGATGAAACCATCGCAGCCGTGAAATCCGGCGAAGCCGATGCCGTTCTGGCCGACAAGGATTACCTGGAGCCGGAAGTCGAAGCCTCTGACCTGGTCTTCGTCGGTGACGATGTACCGCTGGGCGGTGGAATCGGCATGGCCTTCCGCGAAAGTGATGACGAGCTGCGCGGCAAGTTCGACGCCGCCATCACCTCGATGAAGGAAGACGGCAGCCTGAACGAGCTGATCACCAAATGGGAAGTCGGCGGCACCTGGTAAGCCACGCCTGCCCTTTCCAAGAGACTGGCAAAGGGGGGCACTGCTCCCCTTTGCTGTTTTCCCCCCGTTGCGCGCATGATCCGGCTCCGTCAGGAGGAATGTGGGTGACATAGACGACGAGGTCAGCCATTTTCTCCTATTGCTCAGACCCGGCCACCCTGGAGGGCCTCCAGTGGCTGTCATGTTACCTGACCACCGGAAAGCACATGGGATTTTATCTCGCTTTCGGGACGGTCCTGCTGCTGCTCGCCATCACTGCGCCGCTGGCGCTCCTGTTCGGCTTTGGTGGCGCTATCGCAGCCCGCTCTCACTTCCCGCCCCTGTCCTGGTTCGGCAAGGGATACATCGCCATCGTGCGCGGTGTGCCCGACATTGCCTTCTTCCTATTCTTCGTCATCGCGCTGGATCAGGGAATTGAATGGCTGCGCCACAAGGTCAAATGCCCGGACTGGGATCAACCGATCCGCCAGGGCAGCGATTTTCTGGTCTGCGACATCGCCAAGATGCCGCTGGGCACCTCACCGCAGTGGATTCACGAAGTCTATGGCTTCTCCCTTGCGGTGGTGACCTTCGCCATCGTGTTCGGCGCCTTTGCAGCCAACGTGCTCTATGGCGCGATGAACGCGGTGCCACGACCGCAGATCGAAACCGCCGAGGCCTATGGCATGACACGCAGGCAGGCCTTCTGGCGCATTCAGGTGCCGCAGATGTGGACTTATGCGCTGCCCGGCCTGTCGAACCTATGGATGGTGCTGATCAAGGCGACACCGCTGCTGTTCCTTCTGGGCGTCGAGGATATCGTCTACTGGGCGCGTGAACTGGGCGGTTCCAAGACGGCCAAGTTCACCGATTACCCGCACGGCGACTGGCGCATGTGGTATTTCCTGGCGCTGCTGGTCTTCTACCTCGCCTTTACCAAGGTGTCAGAGGTGGTGCTGGCCCGGATCACGACCCGCCTGTCGCATGGGCAAGCCACCCTGGGCGGTGAAGCGCAGAGGAAAGCCAAATGAGCTGTATCGAGACCATTCAGGCCTATGCCTTCCGCTCGCTTGGTTACGGGGAACGCCTGCTGCCGCGCAGTGATTTCACCCTGTGCGAACATTTCACCCTGATCGGATCAGGGATGATCTGGAACATCTATTTCGGCACCCTTGCGGTGATTACCGGCTTCTTCTTTGCCAATCTCCTGGCGGTGGCGAAGAACTCCTCCTCCGCGGTCTGGCGCAAACCGGCAGAGTGGTTCATCTTCATCTTCCGGGGATCGCCACTCTTCATCCAGTTCTTCTTTGCCTATTTCCTGTTCCTGGAAATGAAAGGCTTCTCGCCCATCCTTGATGCCTTCTCCTCGGCCTGGTTGGGGGCGCTGGTGGTGTTGTTCTTTAACACCTCGGCCTATAGCGCCGAGATCTTCTATGGTGCGCTGCGATCGATCCCCAAGGGCGATATCGAGGCGGCGGACGCCTATGGCCTGTCGGGCTGGCACCGGTTCCGGCGCATCATGTGGCCGACGATGATGCGTCTCGCCTGGCCGTCCTACACCAATGAGGCAATCTTCCTGTTCCACGCCACGACGCTGGTCTTCTTCTCCGGCTTCCCGGCCTGGCGGCAAAAGGGCGATGCGCTCTATTACGCGAATTACTTTGCGGACAAGACCTTCAACCCCTTTGTGCCCTATCCGATCCTGGCCTTCTATTTCATCCTGCTGACGCTTTTGATCATAGGTCTGTTTGGCCTTGTGAACAAAAGACTGAACCGGCACGTACCGAAAGAAAGACGGGTCAAAATGCGGTTCAGGCCAAGCCTTATCCGCTGAACGCCGCCACAGAATAGCACTTTAAAAATGGCTCCTTCGGGAGCCATTTTTTGTGCGTAGGCGCGGCTGCGACAATTTTTGATCAAATTTTGATTGCGTCTTTACGCGGCTCGGGTAGAACTATGGTCAGAAACAATGGAGCCCCCCATGGACCTGTCCGGCCTCAGAACCGTCCGCATTGCCGCCTGTGACATGAACGGACAGATGCGCGGCAAGCGCATGCCCGCAAGCGCAGCACATAAGCTGGATGATGGCACCGCGCGCATGCCGGTCTCGGTGCTCAACGTGGATATCTGGGGTCGCGACATCGAAGACAGCCCGCTTGTGTTCGAGACCGGCGATGCCGATGGCATCCTGCTGCCCACGGACCGGGGCGCCGTGCCCATGCCCTGGCTCAGCACGCCGTCCGCCCTGGTTCCGATGACCATGATGCTTGAGGATGGAACGCCGTTCATGGGCGACCCCCGTCAGGTTCTGGCCCACGTTCTGCAGCGCTATGCGGCACGGGGATGGAGTGTGGTTGCCGCCACCGAGATGGAATTCAACCTTGTGGATGATGGCGGCGCCCAACCCGGCCCGCCGATTGATCCGCTCACCGGACGCGAGCTGGACCAGCAATCGGTTCTGTCGGTGGCCGAGCTCGACGCCTTTGACGCCTTCTTTTCCGATGTCTACGAGGGCGCCGAGGCGATGGGCATTCCCGCCAAGGACGCCATTTCCGAGGCCGGCCTCGGCCAGTTCGAGATCAACCTTGACCATCAGGATGCCATGCGCTGCGCCGACGATGCCTGGCTGTTCAAGGCCTTGATCAAAGGTCTGGCACGCAAACACGGGTTTGCGGCGACCTTCATGGCGAAACCCTATGCCGAGGAAGCCGGCAATGGCATGCACGTGCATTTCTCGGTGGTGGACGAAGCCGGAAACAACATTTTCGACAATGGCACCGACGCCGGGTCCGAGCTGCTCCTGAACGCGGTGGCTGGTTGTCTGGCCGCCATGCCTGCCAGCACCCTGATCTTTGCGCCCCACGGCAATTCCTATGACCGGCTGATCCCCGGCGCCCATGCACCGACCAGCGCGGCCTGGGCCTATGAAAACCGTACTGCCGCAATCCGCATTCCCGGCGGCAGCCCCAAGGCGCGCCGGATCGAACACCGCGCCGCAGGCGGGGACATCAACCCCTACCTGATGCTGGCAACGGTGCTGGGTGCGGCCCTTGTCGGGATCGAGGACGCAATGCAGCCGCCTGCCCCCTCGAGTGGGAATATCTATGACATCAAGGGCCTGCCGCAGCTTGCCGCGACATGGCAGGAAGCAATCGACCTGTTCGAGAGCGATCCCATCATCGCCCGCATCCTGCCAAAAACCGCGATCCGCAATCTGGTGATGACAAAACGGCAGGAACTGGAGGAATTCGCCCGCCGCCCTAAAGAGAACCACTGGCTGTCCTGGCTCGAAGCGGTATGATCCCTTGCCTGGCCTTTATGGCTCGGCTACAATAAATTTGATCAAATTTGGTGACCCATGAAAATCGGCATTCTGCAAACCGGCCATGCCCCGGACGACCTGATCGACAGCTCAGGTGATTACGACCAGATGTTCTGCGACCTGCTGGCCGGGCACGGTTTTGAATTCCAGACCTGGGCCGTCGTTGATGGGGTGTTCCCGGACGGTCCCGATGCGGCGGACGGATGGATCATCACCGGATCAAAACACGGCGCCTATGAAGACCACGACTGGATCCCGCCGCTAGAGGAGTTGATCCGCAAGATCGACGCCGCGAAACGCCCCATGGCAGGGATCTGTTTCGGACATCAGATCATAGCACAGGCCCTCGGCGGCAAGGTCGCCAAATTCGATGGCGGCTGGGCGGTGGGTCACGTGACCTATGAACAGGACGGCCAGCCGGTGACCCTGAACGCCTGGCATCAGGATCAGGTTGTGACCCGCCCCAAAAGCGCCCGGGTGCTGGCCGGCAACGATTTCTGCGAAAACGGAATCCTGGCCTACGGTGACCACATCTGGACCGTGCAGCCCCACCCCGAATTCTCCAACAGTTTTGTACAGGGCCTGATCGAGAAACGCGGCCGCGGCGTAGTGCCGGACCCCATTCTGGAGCGCGCAGCCGCAGGCCTCAGCACCCCCGTAGACAACCTTAAGATCGCAACCTTCCTCGCAGAGTTTTTGAAGAAAGAGAGGACCTGATGTCCGCCTGGCTCGATACGCTTCCCGACGCCGCCAAATCCTACCTGGAGGGCCGTCGTCTTGACGAGGTGGAATGCGTTATCTCGGATCTGCCGGGCATCGCCCGCGGCAAGGCTGTCCCGGCCACCAAATTCGCCAAGCAGGAATATTTCCACCTGCCCGACAGCATCTTTTACCAGACCATTACCGGGGACTGGGGTGAGGCCGCCGACGAGGATGGCTTCATCGAAAAGGACATGACGCTTTATCCCGACATGACCACCGCCACGGCGGCGCCGTGGACCGGGGACTGGACGCTTCAGGTCATTCACGATGCCTTTGACCGCGACGGCAACCCAATTGCCTGCTCGCCCCGCAACGTGCTGAAACGCGTTGTGCAACTTTACCACGACAAGGGCTGGGAGCCGGTGGTGGCACCCGAGATGGAGTTCTTCCTGGTTGCCCGCAACGTGGATCCGGCCCATGAGATCAAACCGATGATGGGCCGTTCGGGTCGCCCCGCGGCGGCGCGGCAGGCTTATTCGATGACGGCCGTGGACGAATTCGGCCCGGTGATCGACGATATCTACGATTTCGCCGAGGCACAGGGGTTCGAGATCGACGGCATCACCCAGGAAGGCGGCGCCGGGCAGCTGGAAATCAACCTGCGCCACGGCGATCCGGTGAAACTGGCGGATGAGGTCTTCTACTTCAAACGCCTGATCCGCGAGGCCGCGCTGCGCCACGACTGTTTCGCCACTTTCATGGCCAAACCGATCGAGAATGAGCCCGGATCGGCCATGCATATCCACCATTCGATCATCGACAAGGCCACCGGAGAGAACATCTTCTCCGGACCGCAAGGCGGTGAAACCGACGCCTTCTATCACTTTATCGCCGGTCTGCAGAACCACCTTCCCGCCGGGATCGCAGTGATGGCACCCTATGTGAATTCGTACCGCCGCTACGTGAAGGATCACGCCGCGCCGATCAATCTGGAATGGGGCCGCGACAACCGCACCACCGGCATCCGGGTACCGCTGTCCAGCCCCTCGGCCCGCCGGGTGGAAAACCGCCTCGCTGGCATGGATTGTAATCCCTATCTGGGGATCGCCGTGTCGCTGGCCTGTGGCTATCTTGGCCTGATCCAGGAAGAGCGCCCACGCCGCCAGTTCAAGGGCGATGCATACGAGGGCGAAGGCGATATTCCGCAGGTCATGGGCCAGGCCCTGGATCTGTTCGATACGGCCACTGAACTGCACGAAATCCTCGGCCCTGAGTTCGCGCGCGTCTATGGCATCGTCAAACGCAGCGAATACGAGGAATTCCTGCAGGTGATCTCCCCCTGGGAGCGTGAACACCTGCTGCTGAACGTCTAGGCAGCAACCGTTCCCGCCCACTTCCCGACCACCGTGCCGCTGCTGCGGCGCGCCCGCCCGCACGAGGTAATCTATGGCTTTGAACCTGCTTTATTCCAACGACCGCAAGGGACAGTACCCTGCCAGCTGGTACAATGCGACGGCAACAGAGCAAAAGCCCTATGACGCCCTGCGCGGGGATATACGGGCCGATGTCTGCATCGTCGGCGCGGGCTACACCGGCCTGTCCGCCGCGCTGCATCTGGCGGAGGCAGGCATGGAGGTTGCGCTTCTCGACGCTCACCGCGTCGGCTTTGGCGCCTCCGGGCGCAATGGCGGGCAGCTCGGCAGCGGACAGCGGATGGATCAGGAAGATCTTGAAAGCTTCATGGGCGAAGCCGAGGCCCTGAAGCTCTGGCGGCTGGGGGAAGAGGCCAAGGATCTGGTCAAATCCCTGATCGCCCGGCACGATATCGACTGCCACCTGAAACCCGGCGTGGCGTGGACCGGCTCCTCATGCAGTGAGGTGTCGCATCTGCACGACTATGCGCGCCACCTGCAGGATTGGTACGGCTACGATCAGATCGAAGTTCTGAACGACGACGCATGCCTCAAGCTTTGCCCTTCGCCCGATTACAAGGGAGGCTTTCTGGATCATGGCGCCGGGCATCTGCACCCGCTGAACTATGCGCTTGGCCTCGCCCGCGCAGCCGAGGCCGCAGGCGCCAAGATATACGAGCAGAGTGAGGCGCTGGAGATCACCGAAGGCGCCGAGGTCACTGTGCGCACCGCCGAAGGCACAGTCACGGCAGACCACCTGATCCTGGCCTGCAACGGCTATCTTGGCGGACTCAACCGTCAGGTCGCGGCCAAGGTCATGCCGATCAATAATTTCATCGTCGCAACCGAGCCTTTGGGGGATCGCGCCAATCAAGTGCTGACCCGCGACGTCGCGGTGGCGGACAGCAAATTCGTGGTCAACTATTTCCGCCTCAGCCATGACAAGCGGCTGCTGTTCGGCGGCGGCGAAAGCTATGGCTATCGCTTCCCCGCCGATATCGAAGCCGTGGTACGCAAGCCGATGCATCAGATCTTTCCGCATCTGAGCGACGTCCGCGTCGATTACGCCTGGGGCGGCACGCTGGGCATCACCATGAAACGGATGCCCTATCTGGCACGACTGGCGCCAAATGTCCTGTCGGCCTCCGGCTATTCTGGCCATGGGGTCGGCACCGCCACCCACGCCGGGCAATTGATGGCGCTTGCCATTCAGGGGCAGGCCGAAGGCTTTGATACTATGGCACGGGTTCCCGCCCCGGCCTTCCCCGGTGGGCCGCGCATGCGCTCACCGCTGCTGGCCCTCGCCATGACCTGGTACGCGCTGCGCGACCGGCTTGGTATTTGATCCGGCTCTGATCCCCTCCCCTTTTACCATCCCCTGCCGGGACCGACGGCCAGAACGCACCCCGTGCCTTCTGGCCGTTGTCGCTCTGCGCGCCTTCGCAACAGTTCTGTGAAATTTTCACCCTTGCGCCGGGAAATGCACCGTCGGCCTTGGCTTTGCGCGCCCATTGTTTTAGATTTATGAAATGATCCATTTGGGAAATTGAAATATGACGCAGCCACCGAATGTTCACGACGCCGAACCGATCCCCGCAGCAGCCCGCGAAGCCATTGATGCGCTGATGCAATCCGGCGATCTGTTTCGCTATACCGCGCCCCAGGATGCCCCTGTTGCCCTGCTGGAACAGGAATTCGCGGAACTCATTGGCTGCAAATATGCCCTCGCCGTCTCTTCCTGCTCGGCTGCGCTGTTCCTGTCGCTGAAGGCGCTGGACCTGCCGCGCGATGCCCGCGTCCTGATCCCCGGCTTCACCTTCGCCGCGGTGCCCTCTTCGGTGGTACATGCCGACTGCGTTCCCGTGCTCTGCGAAGTTGGCGAGAACTACCGCATCGACATGGCCGATTTTGAGGCCCGTCTGGATCAGGATATCGCGGCCGTCATCATCAGCCACATGCGCGGTCACACCTCGGATATGGACGCGATCATGGCGCTTTGCGATGCGCGCGGCATTCCGGTGATCGAAGATGCGGCGCATTCGCTTGGCACCACCTGGAACGGTCAGAACATCGGCACCATCGGCCGGGTCGGCTGCTTCTCCTTCCAGTCCTACAAGATGCTCAACGCCGGTGAAGGCGGTATTCTGATCACCGATGATGCCGAACTGGTGGCCCGCGCGGTCATCATGTCCGGCGCTTATGAGCACAACTGGCAAAAGCACAAAGGCCCCCGCGGCGAAAACACCCCGGATCTGGCGCAGTCCTTTGCCAAGTGGCAGAACCAGCTGCCGCTTTATAACCTCCGGATGAGCAACCTGTCCGCTGCCGTCATCCGCCCGCAGATCCCGGAACTGGCCCGCCGGGTCCGCGACGGTCTGAAGAATCACGATTACGTCGCCGGACGGCTGAACGCCTCGCCCTATTTTGATGTACCCGCCCCGCTGGCGCCCGAACAGCGCGCCCCGGATTCGATCCAGTTCAATCTGGTTGGCATGACCGAGGACGACATCAGGGCCTTCTCCAAATCCGCCGCGGAAAAAGGCGTCAAGGTGCAGGTCTTCGGCCTCTCCGAGGACAACGCCCGCGCCTTCTGGAACTGGCAGTTCCTCAAGGACCTGCCCGAGCTGCCGCAGACCCGCGCCATGCTGATGAAAGCCTGCGACGTGCGCCTTCCGGTCCGCCTCACCAAGGATGAGCTGGACGTGATCGTCGACATCCTGCTCACTGCCGCCAGCGAAACCATGGAACGGGTCGCCGCCTGAACCGGCCCTGCGGTCTGCTCCGCCGGGCCCAACGGATCCGGATCCCCACAATGGGGTGTCCGGGATCGGGCGGGAGCCTGCCGCCCCTTGCCGACTTATCGCGCAGTAAAGCCTGACCCAAGATACGAAAAAACCCGGGCTTGCCCCGGGTTTTTCTCTTTCATCCGATCAGACGCTTTTTCGTGCGTCCGTCACTTTATCTTCGACAGCTTGTCCTGCAATTCGCTCAGCTGGCGCTTGATCGATTCCAGATCTTCTTCGCCATCAGCATCCGATTTCGCGCCTTCCGGTTCCGGGCCGCTGCCGCCGCTCCAGCCGCCGGACAGGCCACCGGTCATTGCCTTGAGGAAAGCCTCCTGCTGAACCTTCATCGCTTCGAACCCCGGCATGGTGGCCATCGGGTTCATCGCCGACATGTTTTCCATCATCTTTGACTGGCTGTCGCGCAGCATGTCGAATGAGGTCTGCAGGAACTGCGGCATTACCCCGCCGCCTGGCACCATATAGCTGCGGACCAGATCATTCAGCACATTCACCGGCAGCACGTTTTCGCCGCGGCTTTCGTGTTCTGCAATGATCTGCAGCAGATACTGGCGTGTCAGGTCGTCCCCCGTTTTCAGGTCGACGATCTGGACCTCGCGTCCATCCCGGATAAACCCAGCAATATCCTCCAGCGTGACGTAGTCGCTGGTCTCCGTGTTATACAGCCGACGGCTGGCGTAGCGTTTGATAAGCAGGGGTTTTTCCTGTTCCGCCATGGTCATACCTCCCCAGACATGATGCATTGCAGAAACCCTATGCGAGCGCAGAACAAAAGAAAAGCCTCGCGCCGCTTTGGAAAACAATTGTTCTTCCTGTCTCTCTGATCCGCCTTTGTGAACCACCGGTCAAAACTGTCTTCACATCAAGAAAACCGCCTTGACCTCAAGTATACTTGAGATTTTACCCCAGACCTCACAATCAGTTTCAGACCGAAGGACGAAACATGCGGGTATTGTTGCTTGGCGCGACAGGATCAATCGGAACCGCCATCACGCGTGAACTGGTCGGCCGGGGCCATCAGGTAATCGGTCTGGCCAGATCAGAGGCCAGCGCGCAGAAGATCGCCGCCCTTGGCGGTAGCCCCCTGCCCGGTGACCTGCGGCAGCCTGAGGCATGGGCGCCCGTGGTGAAAGAGGTCGATGCCGTTGTGCAGGCCGCCGCGACCTTTGATCAAGACATGGGAGAGACCGACGAACGCGCCATAGAGGCGATCCTTGATCATGCCGCGGATCGGGGCACCCCGCTGAGATTGATCTATACGGGCGGTTGCTGGCTCTATGGCGCAACCGGCAACCGTATTGCCGATGAAGCTTCGCCCAAACGGCCGATTGCCAGTTTCGCCTGGATGACAGAACAAAGCCGGACAGTACTGCAGGCGAAGGGGGTTTCAGGCGCCGTAATCCACCCCGGGATGGTCTATCATGAAGACGGCGGCGGCGTCTTCGAACGCTACCTGACAGCAGCCCGCAGCGACCAGCCGATCGAAATCTGGGGCAATTTAAATACCCGCTGGCCGCTGGTGCATCGTTACGATCTGGCGGTGGCCTATCGCATCCTGTTGGAGCGTCCCGATCTGACGGGGGAATTCAACGCCTGCGCCCAAAGCGGCGTCGCGGCATCGGACATCGTCGCCCATATCGCGCAGCAGACGGATCATGCGGGCGGGTATATGGTGCGCACGCTCAAACACGTTCTGTGTAAATACGGGGCCTGGGCCGAGGGGCCGACGCTGGACCAGCAGATGTGCGCAGAAAAGCTGCGGCGCCTGTGTGGCTGGACACCGCGATACCGTTGTTATTCGATGGCCACCTTCTGACAGCCTGCATCGGGCGGCCACAAAAGCAACAGTCCGAAAAGACCGTTCCACAATATAAAAAGGGCAGGCCCGCGTGGCCTGCCCTTTCATCACAATCCGGCACTGATTGGGAGGAGAGCTGGTGCCGTCTTGTGGACTTTCTTATTTGGTTGCAGCTTTCTTGGCTGCGGTGGTCACCTCTTCGGTGGCCTTTTTCACGGCGGCAGTCGCTTCTTCGCTCATATCCTTGCCTGCGGCCATCAGCAGCTCGACGGTATCCGTCTGTGCTTTCTTGGCGACTTCGGCAAAGGCAGCCATGTTTTCGGCAGCCACTTCAGCAGAGGCGCTGGCGAAATCGGTTGCGGCTTTGGCATAGTCGGCAGGCTCGGCCTGGACTTTGGACATCGCGCCCATCTTGGACAGGGTGTCTTTGGTCCATTTGGTCGAAATCTCGGCGGACTGCTCGGCAGCACCGATCGCAACGGCGGCCAGCTTTTCATTCAGAGCAGCAGAGCTCTTGAAGGCGTCTTCCATGGCCTTGGTGTCCATGGGGAATGCGCCCATCATGTCTTTCATCATCGCGGTAAAATCTTGGGTCTTAGCCATCGTACTAGTTCCTCTCGTTGCCGTGGCAGGGAGATGCCCGCCCGCTGTGTCTGACAACAATATGCTTTCTGCATCGCAGCATTTCAAGAATTTTTTGCTGCAATGCAGAAAAATTATGGGAACCGCAGCAATATCAGGACTTTACCATCTTGCGCACATAGTCGCCGGGGGCCTGCACCAGTGGCGGATGGGTCGAATCACCCGGTTCGCGGGCTGGAACCTGCTTGCCGGAACGCTTTTTCAGCCAGGCTTCCCAGCGCGGCCACCAGGACCCTTCATGGAAGGTTGCGCCTTCCATCCAGGCAGCGGCATCCAGTTTCAGATCGTCATTGGTATAGTGACCATACTTGTTGCGGGTGGGCGGGTTCACGATGCCCGCGATATGGCCGGATTGCGATACGATGAAATTCTTGCTGCGCGATCCCATCTGCTGAACGCCTCGGTAGCAGTCCTTCCAGCGGGCGATGTGATCCGTTTCGCACGTGACGGCCATCAGCGGAATGTCGACATCCTTGAGCTGCAGCTTGTGCCCGAGCAACTCGAAACCGTCTTTGGCAAACTGGTTTCCCTGACATAGCCCACGCAGATATTGGATCGCCATCTTGCCCGGCAGGTTGGCGCCATCGCCGTTCCAGTAGAGCAGATCAAAGGCAGGAGGCGTCTCTCCCATCATATAACTGCGGATCGCCGGCCCGTAGACCAGGTCATTGGCGCGCAGGAAAGAGAAGGTCCGCGCCATGATATAGGAGGGCAGCATGCCATCGTCGCCGATCTGCTCCTCGATGGCATCCACGAAATCGTTTTGCAGGAAGGGCGTGAATTCCCCCTGATCGTCAAAATCGGTCAACGCGGTAAAGAAGGTCGCCGATTTCACCGATTTGTCGCCGCGCTGTTTCAGCAGAGACAGGGTCAGACCCAGCGTTGTGCCAGCGATGCAATATCCGACGGCGTTGATCTGTTTGACCTTGCAGATCTCCTTCACCTGCTCGATCGCGGTCAGGAAACCGTCCTGCACATAATCCTCAAGCCCCACATCCGAATAAGAGGCATCCGGATTGACCCAAGAGACCACGAACAAGGTATAGCCCTGATCGGTGACCCATTTGATCAGGCTGTTCTGCGCCTTGAGGTCGAGAATGTAGAACTTGTTGATCCAGGGCGGGAACAGCAGGATCGGCGTTTCATGCACCGTATCCGTGGTCGGGCGGTACTGGATCAGCTCCATCATGCGGTTGCGATAGACGACTTCACCCGGGGTGGTGGCCAGATTGCGGCCAATTTCAAAGGCGGTATCATCCGCCAGCCGGACCACTAGCTCGCCATCATTGGCTTCGAGATCTGCGACCAGATTTTCCAGCCCCTTGATCAGCGACTGGCCCTCGGTCTCCAAAGCCCGCTCCAGCGCATCCGGATTGGTGGGCAGGAAATTGGTCGGCGCCATCATGTGAATGATCTGGTCCGCGAAATAGGACAGCCGCTGCCGGTCAACCCGGTCCAGATCGCCCGCCTCGTCAACAGCCTCGCGGATAGCGGCGGCATTGGTCATGTACTGCTGTTTGATAAAGCGGAAATAGGGGTTCTTGTCCCACATCGGGTTGGTGAAGCGGCGGTCCGAGGGTGCATCGTCGCCTTCCCCGTCCTGTTGCCCGGCCAGCGCCTGCTGGGCCTCGGCGAAATTCAGCACCGATTTGCCCCAGTATTCGATCTGATGTTCCAGCAGCTTTGCCGGGTTTTGCAGCATAGAAGCCCAGTAAGACGTTGCTGCACGTGCGAACAATTCCTGATTCGGACCGTCCAGTCCGGGATGATGCGGCTTCTTGCTTGCCATCACCTCGACCAGCCGTTTCGACAGATGTTCTACCTTTTCTAAATTTTCCTTAAGTCGATCAATGTGTTCTGGAGAAGTTCCGGCACCCTGCACGTCACTTGTTGTCATCTTAAGGAATCCCCCCTAATCTTTCTGCTATGCAGAATACTTGCTCAGGTAGTCTACGAGAAAGTGACAGCAAGTTCTAATCTCTGCACTTAATCCGCCCATGATTTATGATAATGGGTTGCAGGGCGGACACCTAAAGGAGACACCCATGCGCTACATGATGTCCTACGACCTGATGGAAACGACCCGGAACATGAACCAGTGGCTGGGGGCGACCGCATTGTCGATGGCATCCTATCCGGCGTTTTCCGCGATCCCCAATCCGGCGCTCAACTGGCTGGCCGCATGGGGTGAGGTCACGGAGCGCACCTTTCAGCGCATGGTTGCCCGGCCCGACTGGGGCATCGGCACCTTCACCTGTGAAGACGGCAAGGACCATACCGTCGAAATCGACACGGTTCTGGAGCGCCCCTTTGGCGATCTGATCCACTTCCGTGTCGTCGGCCGCGAAGTGCAGCCGCGCAAGGTGCTGCTGGTGGCGCCAATGTCCGGACACTACGCAACCCTGCTGCGCTCGACCGTCAAAAGCCTGGTGGAAAACTGCGAGGTCTATGTCACCGACTGGCACAACGCCCGGGACATCCCGGTCTCCGCTGGCAAGTTCGACATCGAGGATTACACCCTTTATCTGGTGGATTTCATGCGCGAGATGGGTCCTGAAACCCATGTCATCGCCGTCTGCCAGCCCGCCCCGCTGACCCTCGCCGCCACCGCCTACTTGGCCGAGCAGGACCCCGAAGCGCAGCCGTCCTCCCTGACCCTGATCGGTGGACCGGTGGACCCGGATGCAACGCCGACCGAAGTCACAGATTTCGGCCGCCGCGTCACCATGGGCCAGCTTGAGGAGACCATGATCCAGCGGGTCGGTTTCAAATACGCAGGCGTCGGCCGCAAGGTCTATCCGGGCCTGTTGCAACTCTCGTCCTTCATGTCGATGAACATGGACCGCCATTCCAAGGCCTTCATGGATCAGATCCAGCGGGTCAGCAGTGGCGAAGCCTCTGATCACGACGCCCATAACCGGTTCTATGACGAATATCTGGCGGTGATGGACATGACTGCGGAATTCTACCTGTCGACCGTGGACCGCGTGTTCAAGAAAGGCGAGATCGCCAAGAACGAATTCGTCGTCGATGGTCACAAGGTCGATATCGGCAAGATCACCGATGTGGCGGTCAAGACCGTCGAAGGTGCCAATGACGATATCTCCGCCCCCGGGCAATGTATCGCGGCGCTGGACCTTTGCACCGGCCTGCCGGATTCGAAAAAGGCCAGTCATGTGGAACCGGGCGCCGGTCACTACGGGATCTTTGCGGGCCGCAGCTGGCGCAACAACATCCGGCCCTTGGTGATAGAATTCATGAATGCCAACAGCCGTCCAAAGGGTAAGGCAAAGCGGAGCAAACCCAAGATCGCAGCGGTCTGATCCGATGGCGTCAGAGCAGGACCATTCAGGCCGCGCCTTCTCCTGTTCTTGCGGGACAATGCAGGGATACATCACGCCAGAGGCACTGAAGTCCGGAACCCATATCGCCTGTTTCTGCGCCGATTGCCGTGCCAACGAGCTCTATCACCACAGGCCGGATCCTGCCCCGGGTCCGGTGGCGCTCTTCCAGATGTCGCCGGATGGCATCCACATCACCCAAGGCGCGGAAGAGCTGCGCCTGATGCGGCTCAGCCCCAAGGGGTTGTTTCGCTGGTACGCAGGCTGCTGCGGCATGCCCTTCGCCAACACGCTTGCGAAACCCGGCCTGCCCTTCGCCGGGATGCGTACCAATCTGTTCGACCAACCCGAGATATTCGGCAAGATCCGCACCCGCGCCTTTGAACCCCAGCCCGGCAGACCGCCCCGCACCAAGGGCGCCGGGACGATGGTCTATGCCCTGTTCCGCCGCATGATCACCGCGCGCCTATCTGGCAAGTGGACGGAAACGCCTTTCTTTGACATCGAAACAGGCCGCCCGGTGAGCGAGCCAATCGTGCTGAGCAAGGCAGACCGGGACGCGCTGACACAGGGCTGAAGACCCCCTCCCGCTACATCGGCACCCTGCCAGGAAACCGGGATCAGGCCTGATGGGCCGCGTCCGGCGCGCGCGACAACCAGTGCAGCAGTGCCCGGTTCACCGCTTCGGGCTGCTCCAGCACCGGCAGGTGCCCTGCCCCAGAGATCACCTCCAGCTCTGCATGCGGGATCAGGTCGGCGAGAAATTCATGCCGTTTGACGGGCGTCAGGCGATCATATTCGCCGCACAGGATCAGCGTCGGGACATGACAGCGCCGGGCCACGCCCTGCTGATCCATGCGGCGCTGCAAAGCCCGGCTTTGCGCGACGAACAGATCGCTGCCCAGATGCACCCCCATCTGCCGCACCGTGTTCAGAACTTCCAGCCGCCCCGGTCCGGGCGCCAGGCAATCCGCAGGCAGGGCCTTGGCGAGCATCTCTTCCAGCCGTCCGGTGCGGGCCGCCACGATCATCGGCTCCCGTTCGGCGGCCTGCGCCGGAGTTTCCGCCAGAGGCGTCGTGTCCATCAGGCACAGGCGGCTGACCCGATCCGGCGCACGGCGCAGGATCTCAAGCGCGATAATCCCGCCCATGGACAGCCCGGCCAAGGCAAACCGTTCGGGCAGCATGTTCAGGATGTGCGCGGCAATCGCCTCAATCCGGTCACCGCCCAGCAGTGGCGCCACCGTGACCGGCAGATAGGCCGAAAGCGCCTCGATCTGCGCTGCAAAGACGCGCGCATCGCACATCATCCCGGGCAGCAGCACCAGCGGTTCTGATCCAAGCTGGGCCAAAGCATCCGGGGAGGTGGTGTATTGCATCTGCGGTGCCTCGCTGTTCTGCGCCCTGCAGTCTGCCGCAAGGTCACACAGGTCTCATACTGCAACTTTGTAGAGAGTTTTATGAAATTGCAAGAAGTTAGAGGTCAATTAGAGATCAATCCGCCTCGGGAAATCCATTCCAGCGAAAGGCGCCATCTTCAGACAGGGGCGAAAACGGATTATGGGCGATTTCCCAGATATGGCCATCCGGCGCGCGGAAGTACCCGATGTATCCGCCCCAGAACGCCTCGCCCGCGGGGCGCAGCACCTCTGCCCCCGCAGTTCTTGCGGCCTCCATCAGCACGTCCACCTCTTGGGCGCTGCGGGTGTTGTGGCTGAGCGTCATCGCCCCGGTCCCCAGCGCCTCTACCGGCAGACCGATATCCTCGGCCAGTTTTTCAATCGGATAAAGGCCCAGCGTCTGCGAAATCAGATCGAAGGCAACAACCCCATCCGGGCTTTGCGCCCTTTGCCAGCCCAGCGCCTCGTAAAAGGACGTCGCCACCTCCATATCCGGCACCCCCAGGGTGATCAGGCTAATCCTCTGTTCCATCACTTCACCTCCAGATCGGCCAGCCAGGACAGGATATCCTCAACGGCGGCCTCGGTTTGGCCCGGCGACATGATATCCCCGGCCATGACATGCGCATAGGGATCATCACCAGGACCGGGCGTGTGGTTCTTCACCTCGACCGGCCCGCCCCAGCGCGCCGCCACTCCAGTGGTCAAATCCGGGCGGACCACGCGGTCCTGCAGGGAATACCAGAACAGCGCCGGAATCTGCGCCTTCTCCACGGGCAACGCCATCACCGCGCGCACCAGCGCCGCCATCGGCATCGCCGCCACGGATGGGTAAGAGGTGGTCCAGAACCGACCATGTTCCGGGCTGCGCGCCGGAAAATTGCGTTCTTTCCCTACCAGTAGCGGCAGCCAATAGCGCGCAGCGGGCCAGGTTAGTAGCGGCGCTGCCGGATGATTGACGCCGTAGTTCGGGGAAATCATTGCGAGCCCCACCAGATCCTGCGAGAGCGCCGGATCAAGCGCCGCGGCGGTCATCAACGTCGCCCCTGTTGAGGTGGCGATCACCACCACCCGATCGCCGACCGCGCGCGCCGCCGCCAGAGCCTCGGCCACGTCCTGCATCCAATCGTTGACCGTTGGTTCGGCCATCGCCGCGCCGGGGCGCCCGTGGCCCGCCAGCCGGGTATAGACAAGGTTCGCACCCAGCGCCGCCGCAACCCGATCCGGCACCGGGCGGATTTCCTCGGAGGTGGCAGAGAAGCCGTGGATATAGACCACCGACAGCGGCGTACGCACTTCGGGCTGCCCGGCCCAGATCACCCGTTTTTCCGCACCGGGCGTGATATCGGAATAGGCGCTTTCGACGGTCTCGAAATAGACCCCCACCCCTTCACCAAAGCGGCGCGGCTCGAAGGAGGCTGAAAGGTTCACCGGCTCATAAGGCCCAAAGGCCCAGAGCGCCGCCCCGGCGGCCGACAGGGCCAACCCGGCGCGGACCAGCCATTTTGCCCCGCGCCGTATCATGAAGCGCCAAGCACCTCTTCCAGCGCCGCCTCGATCAGGCCCAGACAGGCCTCATCGGAAAACCGGTGGTCTGCGTCCTTGACCAATGTCAGCCGCATGTCTTCGCATTCCGCGTGATCCAGCAGCCGCAGCGCGGTCTCGGTGGAGACAGCCGTATCGGCCGTGCCTTGCAGGCAGCGCACCGGAAAAGGCAGCGCCAGCGGGCTTCGCAGGACCAGACGGGTGCGCCCATCCTCGATCATTCGTTGGGAAATGCGGTAGGGTTCCATGTAATCACTGGGCAGCTCCACATAACCCTGCGCGTCGAGTTCGGCCTTCTGCGCATCGGTGAAACTCGCCCAGTATCCATCCTCGGTGAAATCCGGCGCGGCAGCTATGGTGACCATCCCGGCGATGCGTTCGGGTACGGCGCGCGCCAGAAGCAGCGCCTGCCAGCCGCCCATGGAAGAGCCGACCGGCACGATGGGCCCTTCGGTCAGTGCCGCAATAGCCGCCAGCGTGTCTTCGTGCCAATCGCCAATGCAGCCATCCTCAAACGTTTCCGAGCTTTCCCCGTGGCCGGAATAGTCAAACCGCAAAAAGGCGCGCCCCTGCGCCTGCGCCCAGGCCTCCAGATGGATGGCCTTGGTGCCCTCCATGTCGGACTTTAGCCCGCCAAGGAATACGATCACCGGCCCAACGCCATCAGTCTTGTGATAGGCGATGCGCCGCCCTTGGGGCGTTTCCAGATAGTTGGCCGTCATCTCGCGTGTCCTTCTGTCATGTCTTTCGCCAATCCTCTGCCATGTCGTGGCGCCATATGCAAAACCAGCAATCCGTCGGCGGGCGAGCCTATATGCTGAGCGCGAGAATGCGGGAAATCTCTGCCAGAGGCCGCCCCGACTGCGCCTGCCATGTATTGAATGCCTCTTGCGCCGCCAGCATGGCCTTTCTTGATCCCGGCGGGCCCGATATCACCCCTTCGGCAACAAGACGGGTGACCACGTCTTTGGTGAAAACATAGCCATCGCGCCCTATCTGCCGCAGGACATAGCCGCCGGTGGTGCCGCCCAACCGGGACCCTTCGGATTTGAGCCACAACAGCAGTTCCCCAAACCGGTCATCCGGCCAATCGGCGATCTTGCGGCCAAAACCACCCGCCTCTGCCGAGACCTCTTGAATGAAAACCGCGTTTTCCTGAATGGCGCGCAGTTTCGGGGCGTTGCGAATGATCCGCTTGTCCTGCAACAGCGCATCAAACCATTCATCGGACATCAGTGCCACGCGCCCCACCTCGAACCCCTCGAAGGCGGCAACGATATCGTCCTCTTTGGCCTCAATCATCTTTGTGTTCATGCCGGTCGAAAAGATCCGCATCGCCATGGTCTGCAGCCAGATAGCGTCCGGGATCTCTGCCACCTCCGCCTTGGGGCGGATCGTCGGCAGCATGGCCGCAATTGCCTCGGGGCCGCCATGGCGATCCGCCGCCAAGTCCAATATCTCTTCAAAACTATGCATGGTGCTCTTTCTAATCGGGCAATCGGGCAAAACACCCGGGGATCGTGACCCCGCGCCCATCAAAAGGCAAGAATGGAAAGAAAACCAATATGCTGTGGCTTCTTCCTCTTTACTCAAGGTGAGGCCAAGACAGACTGCAGTGGTTGACAGCGCCAGCGCCTCGGTCAAAAAGGGGCACACACACCATAACCCGCAACCGGGCGTTCAGTGGGCGCCAAACCGACGAGGAGCAGCCGATATGGCCCAGATCTCTCTCACCCTTCCTGATGGCAATTCACGATCCTATGACGCAGGCGTAACCCCTGCCGAAGTGGCTGCCGATATTTCGACCTCGCTGGCCAAGAAAGCAATTTCGGCCACTGTCGATGGCAAGCATTGGGATCTGCAATGGCCGATCAATGCCGACGCCTCCATCGCCCTGCACACCATGAAGGACGAAGAGCAGGCGAATGAGCTGATCCGTCACGATCTGGCGCATATCATGGCCCGCGCGGTGCAGGAAATCTGGCCCGAGACCAAGGTCACCATCGGCCCGGTGATCGAAAACGGCTGGTATTACGATTTCGACCGCGCCGAACCCTTCACCCCCGAAGACCTTGGCGCCATCGAAAAGAAGATGAAGGAAATCATCAACAAGCGCGAACCCGTGACCACCGAGGTCTGGGACCGCGAACGTGCGGTGAAATTCTATGAAGCCAACAACGAGCCTTACAAGGTCGAGCTGATCGACGCCATTCCCGGCGACGAGCCGCTGCGCATGTACTGGCACGGCCACTGGCAGGATCTGTGTCGGGGTCCGCACCTGCAGCACACCGGACAGGTGCCGGGCGATGCCTTCAAGCTGATGTCCATCGCGGGCGCCTATTGGCGCGGCGACAGCGACCGCGCCATGCTGCAGCGGATCTATGGCGTCGCCTTCACCGGCAAGGAAAAGCTGAAAGCCTACCTCACCATGCTTGAGGAAGCTGCCAAGCGCGACCACCGCAAACTGGGTCGAGAAATGGACCTCTTTCACATGCAGGAAGAGGCCCCCGGTCAGGTGTTCTGGCACCCCAATGGCTGGAAGGTTTACACCACCCTGCAGGACTATATGCGCCGTCAGCAGGAACGCGGCGGCTATGTCGAGGTTAACACGCCGCAGGTCGTTGACCGCAAACTGTGGGAAGCCTCGGGCCACTGGGACAAGTACCAGGAAAACATGTTCATCGTCGAAGTGGACGAGGACCATGCCCGGGAAAAGGCCGTAAACGCGCTGAAACCGATGAACTGCCCCTGCCACGTGCAGGTGTTCAACCAGGGTCTGAAATCCTACCGCGACCTGCCGCTGCGCATGGCCGAGTTCGGCTCCTGTGCGCGCTATGAACCCTCTGGGGCGCTGCACGGCATCATGCGGGTGCGCGGCTTTACCCAGGACGATGGCCACATCTTCTGCACTGAGGATCAGATCGAAAGCGAAACTGCGCGTTTCATCGACTTCCTGTCGAAGATCTACGCCGACCTTGGCTTCCACGACTGGACCATCAAACTGTCGACCCGCCCCGAGAAACGCATCGGCAGCGACGAAAGCTGGGACTTCGTGGAAAAGGCGCTTGGCGATGCCTGCAAGGCGGCCGGCTATGATTTCGAAATCCTCGAAGGCGAAGGCGCCTTTTATGGTCCCAAGTTGGAATTCACCCTGACCGATGCCATCGGCCGGAACTGGCAGTGCGGTACGCTTCAGGTGGACCCCAACCTGCCCGAACGCCTCGAAGCGACCTATGTGGGTCAGGACGGCGCCAAGCACCGTCCCTTCATGCTGCACCGCGCAACGCTCGGCTCCTTCGAACGTTTCATCGGCATCCTGATCGAGGAACACGCGGGCAAGCTGCCGTTCTGGCTGGCACCCCGTCAGGTGGTTGTCGCTTCCATCACCTCGGAAGCCGATGATTACGTTGCAGAAGTCGTGGAAACGCTGAAGGCCGCAGGCGTGCGCGCCGAGGCGGACATCCGCAACGAGAAGATCAACTACAAGGTCCGTGAACACTCGCTGGGCAAGGTGCCGGTGATTCTGGCGGTCGGCCACCGCGAGGTGGAAGAGCGCACCGTTTCCGTGCGGCGCCTCGGTGAAAAACAGACCAAGGTCGAAACCCTCGCCGATGTAACAAAATCGTTGGGCCTTGAGGCCACGCCGCCGGATCTGCTGTAACAATTGCAGCTACCGCTATCAAAAACCGGCTCCCAATCGGGGGTCGGTTTTCATTTTATAGTTGATTAACGTTCACAATCAGATGGTTAAGCGCCACCAGACTGTCACACTTCCTGACGCCCGCGTGACACACAGCCTCGTGAATTTAAAGACCTTCGGACCTGGGTTAGGGTTTTCACGTACCCCAAGGGTATACTCGATATACCGCAAAACCCGTTGAGGAGGACTTCATATGTCGAACCACGCAAAATCCCTCGCCGTCGCCAGCGCGGTTGCCGCTGCCCTGACCGCTGCAACCACCATGCCTGCCGCTGCGCAGAGCAAGGAAAAGTGCTACGGCATCTCCCTGGCCGGCCAGAACGATTGCGCCGCCGGCCCCGGCACCACCTGCGCGGGCAGCTCGGTCGTTGACTATCAGGGCAACGCCTGGACCCTGGTCGACGCAGGCACCTGCGCCGAAATCGAACTGCCGGAAATGGCAGACGGCACCGCGCGCAAAGGCTCGCTTGAGCCGCTGGAACGCGACCTGCCCGCATAATAATTGATTTCGTGAAGGGCGCGCGCCTGCCCGCCCTTCACATTTTCGCCCCGCCCCAAGCCACGACCAGACGAGCAGGACACGCCATGCTGGACGCCGTACTTCCCAACCAACTGCCGACGACCCCCGGCGTGGGGTACAAGCCGCAGCATTTTGACGCCCTGATCCGGTCTGTGACGGATGAACACGGCCCCGGACCAGTGCGCTGGCTGGAAATCCATGCCGAGAATTACATGGGCGACGGCGGACGCCCTATCGCGCAGCTGCGTCATCTGGCCGAACGGTTTGCCATTTCCGTGCACGGCGTGGGCCTGTCGATTGGCGGTGAAGCGCCGCTGGACCGTGACCACCTTGCGCGGTTGAAAAAGCTGGTCAACTGGCTGAACCCGGCGAGCTTCTCTGAGCATCTCGCGTGGTCCACCCATGACAGCCATTTCCTGAACGATCTGCTCCCCCTGCCCTATACCACAGAGACGCTAGACCGGATCTGTGATCACATCGACCAGCTGCAAACCACCATCGGCCGCAGCATGCTGCTGGAAAATCCCTCCAGCTATCTCGCCTTTGACGAAAGCGACTGGTCCGAGCCGGAATTTCTGGCCGAAATCAGCCGCCGTACTGGCTGCGGTCTGCTGCTGGACGTCAACAACGTCTTTGTCTCGGCGACCAATCTCGGGTTCTCGCCCACCGGATATATCGACGCCTTCGCGCTCGATAAGGTCGGCGAAATCCATCTGGGCGGGCACGACGAAGATGAAGACGATCACGGCGCGCCACTGCTGATCGACAGCCACGGGCGCGAGGTTGTGGACCCTGTCTGGTCTCTGCTCGACTACACCTTGGCCAAATCCGGTCCCAAACCTGTTCTGATCGAATGGGACACTGATGTGCCGGACTGGCCTATTCTGCGGAACGAAGCAATGCGTGCGGATCAGGCCCTGTCGAAAGTTGCCCCGACACAGGTGGCGAGATGAAACTGTCTCAAACAGGTTTTGTCAGCGCCTTGCTGGCGCCGGATGTCCCGATTCCGGATGGGCTGTCGGATGGTGTTGGCCGTCCGGCTGGTCGCCGGTTTTCGGTCTACCGCAACAATGTGGCGGCCTCTCTGACAGAAGCCCTGCACGAAGGTTTCCCGGCGATCGCGGGCCTTTTGGGCAAGGAGAACATGGACGGGCTTGCCGGGCTTTACTTTCGCAAGCACCCGCCCGCCTCGCCCCTGATGATGCATTTCGGCGGCGATTTCCCTGATTTTCTGGCCGGGATGCAGCAGCTGAACCATCTGGGCTACTTGCCCGATGTGGCCCGTCTCGAACTTGCGATGCGCCGCTCCTACCACGCAGCCGACGCAACGCCCGCCGCACGGGATGCGCTGGCCGGGATGTCCCCTGATGTGCTGATGTCACTGAAGGTGGGAATTGCCCCGGCGGTGGAACTGCTGCGCTCCGACTGGCCGCTATATGACATCTGGCGTTTCGCCACGCAGCCCGGCGCCCCCAAACCCCGGGCCGAGGCGCAGGACGTGCTGATTACCCGGCCCAAATTCGATCCCATCGCACAACCGCTGCACCCTGGCGGCGCCGATTGGATCGACGCCCTGATACAGGGGCAAAGCATCGGGGCAGCCTACGAGCTTGCTCTGCAAGCGAGCCCCGATTTCGACCTCTCCCAACCGCTGGCCCTATTATTAGAGGGCGGCGGCCTGACCGATCTGATGATCTCATGACATAAAGGAAAACCAATGCGTTCTGTTGTTTCGCTCCACAACGCGGTCTTCGGCTCCATCGAAACCGCGGGCAGCTGGCTGTTGCCTGCCCTCACCCGTTTCGTCTTTGCTGCAACCCTGCTGATGTATTTCTGGGTCTCCGGCGTCACCAAACTGGGCGACGGCGTCCTCGGTCTGTTCAGCCCCTCCATGGGGGCCTATGCGCAGATCTTCCCGAAGCAGTTCGAAGCCGTCGGCTATGACGTTTCGCAGCTGGGCGCGTTCCACTGGCTGGTCGTCATGGCGGGCACCTGGGCCGAATTCATCCTGCCGCTGCTGCTGATCATCGGCCTGTTCACCCGTCTTGCCGCGCTTGGCATGATTGGCTTTGTCGTGGTGCAGTCCCTGACCGATATCTACGGTCACAACGGCACCGATCCGAAAACACTTGGCGCCTGGTTCGACCGCTTCCCGGACGGCATCATCCTGGATCAACGTCTGCTGTGGGTCTTCCTGCTCAGCGTACTGGTGATCAAAGGTGCCGGCGCCCTGTCGCTTGATGCAGTGCTGCGCCGCAAATTCGCTGCGACCGATCCGGCCTGATCTCAACCGAAATCGTCACGCGTCATTCCCGCCATCCCCGCCAAAAACGGGGATGGCGTTTTTCGTTACCTTATTCGGGCAGAAGGGCCTGCTGAACGCTCTTGTCCCAGCCAAGGTACAGCTTGCCGTCATCTTCGATCAGGGGCCGTTTCATCAGCGCCGGATGTGCGCGCAGCAGATCAAGCGCCGGGGTTTCCCGTTCAGCGTCGCTGAGCCCCCGCCATGTGGTTGAGCGCGTATTGACCAGTTTGCCTTCAAATTCAGCATAGGCGCGCTCCAGAACATCATCCGGCACGCCATCGGCCCTGACATCCACCAGTGTAGCCTCTGGCAAGAGTTTCAGTGCCTTACGGCAAGTATCACAGTTCTTCAGTCCAAAAAGCTGCATCGTATCATTCTCTTTCGCTTTGGATCGTTTCCCGTAATTTACGGAAGATTTTGAGGTCTGGTCTTGATTTTTTGTTCACGCATGTAACAGTCGGACTTGCCTAGACATTTTTCGGATGCCGTATAGCTCCTCACGCAGCATTGTCCGGCGCCGAAGAAAGGCAATTGTGAACGCCTTGGCAATATCCGGGGCGCGTATAAGGTAGAAGGAGACACGGAACATGCCAAGTGGCACCGTGAAATGGTTCAATAACACAAAGGGTTACGGATTTATCGAACCCGACACAGGCGGCAAGGATGTCTTTGTTCACATCTCTCAGGTCGAACGTTCCGGATTAAAGGGACTCTCTGACAATATGAAAGTCGGTTACGAGTTGACTGAAGGTCGCGATGGCCGACAGATGGCCGGTGAAATCACCGAACTCTGACGGGGGTGAGGCGGCGCGCACAGGCACGCCGATCCACGCGACACCTCACCAGGCCATCTTATCGTCTGAGGTACTCCACCAAAGCGCAGGCCGGATCTGCCGCCCGTAAGGCGGTGGTTCCGATGGGGTTCCAATCCGCCTCGCTGAAATTGGGGAAGAACGTATCAGCGCCTTCGACGGCAACATCGACTTCGGTGATCAGCAGGCGATCAGCCAGCCCCATCATCGCAGCATAGATCCCGGCGCCACCGATGCCATAGACGCGCCGGTATCCCTGTGCATAGGCCATATCGATGGCCTCCCCGATCGAGGCGCAGACGGTATCCGCTGCGGCGGGATCTGATGACACCACGATATTCAGGCGGTTTTTCAGTGGCTTGAACGGCAGGCTGTCCCAGGTCCGGCGCCCCATGACGATGGCGCCGCCCAATGTTTCCCTCTGAAACGCCTTCAGATCCTCAGGCGCGTGCCAGGGGATCGTATTGTCCTTGCCGATGGCGCCATCCCGGGCGCGGGCTGCGATCAGTGTAATCATCTGTGCCGCTCTCCCTTAAACCGCGACCGGCGCCTTGATGCCCGGATCCGGATCGTAATTCAAAAACTCGAAATCCTCGAAACGGAAGTCGAAGATCGATTGCACATCCCGCTTGATCCGCAGCTGCGGCAGGGGTTTCGGCGTGCGCGACAGCTGTTCCTGCACCTGATCCATGTGGTTTGCATAGATATGCGCATCGCCCATGGTGTGAATGAAATCACCAACCTCATAGCCCGTCACATGCGCCAGCATCGCCTGCAACAGCGCGTAAGAGGCGATATTGAACGGCACACCGAGGAACATGTCCGCCGAGCGCTGATAAAGCTGCAGATGCAGCTTGCCGCCCAAGATCCGCACCTGCCACAGGGTATGGCACGGCGGCAGTGCCATATCCGGCACATCGCCCGGGTTCCAGGCTGACACGATCAGGCGGCGGCTGTCGGGCGAGGTTTCGATCATCTGCACCAGATCCGCGATCTGATCGACGCTGCCCGCGCGATAGAGGGCTTCGTCCCCCGTGGTTCCGGGCACCAGATCCAGACGCGGGAACCGGCGCCACTGATAGCCGTAGACCGGCCCCAGATCGCCATTCTCATCCGCCCATTCATCCCAGATCGACACCCCGTTGTCCTTCAGGTAGCCGATGTTGGTATCCCCGGAGAGAAACCACAAAAGTTCGTGAATGATCGAGCGCAGGTGCAGCTTCTTGGTGGTGACCAGCGGGAACCCATCGGCCAGCGGATAGCGCGCCTGCATGCCGAAACAGGACAGTGTCCCGGTGCCGGTGCGGTCACTGCTGCGCGTGCCGTTCTCCAGAATGTGGCGCAAGGCGTCGTGATATTGCTGCAAAGGTCATCCCCTCCCCGGCCGCGCCCGGTTGCCGGGCTGTTTCACCCTTGGTCATACCCGTTGCATCGGTCCGCGCCAAGGCCCTGCCCTACGGACCTAAGCGAGAACAAGCATGGGGTGAACTATGGCATTCCGGACAGCCCCGCCGACAAAGTTTTACCCATCCCGCAAATCCGTTGACTTTTGGAGTGCCGCGGCAAATTGTGGGAAAAAACCGCCCAGAAGTTCGAGCAGAGGCAGGCATATCATGAATAAGATCACCGGCGCATTTATTGCGGCGCTTGCGCTATCGGCGTGCGGCAACGGCAATCCGTTTACCGAGGACACCACCGATAACAGCGGCGACACTGGCACCGACACCGGAACAGATACCGGTATCGACGGGGACGGCCGCCCGCCGGGGACCCCCTCCCCGACCGCTGACACCTCCATCTTCCGCCGCGAAGGCACCAGCACCGAAGACGCCTATATCGGCAATGGCTACGCCACCGAAATCAGCTATGACAGCGACAACGATACGTTCTCGGTCGACAACCTCGCCTTTGATGGCGACGGCACCTATTCCCGCGGCACCGCCGTCAGCAGCCTTGGTCCCTTTGCCGTTTACGAGGCCGACGCCCAGTATAGCGACATCACCGACAACGAGCCAATCAACCAGTTCACCCACCGGGCGATCTACGGCGTCAGCACCTCCGGCAACAGCAAATTCGCCATTGTCCGCACCGGCGCCTATGCCGGTTATGGCTTTGGCGGCTTCGTCTATCAGCGCGATAACTCCGTCACCCTGCCCAGCAGCGGACAGGCGCAGTATAATGGCTCCCTGGCCGGCCTGCGGGACTACAACGGCGCCGCGGGACTGGAGTACACCACCGCCGACGTGCAGATCGCTATCGACTTTGACGACTTTAACCCGGCGACCGGCGGGCGTGGCGATGCCGTGAGGGGCAGCCTGACCAACCGGACCATCTACGACACAGACGGCAATGACATCACCAATGACGTGATCAACCGGATCAACGTCGACAAGAACCTGACGCTATCCAGCATTCCGGTTGCCGTCTTCGATGTCGGCCCGAACAATCTGGATGACAACGGCGAAATCATAGGCACCCTGCAAAGCACCTATGTCGATGCCAACGGCACGGCCCAAACCTATGAAACCGGCAATTACTACGCGGTGGTCTCGGGCGACAATGCCGAGGAAATCGTCGGCGTCGTTGTGCTGGAAAACTCGCTTGACCCGGCTGCAAATTCCGTCCGCGAGACGGGTGGCTTCATCGTCTACAATAACTGAGCCTGAGATGCCTCGCGTTCAGCCGCTCAGCCAAGGTCTGGGCAGGGCTGCACTGGTCCTGCTCTGCGCGACGGTTCCGGCCTCTTTCGGGGCCGTGACCACGGCTGCGCCTTCGGGTGAAACGGTGCTGACCCCGGCTCAGATGCGCGCTGCGGCGACGCAGCTCCTGAAGGTCAGCAATCCGAAACAGGCCATGGCCCTGGCCGAGGCGCTGATCTCACGCGACCCAGAGGACCGCACCGCGCTCCTCATCAAATCGCGGGCGGCGCGGGATCTGGGCGACTATCCCACCGCACGAAAAACAGCCAAACAAGCCTGGTCACTGGCCGAGACCGACAGCGACCGATACGCAGCCGCCCTGATCATGGCGCAAGCGCTTTCCTCGGGCGGGCAACGCACCATGGCGCAATTCTGGCTGCGCCGCGCCGTGGAACATGCCCCGGACGAACAGCTGGAGCGCCGCGCAGTGCGCGATTTCCGATACCTGCGCGCCAGCACCCCCTGGCTGCATCGGTTTTCCTTTTCGGTTTCTCCCGAATCCAACATCAACAACGGCTCCTCCGAGCGGTCCTCATTCCTGAATTACGAGCTGGCAGAGGTGCTTCTGGGCCAACCCGTGGAGTTCGAGCTGGGAGGCACCCAGATGGCGCTCTCTGGGATCGAATACGCAGTGGGCTTGCGATCCCGATACCGGTTTCACGAAACCGAAACCCGGGCTCATGACCTCGCCTTCTCATTGGATGCGCGTAGCTATACCCTCTCTTCCGAAGCCAAGGCACAGGCGCCCGGCGCCGAGGGCAGCGACTTTGCCTTTGCCACATATCAGATGGGCTATGGCTTGCGTGGCATCAATCTGGACCGTAGGGGCGAATTCCGCGTCGCCGCCGATCTGGGGCAAAGCTGGTACGGCGGTGAGGAATACGCCCGCTTCCTGCGCCTTTCTGCCGGGCAAAGCTACAAGCTGGACCGCGGCCGCCGGATCAACGCGCGCCTGTCGCATGAAATTCAGGACGGTGTCGCGACCAGCGACCAGGACACCTGGCGCGCAGATCTTTCCTACAGCTTCAAGCTGCCCTCTGGCGCAACGCTCTGGACCAACCTGTCTGTGGCCGGGGCAACGTCAAACTATGCCCCCGACGAATTTGAGGAGGTCGGCCTGCGCACCCAGCTGACGCTGGGCAAGCCGATCCTCGGCGCGACGGCGCAATTTGGTCTTTGGGGGCGGGTCCGGGATTATGACGTCTCCCCGCACAGCCCGGACGGGCGCCACGATGACCGCTACCAGGCAGATGTCTCGCTCACCTTCAACAAGATTGATTACTACGGTTTCAACCCGACGGTCAGCATTTCAGCATCCAAGCTCGACAGCAATATCGGCCTCTATGAATCGCATCGCTTCGGCGTGAACTTCGGCATTCAGTCAGCTTTCTGACCCCCGCCCCCTCGACTTTCCGGACCTGAAGGTTACTGTCGGCCCGAACGTGATCAGATCAGGGAAAATCACATGCCCCTTACCTATTTGCACACTATGGTCCGCGTTAAGGACCTTGAGAAATCCATGGCCTTTTACAAGCTTCTGGGCCTTGTAGAGACGCGCCGCTATGACAGTGAGCAAGGCCGGTTCTCTCTCATCTTCCTCGCGCCTCCGGGTCAGGAAGATGCCCCGATCGAGCTGACCTACAACTGGGATGGCGACGACGGACTGCCGAGCGACAGCCGCCATTTCGGCCATCTCGCCTATGGCGTCGATAACATTTACGAGATGTGCCAGCACCTGATGGACAATGGCGTCACCATCAACCGCCCGCCGCGCGACGGGCGCATGGCCTTTGTGCGTTCCCCCGACAATATCTCGGTCGAGCTGCTGCAGAACGGTGAAGCTCTGGAACCGGCAGAGCCCTGGGCCAGCATGGAAAGCTCCGGGCACTGGTAAAGCCAGCAGCCTTCCGGCTGCTGGGCCAGAGCACAGGAGCCGGTTCAGGACACCAGAACAGAACACGTGAAAAAGGCGGCCCCGTTCCCGGGGCCGCCTTTTTCTGTTTTTGTCGCCTTTATTAGCGCTCCACGCCGCGTCTTGGCTACGGGCAGCGCGTGTACCTCTATACGCCCCCTGCCGTGTTCGGTCTGTCGGGGCCTTGATCTTTACTGGCTAAACACCGTTTCCCTTTGGGGCCATGTATTGATCTGTTGAGGCATTCTTGCCTGTGCGACACTCACCCTCGCGGCTGAGCTCCTGTAGGTCGCAAACGGTTCACTCTTGAATTCTTCAAGTCGGGGTTTTGGCTGCGTTTTACAGCCGTACTAGGGTCTTCTTAACAGGTAGATCGAGCAGCCTTTCTGGCTGCATGGCAGCGGCCTTGGACCAAACGGTCCAGCACCATATCAGTAGATGTAGCGGATCTGGTCAGACCAGTAGCGCTCCACACGTTTCAGCGAGGCGGTAATGTCTGCAATACCTTCTCCGCTGATGACACCTTTGCCTTCCAGGCCTTCTGCGTGACGCGAGAACAGCCCAGCCACGATATCGCGGATTTCCCGGCCACGCGGCGTCAGACGCACACGCACCGACCGGCGGTCGATTTCGCAGCGCTGGTGATGCATGTATCCCATGTCGACCAGCTTTTTCAGGTTGTAGCTGACGTTGCTACCTTGATAGTAGCCACGCGTCTTCAGTTCGCCAGCGGTGACTTCATTGTCGCCGATGTTGAACAGTAATAGCGCCTGGACGGCGTTTATTTCCAGAACGCCTACGCGTTCAAATTCATCCTTGATCACATCCAGCAACAACCGGTGCAGACGTTCTACCAGCGCCAGTGCTTCAAGGTAGCCAGTCATGAACCCTTTTCGGTCCTGCTGGCCAATTGGCAATTCCATACTCATTCGCATCTCCGACTCGAATTTGCTGAGAGACAGAATGCCTACAATTTCCGAAAAATCAGTTAAGCTGAATTTTTATGATTATTGATAGGTTTGCGCAATGTGTTGAACCAGCTCAGAAAACGCTTCGGGCGCCGGGACCTGCCCCGTAACCCATTGATATAAATCCTGATCATTTTCATGAAGCAGCCGGTCATAGAGGTCGAGATCCGCCTCTGACATGACCGCGAGGTTGGCCTCAGCATAAGCGGACAGAAGAATATCCATCTCTTTGATTCCACGCCGCATCGACCGCATCTGCAAACGCTTCAGCCGGTTTTCGCGTGTTTCTGCCCCAGGGGTCTGTCCGCTCATGTGAGTCGCTCTCGTCTTACTGTGCTGCGTTTTGTAGCAGGTTCCGCAGTTTCTTTTCCAGACGCGCAGCGCGGTCCGAACCGGCGCGCAGCTCGGCGCGCAACTCGCGCAGCTCGCTCAGTACGGAAGAGAAATCGCCAGCTTCCAGTTCCAGCTCGCCCGGCTCGGGCATGCCGTCGCCTTCGCCCGTCAGCAGCCAGGTCATCGACACGTTCAGCAAGCCGGACATCATCGACAGTTTATTGGCGCGCGGCTCGGACAGGTCCTGTTCCCAGCCCGACAGGGTGCTTTTCTTGACGCCCAGACGCCGCGACAGCTGGCCCTGGGTCATGCCGGCCGCCTCTCTTGCAGCTGCCACGCGGTCGCCGAACGTCGCGGCCTCCGGTCCGAACCAGTCTGTTGTATCGTTGGCCATTTTGGCTCTCCCTTAATTGAACGCGCCAATGCCGCTTGATCGCGATTTGGCCGCACCCTATGACAGTTAACAGCAACATACAAACCGGGGCCACTCCGCCATGTCTTTTCTGTCAGCAACACTTTCTCGCGTAAAACCGTCACCCTCTATTGCCATCAGCACCCTTGCCGCCGAGCTGAAGGCCCAGGGGCGCGATGTGATCGGTCTGAGCGCCGGTGAGCCGGATTTCGACACGCCCCAGAACATCAAGGACGCTGCCGTCGCCGCCATCGCGGCGGGCAAGACGAAATACACCGCCCCCGACGGCATTCCCGAGCTGAAACAGGCGATCTGCGCAAAGATGAAGCGCGATCACGGGCTGGATTATACCCCGAAACAGGTCTCGGTCGGCACTGGCGGCAAACAGACGCTTTATAATGCGCTGATGGCAACGCTGAACCCGGGCGACGAGGTGATCATTCCAGCCCCCTATTGGGTCAGCTATCCCGACATGGTGCTGCTGGCCGGCGGAACCCCGGTCCCGGTCGAAGCCTCGCTGGAAAGCGATTTCAAACTGACGCCCGAGCAGCTGGAAGCCGCAATCACCCCGAAGACCAAATGGTTCATCTTCAACTCGCCCTCCAACCCCAGCGGTGCGGGCTATAACCGGGCCGAGCTGAAGGCGTTGACCGACGTCCTGATGCGCCATCCGCATGTTTGGGTGATGACCGATGACATGTATGAACACCTGGTCTTTGACGGGTTCGAATTCTGCACCCCTGCCGAGGTGGAGCCGGGCCTTTACGAGCGGACCCTCACCTGCAACGGCGTGTCCAAGGCTTATGCCATGACCGGCTGGCGCATCGGTTATGCTGCAGGCCCCGAGCATCTGATCGCCGCCATGCGCAAGGTGCAGTCGCAATCGACCTCGAACCCCTGCTCGATCAGTCAATGGGCCGCAGTCGAAGCGCTGAACGGTCCGCAGGATTTCATTGCCGAGAACAACGTTGCTTTCAAACGTCGCCGCGATCTGGTGGTGGCTGCGCTGAATGATATCGACGGGATCACCTGCCCGACGCCCGAAGGCGCCTTCTACGTCTACCCCTCCATCGCCGGGCTGATTGGCAAGACCACGCCCAAGGGCACCGTCATCAGCGATGACGAGGCCTTTGCCACCGCGCTCCTGGAAGAGCAGGATGTGGCCGTGGTCTTTGGCGCGGCATTCGGTCTGTCGCCGAATTTCCGCATCAGCTACGCCACCTCGGACGAAGCGCTGGTAGAAGCCTGCCGCCGCATCAAAAGCTTCTGCGACACCCTCAGCTGAACCGGAGAGACCGCCTATGTCCGCTGCGCTACCCGAGTATTACTTCCGTGTCCGCGAAAACGGGGCCTTTGTGTTCCGTGTGGATACGGAGAACCGCCAGCGCCGGATCGACATGGATCAGATCGCCGTTGTGAACACACGCAACGGCGAGATCCGCCCGCATGGGGACCGCCAGCTTTCCGCCCGCGACATGGAGGCGATCGAGACCTGGATGGCAGACCGCATCGCCACGCTGGCGCGGCGGGACATTGATGACATCCACCGGGCGGTGGACCATTTGAACCTCACCGCCCATTGGGTGCAAAGCAAGGCCACCGACGAACAGCTGGATGAAGTCTCGGATGCATTGTTAATGGCGATGCACGACCTGCGCTCGGTTCTGGTGCGCAAGAAGGCCGACCAGCTGATGAAATCTCGCAAGGACTAAACCGGCCCGTCTCCATTTCCCGTGACCCTGATCAGATCGCGGCGGCAGGTACCCTATGGGCGGCCTGACGCCAGAACCGGATCAGCAGGAAGAACCCGGCACAGCTGAGCCCCAGCGCCAGCCCGTACCAGACCCCGACACCGCCCCAACCGAAGGTAAAGCCGAACAGGTAGGAGGCCGGGATGCCGACCACCCAATAACTGAGCGCGGCGATCACCATCGGAACGCCGGTGTCCCGCACCCCGCGCAACAGCCCCAGAACCACCACCTGCATACCATCCATCAGTTGAAACAGCGCCGCCGCGGCCAGCAGCCCGGCTCCGATAAGCAGGATTTGTGGCTTGTCCGGATCTTCGGTGCCCAGAAACAGCGAAATCAACGGATCCGGCGCGGTCAGGAAAAGGATGATCGTTGCAACCGACATGGCCAGCGACAGGGCGATCACGACCTTCGCCCCACGCGCCATATGTGGCCAGTCGCGGCGCCCATAGGCGTTGCCGGACCGGATCGTCGCCGCATTGCTGAGACCGAGGTGCACCATGAAAGTGAGGCCCGACAGCGTGATCGCAATCCCATGCGCCGCCAAGGTGGCCGTGCCCAGCCAGCCCATCATCATCGCAGAAGCGGTGAACAGGCTGATCTCGCTGAGATTGGTCAGTCCGATCGGCACGCCAAGGCGGAAGACCTCGCGCAACATCTCCCAGTCGGGGCGGTGAAAATTACGCATCAGCTCGTGCTCGGCCAACGCCTTCAGCGCATATGCAAGCACTGCCACCAGCGACACAAGCTGCGTCAGCACCGAGGCAATCGCCGCACCCGTAATGCCCAGCTCTGGCGCGCCCCAGTGGCCAAAGATCAGCGCATAGTTCACCACGGCATTGACGAGAGCCGCCAGCACCGTAACCCAAAGCACGACCTGCGTGCGCTCCAGCGCCGCCAGATAGGATTTCAACACCATCACCAGGAGCGCCGGGAACAACCCCCAGCCTGCAATACGCAGATAGGCCGAGGCATCCGCCGCCACCCCCGGTTTCTGCCCCAGCATCAACAACAACGGCTCGGAATACCACAGCACCGGCATCGCCAGAACGCCATAGGCCAGCGACAGCCACAACCCCATGCGGGTGGAGCGTCGGATCTGGCGCTCTTCCCCAGCGCCTGCTGCGGCCGCCACCAGCGGCATCACTGCAAAGGCAAAGCCAGCCCCCAGCATGAAAAAGACAAAGAAACAGGATCCGGCCAGCGTCACCGCCGCCAGTTCATCGACGCCATACCAACCCAGCATGATGGTATCGGTCATGTTGATCGCGAACTGGGCCACATGGCCACCGATCAGTGGCAGGCCCAGAACCGCCACGGCCCGGGCATGTGCACGATATGTCATCACAGTTTCCATGCTCTCGCATTAGGGCCGCCCGCCCCCTCTGGCAAGAGGTTACGTCTCATCTTGAAACGTTCTTCCCTGGCTGCCAGTCGAACACTGCCAAATCCGAATGACGCAGTGTCACGCGGAAATTGCACAACATCCGCTACACATGTCGTGACCACGGGCTACCGTGGGGCCATTGGTTTCAACAGGAGAGCATTATGCGCGAACAGATTGCAGCGATCGGACTTGCGGCGGGACTGGCTGCGGGCACGGCGGCAGTGGCCGAAAACCGGATTGACCGGATCCGCCCCGATGCGCCCGAACTGGCGGCCTTTGGACCCCATCCGATCGGGGTACAGACGCTGACCTTCACCCATCCCGGACAACACGATATCCTTAATACAACGGCCGACAGTCAGCCGATCTATGACCGCCCTCTGACAGTCGAAGTCTGGTATCCGGCCGCCCCCGGCACCGAACCCGGCGGCAGCTATCGCACCGTCCTGCGTGATGGCGCGACCGAAGTCACGTTGCAGGGCCGCGCTGCCCGCGCAGCAGAGCCCGCAACCGGCGCCCGCTTTCCGCTGGTGGTGATCTCTCACGGCTATCCCGGCAACCGCTTCCTGCTGTCGCATCTAGGCGAAAACCTGGCCTCCAAAGGCTATGTGACCGTCTCCATCGACCATACCGACAGCACTTACTCCGATCAGGCGGCCTTTGGCTCGACCCTGCTGAACCGCCCCATCGACCAGAGGTTCGTTATCGATCAGATGGCCGCGCTTGATGGCCCGCTGGGCGACATCACCGATGTCTCGCAGACCGGCGTGATCGGCTATTCCATGGGGGGCTATGGCGCCCTGATCTTTGCCGGGGCGGGCGTGACCCAAGCCTCGACCGAATACAGCTGGGGCACGCCCGCCGGGCTGTTGTCACGGCATCTGGTCGGATCGGACAGCCACAAGGCGTTGGTGGACGAGCGGGTCAAGGCGGTGATCTCCATCGGTCCCTGGGGCATGAACACCGGGTTCTGGGATGCCACCGGGCTGGCAGGCGTGGAAAAGCCGGTGATGATGATGGCAGGCAGCGCCGATGATGTGTCGAAATACCCCGCCATGCGGCAGATCTTCGAAGGCATGGTCAACACCGACCGGCATCTTCTGACCTTTGAGGCAGCCAACCATAATGCCGCCGCCCCGATGCCCGCCCCGATCGAAAGCTGGCAACCGGTGGAAACGCTCGATTTCGTGCCGTTTGAACACTATGCGGATGCGGTCTGGGACACCAACCGGATGAACAATATCGCACAGCATTTCGCCACGGCCTTCATGGATCTGCACTTGAAAGGCGCCAAGGACAAAGCCGCGTATCTGGAGGTGATCCCGCGCGCGGCGGATGGCGTCGTCGACACGGACGATGCGGGCAAGGAAGGCCCCGGTCATACCTATTGGAAAGGCTTTGCGCCGCGCACCGCGCAGGGGCTGACTTTTGAAACCCTGCCCAAAGGCGAATAGTAACTTAGAAAGCCAAGCCCCGCTGCCGAAGCAACCGGCTGGCGGGGCTGATCAGCACGACAGGTCAGATCGCCCGCAGCATGATCTGAAACGCCAGAAGCGCGATCACACCGCCCGCCAGCAGTTCCAGCCCCGCTGCCAACGCCAGCGCGCCGCGCCCCTGCATCCGGTCCAGTGCGCCCTGTCGCAGGCTGACCGAGGCAATGGCCACCGCCACAGTCACACTGGCCGTGCCAAGCCCCATGGCAAAGGCCCCGGCGATCCCCGCAGGCAGCACATCCATACGCCATGTCACCAGGAGCAGGAACACCGCGCCGGTACAGGGACGCAGCGCCACCGCGCCGATGATTGCCAGCGCATCGCGCAGCCCATGAACCTGTGCTGCCTCCTCCAATGTCGGACCATGCCGGTGACCGCAGCTTGGGCAGGCATCTGCTGAGTGATCATGGTCGTGGCTGTGCGCATGCCCGTGATCACAGGCGACAGCCTGCCCACCCATCCCGGCCTCGGCAAAGCCGCGCCGCGCGCGCATCAGGCGGCGCGCCCCGCGCTGGAACAGGTACACACCAACCAGCGCGATCAGACCATAGGACAGCGGCGCCAGAACCTCTTCGGCTATGCTGGTCATGCGCTCCCGGCCCCAATCCATCACGGTCAGGCCGCCCGCGACCAGCACGACCGCCGTCGCTGCCTGCGCCAGCGAGGAGGCCACCGCCAGCACCGCCAGCCGTCCCATGGCCACCGAGCGGTCCATACCGTAGCCGCCGATCACCAGCTTCCCGTGCCCCGGCCCTGCTGCGTGAAAGAACCCGTAAGCGAAACAGAGTGACAAAAGCGAGATCAGCGCACCCGGTTGACCGGCCTTCAGCGCCCGCAGGCCCCGCGCCAACGCCGATTGCGCCTCGCGCTGGCCAGAAGCCGCCCAGCGCGCCACATCCTGCGCGCCGCCAACCCCCCAAAGCCAGATGGCAATGACAAGGACCGCGAGTGCGGCGAGTGCTGTAAAGGCCCGCATCTCAGTCCCCGCAGATCAGCTGCACTGTATCGGCAAAGGCCTCTCCGACCTCCGGATAGGCGGCCTCGGCCTGATCAGCAGGCATGGCGTAAAGCAGTTCTTCGACCAGCGTGTAGGCACGGTCGAGATCCGGTTCGGTGATTTCGGCCCGGCACCCTGCCCCGACCGACACGCCCTGGTTGACCGAATAGGCCGTGTAGTAAGTGGGATCATAGGCCCGGATCACAACGGCCTCCGCCGGGACCGGCGCCTTCAGCCCGCGCCGGTGGCGGGTAGTGATCCGCCCGTCCACCACTTCGGTCGACAGGTGTTCAGGCGCCATCAGGGCCAGCGGCGCTTCGTTCCGGGTCAGGTAGGTGTCCCCATCGTAGCCTGCGCTCCAATTGAGATCAAAGCCTTTGAGGCGCGCCAGTTCATCGTCGGTCAGGACCCCGTCCGCATCCGGGTCCAGCCCCAGATCCTCGAAAATCAGCAGCGAATAGAATTCATCATAGGCCCAGGTGACCTCGACCGCCTCCAACTCTCCGCCCGCGCCGATCTCCATCGCCAGACCGGTATCCACAAAGATATGCGGATGCGCCTGCACAGCAGCAGGCGCAAGAGCGGCGCAGGTGGCAAAGACCGGCCCTGTAAGGCGTTTTTGCAGCGTTTTCATGTCCTTTGGTTTAGCCGCAAGCCCCGCTCCCAACAAGACGGCATCCCGCCGCGCCAAGGCGGATCGGCAAAGGTCAGCGCAGCCGGGAATTGGGGTGCAGCGCCTTGCCCAGAATATGGTCCGAGCGGTGGATCACATGATGTGCCTGACCGATGATTAGCGGATCCGGCGCCGTGGCGATTTCAGGGTCCTTTCCAGGATAATCCAGCGTGCTGAGGAAATGGCGCATGCAGTTCAGCCGCGCCCGTTTCTTGCAGTTGGATTTCACCACCGTCCACGGCGCATCTGCGGTGTCGGTGTAAAAGAACATCGCCTCTTTCGCCTCGGTATAGTCATCCCATTTGTCCAGCGAGGCCTTGTCGATCGGTGACAGCTTCCACTGTTTCAGCGGATCAGTCTCGCGCGATTTGAACCGGCGCAGCTGTTCGTCCTGCGTCACCGAGAACCAGTATTTGTAAAGCCGGATACCCGAGCGCACCAGCATCTGTTCCAGATCCGGCGTCTGGCGCATGAACTCCAGATATTCGCTCGATTCGCAAAAGCCCATCACCCGCTCGACCCCGGCGCGATTGTACCAGGAGCGGTCATAAAGCACGATCTCGCCGCTGGTGGGCAGGTGTTGCAGGTAGCGTTGGAAATACCATTGCCCGCGCTCTTCGTCGGTCGGCTTGTTCAGCGCCACGACGCGTGCATGGCGGGTGTTCAGGTGCTCGGTAAAACGTTTGATCGTGCCGCCCTTGCCCGCCGCATCACGCCCTTCGAACAGCATGACGAACTTTTCCCCGGTCTCCAGCGCCCAGTGCTGCACCTTCAGAAGCTCCGCCTGCAGCTTTGCCTTCTCTTCTTCATAGGCTTTGCGGGCCATTTTGCGGGCATAGGGGTACTTGCCGCTTTCAAAGGCGCGGCGGATTTCCTCCGGCGCGGGCGGGCGCGGCGTAGCGCCTGGCTGGGGGGTGCTGGTGTTCGCGGCGGCTGGCCCTGCGGGAACTGGCTGTGCGGGGGGTGTGGACATATGGAACTCCTTACAATCACATTTGCCGCCAGCTTACCGGCTTTGCTGCGCGAGCGCGCTGACCTGTATCAAAGGACTGGCGCAAATTGGGTGTCACGTGACGAAATCGTTGCGCCCTGTGCGGTCTGGCATCAGCCTGTTCTTGATAGCGCGGAGGATATCAGCATGCAGGCAGGTTTCGAGACACTGAACGGCAAAGCCTTTTTCGTCCGCCGCTGGGGCGACCCTGCCCTGCCGCCACTGCTGATGCTGCACGGGTTTCCCGAATATGGCGGCGCCTGGCAGGAACTGGCCGAACGCCTGTGCCACAGGTTTCACTGCATCGCACCGGATCAGCGCGGATATGGCCAAAGCTGGGCGCCGCAGGACGTAGGCGACTATGCCACTTCCAGATTGGTTGCCGACATGGCGGTTCTGATCCCTACGACCGGCGCCCCGGTCACCGTGCTGGGACACGACTGGGGTGCAGCAGTGGCCTATGGTCTGGCGATGTTCCGACCCAATCTGGTGTCGCGGCTGATCATCGCCAATGGTGTGCACCCCGTGCCCTTCCAGCGGGCGCTGGCTGCCGGTGGACCACAGGCCGCCGCCTCGCAATACATCGCGGACCTGCGGCGCGACGGATCGGAGGCAGATCTAATGGCCAATGATTTCGAAAAGCTACTGGCCCTGTTTGGTGCCCCGATGGATATGAGCTGGCTCAGCGGTGAACGGCTGGAGGCCTACAAGGTGGAATGGTCCCGCCCCGGACGCCTTCGCGGCATGGTGAACTGGTACCGAGCCTCGCCCTTGCAACTGGCCCAGCCCGGCAGCCCGATCCCAATGCCGGACCTGCCGCTGAACCGGTTGCAGGTTCCCCAGCCGCATCTGCTGATCTGGGGCGCGGATGACAGCGCCCTTTTGCCCGAAGCGACCGAGGGGCTTGAGGATTTCGCCCCCAACCTGGCACGCATCACCCTGGAGGGCTGCGATCACTGGCTGCACCATCAAAGACCCGATGAGATGAGCCATGCGATCCAGACATGGTCAGAGCAGAACGTCTGACTCGGGGCTGAATCGCAGGCGCATCTGTCTTGCGCCTTTGTCGCGACTTACTTGTGCCCCCAGTCGTTCGGATCTTCCGAATTGTTGGGGCTGAGCCCCAGCACATCGCCATCGGTCGAGCAGCCAAGCCCCAGAACGGTCCGGTTGGCGTAGGAAAAATAGGCTGTGACCTGATTGATTTCGAGGATCTCCCCATCGTCAAACCCGGCATTGCGCATCGCCTGAATGTCGGATTGCTCGACGCTGGCAGGCGCCTCGGTCAGCTTGCGGGCGTAGCCCATCGCAACCTTCTGCGCAGGCTCCAGCGGTGCCGCCTCGGGATCGCGCGCCTCGATCGCCGCCCGGATCGCCAGACCGCGTTCTTCGTCCTGCAACAGGCGCTGCAGGCCGGCAAAGTGATGCTCGACGCAATAGGCGCAGTCATTCAGAGAAGACACCCAGACGCCAAGCACCTCCAAGAACCACTTGGGAATGGTATTGCCGGTATGGTGCAGGACGTTCTTGTAGATCGCCATATGCCCTTCCATCGAATGCGGGCGCAGGCTGTGCACCATCATGATGTTATCGACATTGCCGCCCGGCCCGGTCACCCGATCATAAAGTTTCTTCAGCTTCCCGGTGGCCTCGTCAAAGGGGACGGTTCTGATCCACGCCATATGCACTCTCCTCTTGCTTTGCGGCAGCTTACCCAACCGCAGCGCCGGGGAAAGAGGCAAAGCCGAAACGAAGTGATCACAAATCGGACAGTCCTGCCCGGCGCGCCACCGCGGCAATGGCCGCAGTGATATCCTCGTCCCGCGTGCGGTGGTTCGTCAGCGCGGCGCGCAGCAGGACCCGGCCCCCCATGCGTGTGGTGGAAAACACAGCCTCACCGCTTTCCTGCAGGTCCTGAGCTATTGCAGTATTAAGCCGCGTTTGCTCCGCAGCAGGCAGATCCTTCCGCGCGGTGAAGACGCAGACGTTCGACACCACCGCAGCGCCCAGCGCCATGCGCGGCTGTTTCTCGACCTCATCGGCCATCAGAGCCGCAAGTCGGCAATTGTCGGTAATCGCTGCGGCAAACGCCTCTTCACCATGCATTTCCAGCGCGCACCAGACCTTGAGGCCCCGATTGCCGCGTGACAGATCGATGCCATAGTCACAATACCACGGATCGCCGCCTGCCAACCCGCGCTCGGCGCCCTCCAGATAGGCTGGGCGGGCGGCAAAGGCGGCGCGATGAGCGGCCTCATCCGCGATCAGAACCAGACCGCAGTCATAGCCCACATACATCCATTTGTGGAAATCCAGCGCAATACTGTCGGCCCGCCCGATCCCGTTGCTGAGGCAGCGCCATGGCTCCGCCGCGATGCGCGTCCAGGCGCCAAAGGCCCCGTCCACATGCAGCCACAGCCCGTGATCCACTGCCAGATCCGCAAGAGATTCGAGATCGTCGAACAGGCCCAGATCCACCGAACCGGCTGTTCCCACCAATAGGAAGGGAACCGCACCTGCAGCCCGGTCCGCCGCGATCATCTCGGCCAGCGCCGCGGAGTCCATCTGCCCGTCCACCAGTGGCACCTGCCGCAGGTTCTCCGCGCCAACCCCGATCAGTTCCAGCGCCTTGCGGGTCGCATTATGCACCCCGACGCCTGCATAGGCCGTGAGCCGCACCGCGCCCTGCCCTGTCTGCCGCACCTCGGGCAAGGCCCGCACCCGCGCGGCCTGAAAGGCAATCACCGTTGCCTGCGACGTGCCCGTGGTCAGAACGCCACTGGCGCCCTCTGGCATCCCCATCCGGCGGCGGGTCCAGTCGATCACTGCGCGCTCCATATAGACGGCGCCATGATCGCGCCCGCCGACATTGGCATTGACCACCGCGCCCGCCATGCCCGCGATCAGATCGGAGGCCAGCCCAGAGCCCTGCACCCAGCCCCAGAACCGGGGATGCACGTTGCCGCCATGATGGGGCAATACATCCTGCTCGATCCGTCCCACCAGATCACCGCCCTGCCCTATCCGGTAGCGCGCAGGCAGATCTTCGGGAACCGGTTGCCAGGGACGCTCACGGATCTGTTCCAGCTGGTCCAGCGATGCCTCCAGCATCCGGTGCGCCTCGGCCCTGAATGCGGTCCAATCCTTTGGGTCCAGCCCATCACCCTTGCTCATGCCCGTCCCCTCTCTCGCGCGATTTGCCTCCTTACATGGCACAGCGCCGCAGGGTTATCCACAGGCCCCGTCGCCCTCTTCCCCGCGGCGCTGACACCTGCCATAATGCCCCTTAACCAAAAGCAACCAAGAGCAGCCCGAAACAGATGGCCAACGATCTCCTGAGCACGCCTGACGCCGAAACCTATGACGCCTCCTCGATCGAGGTTCTGGAGGGGCTTGAACCCGTCCGCCAACGGCCCGGCATGTATATCGGCGGCACTGACGAACGCGCGCTGCACCACATGGTGGCCGAGATCCTCGACAACTCGATGGACGAGGCCGTCGCCGGCCATGCCAACCGGATCGAGGTCGAGCTGCACGCCGATTACTCGGTCACCATCCGTGACAACGGCCGCGGCATCCCGATCGACCCCCACCCCAAGTTTCCCGATAAATCCGCGCTTGAGGTGATCCTCTGCACCCTGCACGCGGGCGGCAAATTCTCGGGCAAGGCCTATCAGACCTCGGGCGGCTTGCACGGGGTTGGCTCCTCGGTGGTGAACGCCCTGTCTGATCTGATGGTCGTTCAGGTGGCCAAGAACAAGGAGCTGTTCGAACAGCGCTTCTCCCGCGGGATCCCGCAGGGGCCGGTGGAAAAGGTCGGCGCGGCCCCCAACCGGCGCGGCACCTCGGTCACCTTCCACGCGGATGAGCAGATCTTTGGCTCGCACCGCTTCAAGCCCAAGCGGCTGATGACGCTGGTGCGCTCCAAGGCCTACCTGTTCTCGGGCGTGGAAATCCGCTGGAAATCCGCCATCGACGACGGTGAAACCCCGACCGAGGCGACCTTCCACTTCCCCGGCGGGCTCAGGGATTACCTCTCCGAGGTGCTGGGTAAGGCCACGACCTATGCCGATGCGCCTTTTGGCGGCAAGGTGGAGTTCCGCGAAAAATTCGGCGAGCCGGGCTATGTGGAATGGGCGATCAACTGGACGCCCGCCCGCGACGGCTTCATCCAGAGCTACTGTAACACCGTCCCCACCCCTGAAGGCGGCACCCATGTCGCCGGTTTCTGGGCCGCGATCCTGAAAGGCATCAAGGCCTATGGCGAGCTGGTCGGCAACAAGAAGGCCACGCAGATCTCGCGCGAAGACCTGATGACCGGGGGCTGCGCGCTGGTTTCCTGCTTTATCGCGGACCCCGCATTCGTCGGCCAGACCAAGGACCGCCTGTCGACCGAAAGCGCCAGCAAGATGGTGGAAAACTCGGTCCGCGACCACTTTGACAACTGGTTGGCCGCCGATACCAAATCGGCTGGCGCCATCCTCGATTTCCTGATCCTGCGGGCCGAGGAGCGCCTGCGCCGCAAGCAGGAGAAAGAGACCCAGCGCAAGAGCGCCACCAAGAAACTGCGCCTGCCGGGCAAGCTGACCGATTGCACGTCAAAAGACCGGCGCGGCACCGAACTCTTCATCGTGGAGGGCGACTCGGCCGGTGGCTCGGGCAAGGGCGCGCGCAGCCGTGAATATCAGGCGCTGCTACCGCTGAAGGGTAAGATCCTGAACGTTCTGGGCGCGGCCTCGAACAAGCTCGGCTCGAACCAGGAGATCAGTGACCTTTGCGAGGCGCTGGGGGTTGGCCTTGGCACCAAGTTCAACCTCGATGATCTGCGCTATGACAAGATCATCATCATGACCGATGCGGATGTCGACGGCGCGCATATCGCCTCGCTGTTGATGACCTTCTTCTTCACCCAGATGCGGCCACTGATCGATGGCGGTCACCTCTACCTCGCCTGCCCGCCCCTGTTCCGCCTGACGCAAGGCGCGAAACGGGTCTATTGCCTGGATGAGGCAGAGCGGGACAAATGGCTGGAAAAGGGTCTGGGCGGCAAGGGCAAGATCGATGTTTCCCGCTTCAAGGGTCTGGGTGAAATGGATGCCAAGGACCTGAAAGAGACCACCATGGACCCCAAGACCCGCAAGCTGATCCGGGTCACCATTGATGAGGACGAACCGGGCGAGACCGGCGATCTGGTGGAGCGTCTGATGGGTAAGAAACCCGAGTTGCGGTTCCAGTATATTCAGGAGAACGCGAAGTTCGTGGAGGAGCTGGATGTTTGAGGGGGACGATGAAAGAGGGGAGTTTGAGCTTGGATAGTGAAAATCCCTCGGTTCCGTCTCTTCCTGACAATTTTCAAAGTGGCAGTGACGGGTATCAGAAGGACTCAACCACCTCACCGCCTCTAAACATCACTAGGTCCAATGCACCACAGCATCCTGTCGGTGGTGTACTGAATGGGATCGCTGATGCCGAAAGCCGTTCGCTTGGAAACTCGGCTGCGACGAAACTCGCTGCTGCGAGTTTCGAAGAAGTGCATCGCCAGTTGCACCAAGCCAACTTGCATCTAGACCAAGAGCGTACAGCAAGGATCACAGCTGAAAAGGACGTTGTTCGCCTTCAGGCTGGCATAAAATCGAAGAAGACGGTGGACGTAGTTGCAGCCTTCACGCTGATGGCCGGACCTTTTCTAATTTCTCAAGGCATTGACCTTTCCGCTGAAACCGACCTGATCACAGAGGCATGGATGGTAGCCTTGGGGGCCGTTGCACTGGCAATCGGTCTCTTTGTACAGCTCGCACCGTGGAACAAATAAAAATGGATCAGTACCCTTTTGACCTCGTAGATGTATTTGACCGCGGGCAGCCCAATCTTGAAAGAATTGCAATCAGAGCGACAAGTTACGTTGACTTGCGCCACTATTTCCTAGGAATTGGCCTTCGAAAAGACTTCAACTCGTTTGACCCAGTTAATGACAACAATTTTTGGTTAGGACATGGAGTTTTGAACCCTAACGATTGGCTGTTTATTTATACTGGGAAAGGTTTTCCAACTTCAAACAAGGTCCCCAACCAATCATATTCAATTGTGACGCGGCACTGGGGAAGAGAAAGCGTTCTTTTCGCATCGAGCGAAATAGTTCCATTCATCTATACGATGGGCAACATTAACGTTCCTCAGAACATGCGACACACTCCTAACGTCCCCAATTTGAATGCACTGGCGTCTATTCTCGCCGGAGACTCTAACGACGAATAGATCAATTGTTTCAATAAGCTAAGACAACGTTCTGAACTGGCTGAACCCTCGCAGCTATTCCCTGCAACCCTCCACCACCACAAGGCCCGTGCCTGACCTTGGGGAGGCGTGAAGCGCCTTCCCGGGGGGAAGGTCAGGCGCGGGCCGTACCGCTGCGCGCCACGCCCCAAGGGGATACCCTGCAGGCGGTGTATCTTGTGGCAGGTGTTTCGGCGTAGGGCTCCGCCCGTTCTTACCCCAAACAGTGCCCCGCACTGTTTGCCGCTGCGCGGTCCGGGGCGAACTCCCGGGGGGAAGGTCAGGCGCGGACCGTGCCGCTACGCCCCACGTCCCAAAGGACCACCTTGCAGGCGGTGTATCTTGTGGCAGGTGTTGAAGCGTGGGGCTCCGCCCGTTCCCGCCTCAAACAGTCCCCGGGACTGTTTGTCCCTTCGGGATCCGGCGTGAACCCCGGATGTAAGGGCAGGCGCGGGCCGTGCCGCTACGCGCCACGCCCCAAGGGTACCCAGCAGGCGGTGCAACCTGACTTCCCTCCTCCACAGACAGCCTGAAATCACCGTGGCTTTCGCGCGGGGCAGCGGCTAACCTCCGGCCAAAACAGGGAGACAGAAATGACCGCCACCATGACCCCCGCGGATCTGCAATCCGTTCTGGCCGAAGGCTTTGCCGATTGGGTGCAGGCGCTGGATCTGACCGTGACCGAGGCAAGCCCGGAGGAAACAACCCTGCGCATGCCACTGACACCGAACCTTGCGCGCATGGGCGGCATCGTCTCGGGACAGGCGCTGGCGGCGCTGGCCGATACTTCGATGGTGCTGGCGGCCTTTGCTCATCAGGGCGGCGTGCGCCCGCTGGCGACAACGGACCTTCACACGCAATTCCTGCGCCCCGGGGTGGGCAGCGCGATCCTCTGCCGGGCGCAGGTGGTGCGGGCAGGCAAGGCGCTGGTCTTTGCCCGCGCCGAGATGAGCGAAGAGGGCAGCGGCAAACTGGTCGCCACCGCCACAGCCAGCTTCTTTGCCGCCTGAGCGCGGGCGCAAAACGGCTATACCGCCCTTCCTTGCTGCGCTAGCGTGACCTCATGATCCTGCGTCTTTTCCTGATTGCCCTGATCCTCGCCTCCTGCGGGCGCGAACTGACGCAGCAGGAGCGTGCCTTCCTGTCGGACATCCACGGCAGCGACCTGAAGCCGGAAAAGGTGCGCATCATGGATGGCGCGCCAGTGGCCGCGACCACCTTTCGCCGCAAACCGCGCCCGCGCGTGGCCTGCCGAGAACGCATCCTGCCGCCGGTGAAGGACGAGATTATCACATCCTCCCCCGCGGCGGTTACGCTGTTCAACCGGATCTACTTTATCCGCGACTGGTACACCGAGAATTACCTGCCTGCTTATCCTGAGCGCCTGTATCTGGTGGAGGCGATGCTGCTGGCCCATGAGGTGACCCATGTCTGGCAATGGCAGAACCGGGCCCGCACCGGATATACCCCGCTGCGCGCCGCGGCCGAGCATCGCGGCAACCCCGACCCCTACCTGTTCGAACTGGACCAGAGCCCCGATTTCCTGAGCTATGGCTATGAACAGCAAGGCGCCATCGTTGAAGAATACGTCTGCTGCCGCGCGCTGGCGCCACAGGGCGCCCGCACCCAGAGGCTGCATGCCATGCTGAAGGATGTGATGCCGGTTTCGGACCTGCCGCAAAGCCGCCAAAGCGACGTCTACCTGCCCTGGAAAGGCGCCGATCTGCGCGGCATCTGCAGCTGAGGCATATGCTGCGGCTCAGCCTTCGGCCTGGATGCTTTCGAGGTAGGTCATCAGCGCGGCCAGCGGGCGCGGTGTCGGCGTCAGGGTGCCTTCGACCTCAACCGGAATCAGCTCGCCTTCCAGCAGGGCGCCGAATTCCGGCATGTATTCGGCGCTGACCTTGCCGCGTCCGTAACCATCAATCTGCGACAGCACTGCAGCGCGTGGGAACGCACCGTCATGGCGCGCGTTGATCTTGCGCAGGTCGGGCGCATCAAGCGTGGTCTCACGCTGGGCGAGATCACCATTTTCGCCATGGCACAGCGCGCAGTTCTGATTGAACAGGATCTGTCCTTCCTGCGCGGTAGGCATACTGTTGACGATTTCGGTGCAGGCCACGGCAAGCCCGGCCACAAGCGGCAGCATGCAAAGGATCGTTTTGGTCTTCATGGCATCGTTCCTGTCGTTCTGGCCGCAACCGTCTCAGTCAGGGGCACTGTAACCGGCAGGTTTTGCAGCGTAAACCGGCGGCGGCAGAGATGCGCCCAGAAACCGGGGCCGCGTGCGCGCGGGCCTATTGCGGCGCGGCCGCCACCGCCCCGTCCTCCAGATGCAAAACCCGGTCCATCCGCGCGGCAAGGTCAAGGTTATGGGTCGCGATCAGCGCCGACAGGCCAGAACTGCGCACCAGATCCATCAAGACGCCAAAAACCTGATCCGACGTCCCCGGATCCAGATTTCCGGTCGGCTCGTCCGCCAGCAGCACACGCGGCTGGTTGGCCAGAGCCCGGCAAAAGGCAACCCGCTGCTGCTCGCCCCCGGACATCGCCGCCGGACGGTGCCCGGCGCGGGCCGAAAGGCCGACAAGATCCAGCAACTCTGCCGCACGCGCCCGAGCCGCCTTCTGACTGGCGCCATTGGCCAGTTGCGGCAGGACGATGTTTTCTGCGGCGGTGAATTCGGGCAACAGGTGGTGGAACTGATAGATAAAGCCCACATCGCTACGCCGCAGGCCGGTGCGCGCCCGCTCGCCCAGCCCGGTAACATCCTGCCCACCGATACACAGGCTGCCCTCGTCCGGGGTATCCAGCAGACCGGCGATATGCAGAAGGGTCGACTTGCCTGCGCCAGACGGTGCGACAAGGGCCACGACCTCGCCCGGTTTCAAGGCCAGATCGACGCCCCGCAGGACATCCACTTGCGCCGCGCTGCCCCGGTTATAGGACTTGCTGATGCCTTTCAGTTCCAGCGCCAGTGCGGCTGCCTGCGATACCTGATCATTCATAGCGCAGGGCCTCCACCGGGTTCAGCCGGGCCGCCCGCCGGGCCGGAAAGATCGTCACCACGAAGGACAGGCCAAGCGACAGGGCAACGGCCGAGAGCACATCGGGCAGGTTCAGCTCTGCCGGAAGCGCATAGATGCCCCGGATCGACGGATCCCAGACCCCGCCGCCCATCGCGTAGTTCACGAAGGAGAAGATCGGATCAATATAGATCGCGAAGAGGCAGCCCAAAACTACACCGCAAAGCGTTCCAATCACACCGGTAAAGGCACCACAGATGAAGAACACCCGCATCACCGATCCTTCGCTCAGGCCGATGGTGCGCAGGATACCGATATCGCGGCCCTTATTCTTGACCAGCATGATCAGCCCCGAAACGATGTTCATCGTGGCGATCAGCACCAGAATGGACAGGATGATGAACATCACGTTGTCCTCGACCTCCAGCGCGCGCAGGAACCCGCCAGAGGCATCGCGCCAGGTCCAGGCCCCGATCCCCTGCCCCGCCGCGCGCAGAAGCGGCAGCACCAAAAGATCGACCTTTTCCGGGTCAGCCACCATGACCTCGATCTCGTCAGCCACGCCTTCGCGGTTGAAGAACGCCTGCGCCGCGTCAAACGGCATATAAAGCCGGGTGCGGTCGATGTCATAGCGCCCTGCCGTGAAGATATAGACCACCTCATAGGCGTTGATACGCGGGCTGGTGCCAAATGGGGTTTTGACCCCATCGGGAGAGATCAGCTTGATCCGGTCGCCGACACTGACCCCCAACTCGCGCGCCACACCGGACCCGATGGCCACGCCTTCGCCAAACCGCTCCAGATCGCCAAGGATTTCGTCGCTTTGGGCAACGCCAGGAATGGCCTTCAGGTCCGCAGCGGCAATACCAAAGACCTCGACCCCAGCATTGCGCTGGCGCAGGTTGGCCATCACCTGCCCCTTGATCAGCGGCGCGGCGCGGATCACACCGGGCACCTGCGACGCTGCTGCGGCCATCTCGGCGAAGTCTTCCAAGGTCCGGTCGATATTGCCCTCTGCCGTGACCTGCCCATGAGAATAGAGCGTCACATGCGCGTTGGCGCCCAGGATGGTGCCGACAAACTCAGACCGGAAGCCCGAGCGCACCGCCAACGTGGCGATCAGCGCAAATACCGCCAGAGTGATCCCGATCAGGCTGATCCAGGTCATCACGCTGACGCCGCCCTCGGCCCTGCGCGCACGCAGGTAGCGCCAGGCGATCATCCATTCAAAACGTGAAAACGGCGGAGGTGTCGTGGCCATGTGTGGTCCTGCCCGGGAGATTTGCGGACAACCTGTGCTGTCCGGCGTGCAGGGTCAAGGCAAGGCTGCATTGCCAAGGCGGTTTTGGTTTCATGGCTGGCCATCTCGCGACGATTCCGCGCGGCGGCGGGTCCCCTGCTCTCACTCGGGAAACCACCAAGAGACGCTCGCTCCCCACTTACGTAATTCTACCTAAGATTGTAACAATTGGCGATTCATATGATTGCATATATTCGAATATGTCCGAATACATCGGCGCCAAAATTTCGCCTGAAACGTTACTTTTTTGTTTATTTTCAGCATTTTAAATACCAACAAAGTAACCATTTCGTGACTTTATCCCAGGATCACAGCGACGTCAGAGACTGTGAGGGAGCCCCCCCTTGGCATCCCCTCAATTCCCCCAGAAAGTGCGCAAACTTCAATTCAAACTGAGGATAACTCAATGACCGATCTTCGCATCGTCGCAACCAACACCTCTGCCCACGGCGGCACCTACACGACCCCTTTCTGGTTCGCCGCCCACGACGGCAGCTTTGACCTCTACAACACCGGCGAAGCTGCATCGGCTGCTCTGGAAGCCCTGGCCGAAGACGGTAACTTCGCTCCGGCAAACGAAGCGGTTGTGGCCGCAGACGCGGATGCCGTAACCGGCGCAGTGCTGGGTGCAGGCACCCCGCCGATTCTGGCACCGGGCGAAACTGCAACCGCAGAATTCTCCGTTGACGGTTCCTCCAACGGTCACCTGTCGCTGGCCGCAATGGTCATCCCCTCGAACGACGCCTTTGTCGGCACCGCAGATTCGCTGCAACTGTTCGACGAAAACGGCCACTTTATGGGCGAGCAAAACATCACCTTCGCAGGCAGCGACGTGCTGGATGCGGGCACCGAAGTGAACTCCGAGATCGCAGAAGAAGTGCCACTCCTGGGCCAGATGGCTGCCAACACCGGCACCACCGAAGGTGGCGTCGTCGGCGCGCATGAAGGTTTCCTGCCCGAAGGCGAAGGCAACATCCTGGGCGGCACCAACGCGCTTGGTGAACACATCGATGCGGTTGCAGCAGACTTCACCCGCGAGGGTGCACAAATCGCCGACATTCACATCAATGAATACGTTGTGACAGAAGGCTCCAATGGTTTTGACTTCTTCCGTGGTTCCTCCGTGGATGATCTGGTCAACGGCGCCGGTGGCCGTGACGTTCTGATCGGCCGTGGCGGCTGGGACGAGCTGGACGGCGGCGAGGGCAACGATGTCCTGATCGGCAACAGCGGCAACGACATGCTGACCGGCGGCGAAGGTCGCGACATCTTGAAAGGCGGTAGCGGTAGCGACACTCTGGACGGTGGCGCTGGTCGCGACATCCTGAAAGGCAACAAGGGCAGCGACGTGCTGGACGGTGGCGCTGGCCGTGACCGCATGAACGGCGGCCACGATGCGGACCTCTTTGTGTTCCAAACCGGCTACGACCGTGACCGCATCATTGGCTTCGATGCGAACGAAGACACGATCGCGCTGCACATCGAAGGCGTCGAAAGCTTTGACGATCTGAGCGGTCTGGCCACCGACCACGGCAACCGCACCATCCTCGACTTCGGAGAAGGCGATGCGCTGGTAATCAAGGGTGTGACCTTTGATGAGCTGAGCGCAGCAAACTTCGACTTCCTCTAAGCACGCGTGCGCAGCAAGCTTTTCGGTTTGCTGCGCAGCGTCCTCTAGGAATGGCGATAGATACAAAAGGGGGGCATCACTGCCCCCCTTTTCCATTTCAGTCTCGCGTTTGGAGGTTTCAGCCTGGGGCCTTAACCCTCTGCGCGCCGCCGCTCAGAAGCCGCGGCCCGAGGCGTGCTCGGCGTAGATCTCGGCGATCTTTTTCACGGCGTCTTCCGGGGGCAGTTCCACGCTTTCGCCAGTCCGGCGCGAGGTGAGTTCCACCACGCCGTTCTTCAGCCCGCGCGGACCGACCGTAATACGCCAGGGCAGGCCGATCAGGTCCATGGTGGCGAATTTGCCGCCCGCGCGTTCCTTGCGGTCATCATACAGCGGATCAAGACCAACCGCAGTCAGCGCGGCATAGATCTTGTCACAGGCCGCGTCGGCTTCTTCGTCGCCTTGCTTCAGGTTGACGATACCGCAGTGGAACGGGGTCACGCCTTCGGGCCAGATGATACCCTTGTCGTCGTGGCTTGCTTCGATGATCGCGCCAACCAGACGGGAAACACCGATGCCATGGCTGCCCATGTGCACGGGGATGGATTTGCCATCGGGGCCTTGCACCGTGGCCCCCATCGGTTCGGAATATTTGGTGCCGAAGTAGAAGATCTGACCAACCTCGATACCACGAGCACTGCGCTGACGCTCGGCCGGGATCTGGTCGAACAGCGCCGCGTCGTGGGTTTCGTCGGTCCGGGCATAAAGGGCGGTGAATTCTTCCATTACGGCGCGGCACTGGTCGTGATCATCATAGTCGATATTGCGCTGGCCAAGGCGGATATCGGTCACCGCGCTGTCGTAGAAGACTTCGCTCTCGCCGGTGTCGGCCAGCACCAGGAACTCATGCGTGTCATCGCCGCCAATGGGGCCAGAGTCCGCGCGCATCGGGATCGCCTGCAGGCCCATGCGCTCATAGGTGCGCAGGTAGCTGACCAGATGACGGTTATAGGCGTGCAGCGCGTCTTCCTTGGTCAGGTCGAAGTTATAGCCGTCCTTCATGTAGAATTCGCGTCCCCGCATCACGCCGAAACGCGGGCGGATCTCGTCGCGGAATTTCCACTGGATCTGGTACATGGTCAGCGGCAGATCCTTGTAGCTGCTGACATGGCTGCGGAAGATATCGGTGATCAGCTCTTCGGCGGTGGGTGTGAACAACAGATCGCGCTCGTGCCGGTCGGTGATGCGCAGCATTTCTTCGCCATAGGCATCATAGCGGCCGCTTTCGCGCCACAGGTCTGCCGATTGCATGGTGGGCATCAGCACCGGGATATGGCCCGCGCGCATCTGTTCCTCATGGACGATGCCTTCGATTTTCTTCAAAACCTTGAAGCCCAGCGGGAGCCAGGAATAGATCCCGGCGGCGGACTGTTTGATCATGCCGGCCCGCAGCATGTAGCGGTGGCTGACGATCTGGGCCTCTGAAGGCGTCTCTTTCAGAACAGGCAGGAAGTAACGGGACAGGCGCATGTCGCTCTCATTCGTTCAAAGGGGTTTTCAAGCGGTCTAAGCCATCGCCGCGCCTCAGGCAATCGGGCTTTGGAGTGGCGGCAGCGGACAAACCGGATATTAGCCCGGAAACCACTTGAACCACTGGTCAGTTTTGTAAATGCTGGTTCAAATTTATTGCGGAGGCCCAGATGCGCGACACCATTACCGAACCCGCCCGGGAAATCCCCGTCGTGCATCGCACCGATGTGCTTGTCGTAGGCTCTGGCCCCGGCGGGCTGGCGGCGGCACTGGCAGCAGCGCGCTGCGGGGTCGATGTGACCCTGCTGGACCGGTTCGGCTGCTTTGGCGGCAATATCACCGCTGTCGGCGTCGAAGGTTTTGCCTGGTACCGGCACGAGCAGACGGTCGAGGCCGGTGGCATCGGCTGGGAATTCGAGGAACGCGCCAAGGCGATGGATGCTGCCGTGCCGGAAAGCCAGTCTCTGTCTTACGAACTGGACGCCGAAGGCTTCAAACTGGTCGCCGATAGACTGGTCGAGGAAGCAGGCATTCACCCGATGCTGCACCGCATGTTCGTGGCCCCGATCCGCGAAGGCAACCGGATCACCGGCGTGATCGTCGAATCAAAGGCAGGGCGCGAGGCGATCCTGGCGCAACGAGTGATCGATGCGACAGGAGACGCCGATATCGCGCAGATGATGGGCGCCCCCACCATAAAGACACCGGTCGAGGAAATGCAGGCCGCTAGCGTGATGTTCCACATCGCAGGTGTCGACAAGCAAAAGTTCATGGAAGGGGTCAAGGCCGACCCGCAGACCTACAGGGACTGGTCCACCGGGGAGTGGGAGGTGGAGACCTCCGGCAAGGAGGATGAGATGTTCTCTCCCTTCCTCGCCAAGCCCTTTGCGCAGGCGCTGCGCGACGGGCTGATCCCTGCGCATCTCAATACCATCGGGGGCACCTGGGGGGCTGTTCATGACAGTGGTGAGATGACCTATATGAATCTGGTGCATCTGGCAGGCTGCGACGGCACCGACCCGGACAGCATGACCCGGTTCGAGATCGAAGGACGCAAGCAGGCCATGCACGCGATCAATGCGCTGAAGGCCTATACGCCTGGCTGCGAAGGCGCGCGGCTGCGCAATTTCGGCATGACCATCGGCATCCGTGACACCCGCAAGATCGACGCCCATCACAACATGACCGAGGATGAGACCCGCAATCAGGGCCGGTTCGAAGACACCATCGGCATCTACCCGGAATTCATCGACGGCTATGGCATCCTGATCCTGCCCACCACCGGGCGCTATATGCAGATTCCCTATCGCGCCATGCTGCCCAAAGGGGTGGAAAACCTGCTGGTGACGGGCCGCGCCATCGGCGGCGACAAGGTCGCCCATGCCGCCACCCGCAACATGGCCTGTTGCGCGGTGGCCGGTCAGGGCGCGGGCGTTGCCGCGGCACTATCCGTCAAATCCGCCTGCAGCCCGCACGCGGTGGACATTGCCGCCGTACAAGGTGAACTGACCCGTCAGGGCGTGCGCATCCACTGACGCAGACCGTGCAGAAACGCCCCTGCCCTACCCGGTACTCATTTGGCGGCACTTGCCGCTTGGCTGTTGCATGAGGCAACCGCATGGGCAATGACTGGGGTGATTGGCAAACAGATCTCAGAGAGGCGCTTGGCATATGGCACTTCCGGCGAAGAAGCAGTTTCAATACTGGGGCGTTGCTGCCGTGGTTTTCGCAATCGTCCTCTGGGCTTTGGGAGACGTGCTGCTACCCTTTGTGCTGGGCGCGGCGATTGCCTATCTGATTGATCCCATTGCCGACCGGCTAGAGGCCGCGGGCCTCAGCCGTACTGCCGCAACTGCGGTGATTACTATCGGCGCCATGCTGGTCTTCATGCTGCTGCTGCTGGTGGTGGTGCCGACGCTGATCTACCAGCTGAGCGATCTGATCCGGGTTCTGCCCGAAGCCTTTCGCGATCTGCGCAACTTTGCGCAGGAACACTTCCCGTCGATCTTCACCGAAGGTAGCCGCGCGCAGCAAACCATCGCCTCCATCGCTGGCACCCTTCAGGGCAAGGGGATCGAGCTATTTGAATCCCTCGTCGGCTCGGCCGTCTCGGTCGTCAACCTGCTGGTGCTTTTCGTGATCGTTCCGGTTGTCTCGGTCTATCTGCTGCTGGACTGGGACCGGATGATCGAACGGATAGACGCGCTGCTGCCGCTCGACCATGCGCCAGTGATCCGCAATCTGGCCGGTGAAATCGACGATGTGCTTGCCTCCTTCATCCGCGGCATGGGCACGGTCTGCCTGATCTTGGGCGTTTACTACGCTGTCGCCCTGATGCTGGTTGGTCTGAATTTCGGACTTGCGGTGGGGTTCATCGCCGGGCTCGTCACCTTCATTCCCTATCTGGGGGCGCTGGTGGGCGGCGCTCTGGCTATCGGACTTGCCCTGTTCCAGTTCTGGGGCGAATGGTGGTCGATCGGACTGGTAGCCGGGATTTTTGCACTGGGTCAGGTGATCGAGGGCAATTACCTTACTCCGAAACTGGTTGGCGGATCCGTTGGCCTGCATCCGGTCTGGCTGCTGCTGGCCCTGTCGGTCTTTGGTGCGCTTTTTGGCTTTGTTGGCATGCTGGTTGCCGTGCCTGTTGCGGCAGCCTTGGGCGTAGTTGCACGTTTCCTCACGGGACAGTATCTGCACAGCCGTCTGTACCAGGGACTGAGTCACCGGGATTCGAAAAAGTAATATGGCGCAACAACTCAGCTTTGACCTGCCCGCCAAAACGGCTTTGGGCCGGGACGACTTTTTTGTCGCCCCGTCGAATGCCATGGCTGTGGCGCTGCTGGATCCGGGGTTCTCATGGCCCAGTGGCAAACTGGTTCTGACCGGCCCTGCCGGATCGGGAAAGACGCATTTGGCCCATGTCTGGGCCAGCCAGTCCGGCGCCCGGATCGTATCGGCGGCAGATCTGACCGAGGCGATGGTGCCCGAGCTGGCAACCGCGCCCGTGGTCCTGGAGGACGTGCCGCAGATCGCCTCTGACAAATCCGCCCAGGAGGCCCTGTTTCACCTGCACAACTTGGTGCTGGCGAACGGGTTTGCCCTGATGATGACGGGGCGCGCGGCACCCAACCTTTGGGGGCTGAGCCTGCCGGACCTGCAAAGCCGTGTTCAGGCCGCCACACATGCCGAGCTGCAGCCGCCGGACGATGCCTTGTTAGCTGTGGTTCTGGCGAAGCTCTTCAATGACCGCCAGATCACCCCGAAACCCGACGTGATCCCCTATCTTGTGGCCCATATGGATCGTTCGTTTGCTGCGGCAGCCCGGATCGTCGAACAACTAGACCGGCTGTCGCTGGCGGAAAAACGCAACCTGTCGCGCCCCCTGGCGGTGCGGCTGATGTCCGAAGACCGCAGTGTTGCGGGCGAAACCCGGGTTGCCGGGACCGGCGGTTGACCCCGGCCCCACCCTAAACCATCCTAGATTCGAGACCCAAGACGGAGCGCCGACACCCGTGACCGAGGATCCTGCCACCCCCGACGCCACCGCCGACTGGGGGCCCTTTGGCCGCCCGCTGTTCGATGATCCCGATTCAAGGGCGCTGTCCCGGGTCGGGGTGGTGGATGTCGGATCAAACTCCGTGCGTCTGGTCGTCTTTGACGGCGCGGCCCGCAGCCCGGCCTATTTCTACAACGAGAAGATCATGTGCGCCCTGGGGGCTGGCCTCTCGGAAACCGGGCGCCTGAACCCCGAGGGACGCAAACGCGCGTTGGCCGCGCTGCGCCGGTTCCAACACCTTGCCGATGGGATGGGATTGCCCCCCCTGTCGGTGGTCGCCACAGCTGCCGTGCGCGATGCCGAGGATGGCCCTGAGTTCTGCGCCGATGTACTTCGCGAAACTGGGCTGAAGATCTGGGTGATCGACGGTCAGGAAGAGGCGCGCCTGTCCGCACAGGGCGTGTTGTTGGGCTGGCCCGGCTCTTATGGCCTGGTCTGCGATATCGGCGGCTCCTCGATGGAGCTGGCGGAAATCCACGACGGCGAGGTCGGCAAACGCGTCACCTCCTCTCTTGGCCCGCTGAAACTGCGGGACATCAAGGGCGGGCGCCGGGGGCGCAAGGCTCATATCGCCGAGGTCATGGCGGAACTGCGCGAGGAAATGGGCAAGCAGACCGACCGTCTGTTCCTGGTCGGCGGCAGCTGGCGCGCCATCGCCCGCATCGACATGGCCCGGCGCGGGTATCCGCTGAAGGTTCTGCACGAATACCGGATGAGCGCCAAGGACGTGCGCGCCACCCTGAAATATATCGAGAAACGCGACATCGAGGAACTGCGCGCCGAAACCGGCATCTCCAACGCGCGGATGTCCTTGGTGCCCTATGCGATCGATGTGCTGTCCCGACTTGTCAAGACCTTCAAGCCCAAGGATATCGCCGTCTCAAGCTATGGCATCCGCGAAGGGCTGCTCTACGAACAGATGCCCCAGCGCCTGCGCGAACGCGATCCGCTGGTCGAAGCCAGCCGTTTTGCCGAGGCCAAGGACGCCCGCATTCCCGGCTTTGGCAAGACGCTCTATGATTTTGTCATCCCGCTGTTCAGCAATGGGCCGCACACCAAAAAACGCCTGATCAAGGCTGCTAGCCTGCTGCATGATGTCAGCTGGCGCGCCCACCCGGATTACCGCGCCGAGGTCTGTTTCGACAATGCCACCCGCGCCAACCTCGGCGGGCTGAAACATTCCGAACGTGTGTTCCTCGGCCTGGCGCTGCTGCATCGCTACCGCAACAAACGGCAGGGCACCGCCTTTGAGTATCTATACGATCTTCTGGATGAAAAAGGGCAGAAAGAGGCGGAAATCCTGGGCAAGGCGATGCGGTTTGGTGCCATGCTGATGGTCAGCGAAAACGGCGACATCGGCAAGCTGAAATGGCAACCGCGCAAGAAGCACCTCACGCTGGAACTGCCGAAAGCCTCCGAAGCCCTCTATGGTGAGGTCGCCGAGGCCCGCCTGAAATCGCTCTGCGACACGCTGGAGGCAGAGCTGACCGTCAAAATTGTTGGCTAACCCGGTCGCCTGGATAGACCGATTGGATCAACGGATAACAAAGGCGCGCGTCACCCTACGGCTTGCGCCCCTTAGAGATCCGTAATCCCGTTCTCCGGAACGTCGTTCTTCTCTTCAGGAGAGGGCGCCTCTGGCTTCTTGCGGATGATGATATCGCCATTGGGCAGGATTTCCGGTAGCTCGTAGCTGCTCCAATCCTCGACCTCGGCCGCAATCGCCGCCAGCGCCGGTCCCATCTCGGACAGAAATTCCCGCATGGAGGGGCCGATTTCCGCGGCAAGCCCTTCCAGATCTTCCAGCGCCGGGGCCATCTCCTTGCGCAGCCCTTCCCAGAACAGCTCGGCGCCCTTTTCCATCAAACCTTTGCCGTTCTCTTCGCGCTCCTGCGCCGCCACAGGGGCGGACAGGCACAGCAGGCAGGCGGCACTTACATGTAAAAACCGTTTCATGGGTCCAATATAAGCTTCCTGTGCGATGATTTTAAGTCAGATCGATATCGAGGCTGACAGGGAAATGATCCGAGGCCATGAGCAGCGCCTCGCGCAGGACCTCATCGGCATAGCAATCAGCGTCCTCGAACGGGTGCCAGATCCGCCAGCGAGGATTATAGGCCGTCAGGCTTTGTGAAATCATCACATAGTCAAGGCACGCCCGGAAGAACCGTTTCTTTTCCTCATCATAAAACCGCGCGGTGCTGGGCACGATGCCGGGCCGGGGCTTTTTCAGGCTTTCGGCATGGGGATCGGTCAGATCCTGCCCCATGATAATCTCAACCGAGGATTGCCCGAAAAGGCGCTCGTATTCATCCAGACCCGGACCATCGTTCAGATCGCCCATCAGGATCAGATCGTCCCCTGCCGCGATATGATCGGCAATGCGCCGGTGCAGCCAAATCGCCTGTGCCAACTGCGTGCGCCGGTTCTCAATGGCGCGCTGGATGATGGCGTCATGCCCCTTCACCCCATAGGGCGCCTTGGACTTTAGGTGCGCGCCGATCATCCGCAGGGTCTTCCCCCCGGCTGTCGTGACGTTCAGCTCCAGCGGCGGCTTTGAAAACCGCACATGTTCCGGGATGGAATCGGTGTCGAGGTCCAGCTCAAAACGGGTATCGAAACGCGGCGCTTCCTTGCTACTCCGGGCATCGTGTTCGGCGCTCAGCACCGCTGGGTCGTACATCAGGGCGATTTCCTGGTGGGTATCGGTGGCAAAGCCGCTGATCACCTCGTTGGCGCGCAGCCCCGCTTCGGCAGCAAAAGCGCCAAGAGCGCGCACGGTCCGCTGCCGCCGCCCGGTATTGGGCGCCTCGATCACCATCACCGCGTCGGCATCGAGGGTCTGGAACACATGCGCCAGCGATACCCCTTGGGTGTAGCGATCCACCCCGTGCCGCCCCGAGGGCTTATTGTCCAGAATAAGCTGGTCATTCTTGTCGAAGAGGTGTGAAAACCACTCGATATTATAGGTGACCAGCCGCATGTGCCCCGCATCCGTTGATCTCGTCCCAGGCGCGGTTGATGTCGATCATCCGCTTTTCCGCCAGACGCACCGCCTCTTCGGGGACGCCCCGAGCCAGCATCGCATCGGGATGGGTTTCCCGCACCAGCTTGCGCCAGTGCTTGCGGATTTCATCAATCGGCATATCCGCCGACACCCCCAGCACCGTGTAGGGATCCTTTGGCGCATCGGTCACAAACCGCGCGCGCAGGGCGGTGAACTGTTGCGGAGTCTGACCGAAGATGCGGCTAACCTCTTCCAGAAACTCATTCTCGCCGGGATGATAGAACCCATCTGCCAGCGCGATGTGAAACAGTCCTTCCATCAGATCGCAAAGGGTTGCCGGATCATTGGCAAACATGCGCTGGATACGCGCCGCATAGTCCTGATAGCCCGCCACATCGGTGCGCGCCATGTTGAACACCCGCGCCGCGCCTGCCTCGTCATCGCGGGCGATCTGGAACACCTCGCGAAAGGCGGTCACCTCGTCCCGGGTGACCTGCCCGTCCGCCTTGGCCATCTTGGCCCCCAGCGCGATCACCGCGATGGCAAAACCCACGGTACGTTCAGGTGGCGCCCGCAGGCGGTCAAAAACATCCGCCAGGCTTTCACCCTTGGCCAGCGCGCCCAGCGCATCAGATATGCGGCTCCAAAGAGACATAAGAAAAGCCTAATGCGGTTTGCGCGACCTGTCAGGACCACAGGCACCGGAAACAGGTGATTTTTTAACGCAGCAGACGAATACCGTGCGGCGTGTCGAATTCTGCCTCCATGGCAGCAGGTCCGGTTTCAAACACCAACCGACCGTCGTTGAGCGGCAAAAGCGCTTCAAGATCGGCCGCATCGGAATGCGCGATCACAAGGCGCCGCAACGCGCAGCCCTGCTGCTCCAGCCGGGGCGCGGGATGGGCGCTGTGCCATTCGATGAGCGCCGGAAACAGATTGTCAAAAGGCAGCTTGCCATCGGCGGGCACTGCCATATCCCAGACCAGATCGCCTCGGGTCAGCGGCACCGGGATCCCGGCCCCATCCGGCATCCGCTCCAGCAATTCCGGCAGGCCGGTTGCGCGGCAGATCCAATTGGTCAGGCGCGGCATCCCGGAGAAACTATCGAGATCGAACCAGCGCGGGCTGCGTTCCGGCGTGGCATCGGGATCGATGGCGATAGCCTCGAGATAAAGCCCGTCGGCCAGCCCCAAGAGCCGGTTGTGCGTGCCGAATACCGGGTGCTCCCCGCCTGTCTGAAGCGGCACGCCAAGCGCGGCTTCGACATGGGCCGTGGCCTCCGCAAGCGTTTCACCGGCGACGGCAATGTGATCCAGTTCCATGGCTAAGCCCCTGTTGCGACTGATTTGTGTCGTTGTCTTTCGCGCGGACCCTAGCAAATTCACAGCGGAAGGAAACCCAGCACCTGAGCCGAAGGGCGCATAGCAACATCGCGGGTCTGACTGGGGGGGCGATTTCAGCTTGATCTAAAGTCAACTTCAGAAATTAGGCTTGGAATCATCAGGCGCCCTGCCCGGCCTCGCGCCGCGTAGAAACGCGCATCATGACATACAGCAAAGACCCGCGGGGCCGCGCCCCGCCGGAACCGGAGAAGATCATGCACGACCAACTGCCCCCGGAACAATGGGCCGCTCAACATATCCTTGGCATCTATGAAACCCACCTGCCGGTGCGGGATCTGGACCAGTCGCTGGCGTTTTATTGCGGCCAGTTGGGTTTGCCGCTAGCCCGGCGGCTGCCGGAGCGCAATGTCGCGTTTCTCTGGGCCGGACCAAAAGAAACCGGGATGCTGGGACTTTGGGGCGCGGGCAGCGCGCCCCTGAGCATGCGGCTGCATTTTGCCTTTCGCGCCACGAAAGAGGCAGTACTTCAGTCCTTTGAGCGCCTGCCCACCCAGGGCATCACACCGCTTGGGTTCAATGGCGCACCGGCGGATGAGCCTGTGGTTCTGGGCTGGATGCCTGCTGTCTCTGTCTATTTCAAGGACCCGGATGGCCATTCCATCGAGATGTTGCATATGCTGGATGAGGCGCCAGATGCGGATTTTGGCGTGGGTGGTTATTCCGTATGGGAGAACCGGAAGCACCGCTGATCCTGACGAGGGGAAGGCGGCTGAAACAGAAAACCCGGCGCCACGGGGCACCGGGTGTCTCTTTTTCAGGCTTGCGCCAACGCGCGGATCGGAGGGATCAGCTGCGCGCCTCGCGGATCAGTTTCAGGATATCCTGCGCCGCCTCGGGGATATTGGTACCGGGGCCGAAGATCGCCTTGACGCCATTGTCATAGAGGAACTGATAGTCCTGCTGCGGGATGACGCCGCCGCAGATGACGATGATGTCCTCTGCGCCGTGCTCTTTCAGCGCCTGCACCAGCTGCGGCGCCAGCGTCTTGTGACCTGCGGCCTGGCTGGAAATACCGACCACATGCACATCATTGTCGATGGCATCCTGTGCGGCCTCATCCGGGGTCTGGAACAGCGGGCCTACGTCGACGTCAAAACCGATATCGGCAAAGGCGGTCGCGATCACCTTGGCGCCGCGGTCGTGACCGTCCTGCCCCATTTTCACCACCAGAAGACGCGGACGGCGTCCTTCATCTGCAGCGAATTCATCGATCGATTTCTGGATCGCGGCAAAACCTTCGTCGCCTTCGTAAGCGGCGCCATACACACCGGCCAGGGTTTTCACCTCGGCGCTGTGACGGCCAAATTCCTTTTCCATCGCCATGCTGATCTCTCCGACCGAAGCCCGGGCGCGGGCAGCTTCGACTGCGGCGGCCAGAAGGTTGCCACCTTCCTTGGCCACGCGGGTGACTTCATCCAAGGCAGCCGTGCAGGCCGCATCGTCGCGGGTGGCGCGGATCTTTTCCAGCCGCGCGATCTGGCTTTCGCGGACCTTGACGTTATCCACGTCCAGAATGTCGATCGGGTCTTCTTTTTCCTTGCGGTACTTGTTGACGCCGACGATCACCTCTTCGCCCCGGTCGATCATCGCCTGACGACGGGCGGCGCTTTCTTCGATGCGCAGCTTGGGCATGCCAGAGGCGACCGCCTTGGTCATGCCGCCCATTTCCTCGACCTCTTCCATCAGGGCCCAGGCCTTGTCGATCAGCTCATTCGTCAGGCTTTCCACGTAGTAAGAACCGGCTAGCGGGTCGACCACATTGGTGACACCGGTTTCTTCCTGCAGCACCAACTGGGTGTTTCGGGCGATACGGGCCGAGAAATCCGTCGGCAGGGCAATCGCTTCGTCCAGCGCGTTGGTGTGCAGCGACTGGGTGCCGCCGAGGACAGCCGACATCGCTTCATAGGCGGTGCGGATCACGTTGTTATAGGGATCCTGCTCTTGCAAGCTGACGCCCGAGGTCTGGCAGTGGGTGCGCAGCATCTTGGAACGATCGTTCTTGGCGCCAAAGTCGGTCATCACCCGGTGCCACAGGGTACGCGCGGCCCGGAGTTTAGAGATCTCCATGAAGAAGTTCATGCCGATGGCAAAGAAGAAGGACAGACGGCCTGCGAACTTGTCCACGTCCATGCCGGCCTCGATCGCGGCGCGCACGTATTCGCGCCCATCAGCCAGCGTATAGGCCAGTTCCTGCACCAGGTTCGCGCCGGCCTCCTGCATGTGGTAGCCGGAGATCGAGATGGAGTTGAATTTCGGCATCTCGTTCGACGTATATTCGATGATGTCCGAAATGATCCGCATCGACGGTTCGGGCGGATAGATATAGGTGTTGCGCACCATGAACTCTTTCAGAATGTCGTTCTGAATGGTGCCCGCCAGCAAGCTCTTGTCGTGGCCCTGCTCTTCACCTGCGACGATGAAATTCGCCAGGATCGGGATCACCGCGCCGTTCATGGTCATCGACACCGAGACCTTGTCGAGCGGGATACCGTCAAAGAGGATCTTCATGTCCTCGACACTGTCGATGGCAACGCCGGCCTTACCGACATCGCCCACCACGCGGGGGTGGTCGCTGTCATAACCGCGGTGCGTCGCCAGGTCGAAGGCAACCGAGACGCCCTGCTGGCCGGCAGCCAGGTTACGGCGGTAGAATGCGTTACTTTCTTCGGCGGTGGAGAATCCGGCGTATTGCCGGATAGTCCAGGGGCGGCCCGCATACATGGTCGCCTTCACGCCGCGCGTGAACGGGCCGAACCCTGGAAGCGTGCCCATATGGGGCAGCGCCTTGGTGTCTTCCTCGGTGTAAAGTGGCTTGACGTCGATCCCTTCGAGCGTCTGCCAGGTCAGGTCCTCAAGCGGGCGGCCACGCAGCTCTTTTTCAGCCAGAGCCCGCCAATCGTCTGTCTTCGTCATGGGGTCTTCCTCTCGTCAAGTCGGTACGGAGCGGGTTTTGTCCCGCCACCTGTTTTTCCGGGTCATACATTATACGGGCCAGGCCATCGGCGCCCGAGGCCAGCCACATGAGGTCATCAGCGTAACGCTCGCGCAGCACCGCGCTTTGCACCTCGTCCAGGGGGCGCCAGCGACCCTCTCCTTCGGGCAGGCTCCGGGCGGCCGAGGTTGGGATCATGCCGCGCAGTTCTTCCAGTCGCGGGGACGCCGCATGGCGCATGCGGGCGTTTTCGCGTGGCGCCTTGCACCCGGTCAGCAGCTCCAGCTGCAACTCGGGACGGCCCCCAAAGGTTTCAAAGGGCAGCACCCGGATTTCAGTATCCGGCATACTGCAGGCCATGTCGGTCAGCACATCACGCCAGCTGCGGGTGCTTTCCAGCAGCCGGTTCAACTGCCCCGCGGCAGGCACCCGATGGCCACGCGCAACTGCATAGGTCAGCGCTGAGGTCCAGTAAGCTTCGAGGCTGCGCAGGTTCACCGCCAGCACCGACACCCTGCCATCAAAGGCTTCGTTGAAGCGCGCCAGACGCTCTCCGATCCCGCAGTAGAGCCCGGCAAGTCGCAGGTTTTCCCGCACGCTGCCGATCATGTTCTCGTCGCTGATCAGCAACTGCTCGGTACCCGCATCGCGGCTCTGGTCCAGACGAATCCGAAGCCGCCCACGCGCCCGTTTAGACGCCGCCGCAGCGCTGCCCACGGACGGGGTTGGTTGAATGCCGTGAAACAGCCCGTCCCGGGTCAGATCCGGGCCCCAGACCTCCAGCCGCTGTTCGGCCAGCGTGGCGGCATTGAACCGCAGATAATCCTGAAACGAGGTGGTGGCGCACCGATGAGCACCGACATGAACAATTACTTGCATCGCTTTTCCAGTCCTTTGGACGGGGTCCGTTTTTGCGGACCATCAGAGGGAGACGGACGGATCATGCCCTCTTCACCCTCTCAAAGCGGTTAATGTCCTCTGAATTTTTTTCGGCTCGGACACATTCGGCCATCGCATTCGCACCGGCGCGGCATATATTGACAGCAACAGGAGAGATCATGAAACCAATCCTAGCCCTTGTTCTGACAGCTTTTCTTCCCTGCGCCACCATTGCAGCCGGCGCCAGCGCCGAGGAAGCAACCACCGCCGATACCACAGGGTGGATCGAACCGGAGTACAAAGGCGATCTGAGCGATTTCCTGTGGCACAAACGGCCCGTTGTGGTCTTTGCCGACAGCCCCGAGGATCCGCGATTCCACGACCAGATGGAACGGCTGGCAAAACGTGCGGCGGATTTGCTGGACCGGGACGTGGTTGTTCTGACCGACACCGATCCAAGCGCGCGGTCCGACCTGCGCAAGAAACTGCGCCCGCGCGGCTTTATGCTGGTGTTGGTGGGCAAAGACGGCGGTGTGAAACTGCGAAAACCGCATCCCTGGACAGTGCGGGAGCTGACCCGGACCATCGACAAATTCCCATCGCGCCTGCGCGAGGTCGAAGAACGCCGCGGCAGCTGAGGCGTCAGCCGCTGCCGCGCACGTAGATCAGCGCCCCGGCCTGCCGGTCGAGCACGATCATCGCATCGCCATCCGGCACGAAAATCAGCTGCGAAGTCGGGTTCATGATGGCCTGATAGTAGACGCCCTTGACCAGTTCGGTCATGCAGTGTGCCCCAGCCAAACCGGAGTTCAGCACGCTGATCCCCTGCGGCAGATCGCGGGACATGATTTCCTCGGTCAGCGCGTTGGGTGTTTTGCCCCGAACATCGAAATAGACCGGTTTGCCTGCCGAGAGCATATTCATGCCCGTCGCCATCGACCGTGCCCGGGACACCAACGAGCTGATACGCGGGCTTTCGATGTAGAAGACCGCCGCAGTGCAACTGCTTGAGGATTCGAAGAAATATGTCTCGCCCAGCTTGACCCAGGGCGCGATCTGAGCGCGCACTTCCTCTTCCTTGTCCAGCGCACAGGCCGCCAGCACCAAAAGGCCCGACAGCAGACTGACAGCAATGCGGATCATGTGGCGCCTCCGGAAACCCTTGATACCTCTCGCGTGCGGGCTGGACGCGGCACGAAACCACCCCCACCATGCAGGAGCGGTCGCGGGCCCATCGCCCCGTCCGGATTAATCTGCCAGCCAATTCTGAAGAATTCGTGCATGGGTTGTCATACCCGGCATAAAAAAGGGCAGCCCCGGCCTCAGGGCGATGCCCTGTCCGGCCTCGCAGGCGGGCTCGCGCGGCAGATCGCCCCGCAAACCCTCCGGCAAGTATGGCTGCCCCCTGCTGCACCTTATTCGAACTCCATGATGACATCGTCCACGGCGAGGCTGTCACCGGCGCTTGCGTTGACCTTGGACACAATCCCCTTGCGTTCGGCGCGCAGGATGTTTTCCATTTTCATCGCTTCAACGGTGCAAAGCGGCTGGCCTTCCTGCACTTCCTGACCAACCTCGACATCGACTTTGACGATCAGGCCAGGCATCGGGCAGAGCAGCATCTTGGAGGTGTCCGGCGGCAGCTTCTCGGGCATCAGGCGCGCGAGTTCCGCCTGACGCGGCGTGCGCACATGCACCTTCAGATCGGCGCCGCGGCTGCGGATGCGGAAGCCGCCAGAGATCTTGCCAACCTTCAGAACCAGCCCGCTGTCATCCGTCGAAACCCGCGCCAGCTGATCACCCGGCGTCCAGTCCGAAGCCACCCGGACCGTTTCCCCGTCGGCAAAGCGCACGGTAGAGCCGGAGGGATCTGCCTCGATTGTCACATCGAGGGACTGGCCCTGAAGCGTCACAACCCAATCGGTTCCCACCTTGCGTTCGTGGTTGTCCATACGGCCCGACACACGAGTGCGGCGGATTTCGGCGACGCGGTGCATGGCTGCGGTGGCAGCTGCGATGCGGCGCAGCTCTGCCTCGGGCAGTTCGACGCCTTCAAACCCGTCCGGGTACTCTTCGGCGATAAAGGCAGTGGTCATGTCGCCGCTAACGAATTTCGGATGATCCATCACAGCCGACAGGAACGGCAGGTTGTGACCGATGCCCTCAACCTCGAACCCGTCCAGCGCATCACGCATGGCGGCAATCGCTGCCTCACGGGTCGGCGCCCAGGTGCAAAGCTTAGCGATCATCGGATCGTAATACATCGAGATCTCGCCACCCTCGTAGACGCCGGTGTCATTGCGCACTGCGACGGGACCTTCGGGCGCTTCGCCCTGCCATTTGCCGTTTTCCAGCAGCGGGCCAGAGGCTTGCTCTGCCGGGGGACGATAACGGGTCAGACGACCGATGGAGGGCAGGAAGTTGCGATAGGGATCTTCGGCGTAAAGGCGGTTTTCAATCGCCCAGCCGGTCAGTTTCACATCCTCCTGAGTAATGCTCAGCGGCTCACCACCGGCGACACGGATCATCTGCTCCACCAGGTCAACGCCAGTGATCAGCTCGGTCACGGGGTGTTCCACCTGCAGGCGGGTGTTCATTTCCAGGAAATAGAAGTTCTTGTCGCCATCAACGATGAATTCCACCGTACCGGCAGAGGCATAGCCCACCGCCTTGGCCAGGGCGACTGCCTGCTCACCCATCGCCTTGCGGGTGGCTTCATCAAGGAAAGGCGACGGCGCTTCTTCGACGACTTTCTGGTTGCGGCGCTGGATCGAGCATTCGCGCTCGCCGAGGTAGATGCCGTTGCCGTGGGTGTCGCAAAGGACCTGAATTTCGATGTGGCGCGGCTGTGTGACGAATTTCTCGATAAAGATCCGGTCATCGCCAAAAGAGTTCGCCGCCTCGTTCTTGGAGGACTGGAAACCTTCGCGAGCCTCTTCGTCGTTCCAGGCGATCCGCATGCCTTTGCCGCCGCCACCGGCAGAGGCCTTGATCATCACCGGGTAGCCGATCTCGTTCGAGATCTTCACCGCCTCATCGGCGTCCTCGATGAGGCCCATGTAGCCGGGAACCGTGCTGACGTTTGCCTCCTGAGCAATCTTCTTGGAGGTGATCTTGTCACCCATGCTTTCGATGGCGCCCACCGGAGGGCCGACAAAGGCCACGCCCTCGGCGGCCAGCGCCTCGGCGAATTTGGAGTTCTCCGACAGGAAGCCATAACCCGGATGCACCGCTTGGGCGCCGCTCTGACGGATGGCGTCCATGACCTTATCGATCACGATATAGGACTGGTTCGCGGGCGGCGGGCCGATATGCACGGCCTCATCCGCCATCTGAACATGCAGCGCCTGCTTGTCCGCATCAGAATAGATGGCAACGGTCTTGATGCCCATTTTGCGCGCCGTCTTGATGACGCGGCAGGCGATCTCGCCCCGGTTGGCGATCAGGATCTTATCAAACATTGGCAGTCCCTTGTTCTCTTTTGAGCCGGAATGCAGAACGCCGCCCCCGGGACGCACCCGGGCGCGGCATCTGCGCGGTGGTTGAACCGGCCTCAAGGGGCCGGAATGTCAGGGCAAGGGCCGAGGCAATGCGATCAGCATTTGCCAGGGTTTTCCTTGCAGTAGATGAGATTTGCAGCTGTGCCGACAGCGGCGCCGGTGACCGGGTTGCCGTCGAGCAAAAGCGAGCCGAGCGCGCCTGCGCTGGCGCCATAGACGACCTGCTCGCCGGTTGACTGCCCACAGGCCGCCAATCCGCCGCACAGGGCCAGGAGCGAGAGTATCCGTGTTGCCTGCATTGCCGTTTTCCTTTTCTGACCGAATTTATCTGGCCAGAAAAGATTGCAGGACGCCCAACGAGCCGCAACGCGCGGGGCCTCTGGCTGCCGGAATGAGCGATGGACCGCCCGCTTTCCCGCAGCCTGTGGCGGGGTTCCGCGCACTGGATGCACTCAAGGAACAGGCAAATGTTGCGCCGCAAAAAAAGAGGCAGGCCGCGGATGGGGGCGCGGTCCTGCCCATCCAAGTCAAGGGACTGGAACAGATGCGTGACAGCGCGAGCATTCCGTACTGTCACATCCAGAATGCAGCTATTGGCAGGGGTGGAAAGCCCGGTGTTCTGCAACGCCACTGACTGCGCAGCTTCCCGCTGAAAGGCGGGTCCCATGTGCGAATTCACGCCGACGCAGCGCACAGAATCCCGGCATTGACCGCCAAACAGGCGGGCGGACGGACCACCAGGCACCGGGCCTGCCGCGCATTCGCGCAGCGCCGTGATATGGTAGCCCGCCAGAGCCATCAGTCTGCGGTCCCGTCAAAGGCTTCAGGGAAGGACAAACGCGCGACATCCACATCGATGACAAGCAGTGCCTCATAATCTTCGGGATCAAAGGGATCTTCGGCGGCCACGACTTCGCGCCCGAACAGCCAGCTCAGCCGCCCGGCATCAAGGTTGCCCCGTTCGAAAGGCTGGTCGCCAAAATTCTCCCACAGCGCCCGCATAAAGGCTGCATCGGCCCTGCGGTCCGGCGGACGCCGGTCGCGGAACCGCTCACGCTGAGTGATCGGCGTGACCCCTTTGGGGTTTGGACGACGAATGGTGAACTGGAAATCGGTACCCGGAAGACGGCCGGGAAACCCGCGGTGTTTCAGCATGGTGATGCCTCCAGTCCGACACCCCGCGCGGCGACTGGGGCCGGCCACAGGGCCGGACCCCTGACGATGTTACTTGTATTTGCCGGTGTAGGTCGGTTCGACCGAGATGGGCTCGGGCTCAACCACGACAAATTCTTCTTCTTTTGAGCCGCATGCAGCGACGGTCGCCAGCAAACCTGCCAGCGTGAAAAGCTTGATGCTCTTGGACATTTCTGTCTCCTGATTATTGTCCTGAAACCCGCCGAGGGAAGTACCTCTGCAGGGTTCGACCTCAATATGCGGACGGCATTTACGCCGCCCAGCCGCATCATAGCCGAATGACAGGTCTTTTCACATCGAAAACACGCGGAGCGGTAGCTTTGTGATCGCAAAGCCGCAGGCAAAGGTGCACTACAATCGAGGGTCGCAAGATCTTGTAGATACATCAGAAACCCTCCCAGATGCAGGTGTCGCCACTCGGGCGATAGGCTTCGAAATACTGGGTGGCGGCGGGATCCTGCGCACCAAAGGGCACAGCGCGATCGGCAAATGAGATGACGATACGTTCCGGCTGCAGCGCGTGTTCCTGCATATAGGAGAGCGCCAGCTCCTGGCACAGGTGATCCATATCCGCCATCGCCTGATCATGGGTGGCTGTGCCGCCATTGCGGGAAATCTGCGGCGCCACGAAACGCAAGCGCAGCCACAGTGCACCAGGATCACGATCCAGCAGCACTTCAGACAGGGTGACCGGCTGACCAGAAGGTACGGAAATCGGCGCCACTCCGGCCTCACCTGCCGAAGCGGCAGACGCTGCGAGCATATTCAGGAAACCAGAAACGACGGCCACAAAATATCCGCAGCCCCGACCCCAAAAACGATGGGCTCCTCCTGCCGGGGCTGCAGGCGCTGCGCACGCGGCGCGCGCTGTCCTTATGCCGATGAGGCGGATCATGGAGCCGATTCGCCCTCTGTGTCAAACGTTGTTACAAATTTGTGCAAAATGATTTGCCCAAGCGGCATTCTTTGGCGCCGCAGAAACTCCGCACACGCATATGCAGAGTTGTGGGTTATTGTCTCTCCCACGGCTCGGGAAGGGCCACCGAAAAGGGCGCACATCAGGAAAGTCACAGATCCGCCCCCTGCCCGCGCGCCGCATGGCGCAGCCAGCGCCCACGGTTTGCCGGTTTTTCCAGCACAGCTTCAATCCGCTCGGCCAGCACCGGAGACACCGGCCCCAGGACACGACCGCCAGCCGTCACCTTGACGCCATCAGAAGTGCGCTCGACCCGGACCACCGGAGAGAACCCCCGCACGTTCTGCAACGCCCGCCACATATCCTGCCGGATCTGATGCGCCAGCCGCAACGGATCCGCCTTGGGCAGATCCGTGGCCACCTCCACATCGAACCGAGGCGGGCGCTGCCGACAGAGTGTCAGCCCCCCCTCCTCGCGCAGGATATGCCACGAACGCGCCATCAGCAGATCACAACGGGATGTTGTCGTGTTTCTTCCACGGGTTCTCGAGCTTCTTGTTACGAAGGCTCGCGAAGGCCCGGCTGACCCGCTTGCGGGTGGATTGCGGCATGATCACCTCGTCGATGAAGCCGCGTTCCGCCGCCACAAAGGGATTGGCGAAGCGATCTTCGTAATCCTTGGTGTGGGCCGCGATCTTGTCGGCATCGCCCAGATCGGCGCGGTGAATGATTTCGGTCGCGCCCTTGGCGCCCATCACAGCGATCTCGGCCGTGGGCCATGCGTAGTTGAAATCGCCGCGCAGGTGCTTGGAGGCCATCACGTCATAGGCACCGCCATAGGCCTTGCGAGTGATGACGGTCACTTTTGGAACCGTGGCTTCGCCATAGGCAAACAGCAGCTTGGCACCGTGTTTGATGACACCGCCATATTCCTGCGTGGTGCCCGGCAGGAAGCCCGGCACGTCGACCAGCGTCAGGATCGGGATTTCGAAACAATCGCAGAAGCGCACAAAACGCGCTGCCTTGCGGCTGGAGTCGATGTCGAGGCAACCGGCCAGAACCATAGGCTGGTTGGCGACGACACCCACGGTCTGCCCTTCGAGGCGAATAAACCCTGTGATGATGTTCTTGGCGAAATCTTCCTGGATCTCGTAGAAATCACCTTCGTCCGCGACCTTGGTGATGAGCTCCTTCATGTCGTAAGGCGTGTTCGGGTTTTCCGGGATCAGGGTATCGAGACTCTCCTCGATCCGGCCCGGCTCATCAAAGAAGGGGCGCACCGGCGGCTTTTCGCGGTTGTTGAGCGGCAGGAAATCGACCAGGCGGCGCACTTCGGCCAGTGCTTCGACATCGTTTTCAAAGGCGCCATCGGCAACCGAGGATTTCTTGGTGTGGGTCGAGGCACCACCCAGCTCCTCGGCGGTGACGACCTCATTGGTAACGGTTTTCACCACGTCGGGGCCGGTCACGAACATGTAGGAGCTGTCTTTGACCATGAAGATGAAGTCGGTCATGGCAGGCGAATAGACCGCGCCGCCCGCGCAGGGGCCCATGATAACCGAGATCTGCGGCACCACGCCCGAAGCCATGATATTGCGCTGGAACACCTCGGCATAACCGGCGAGCGAGGCAACGCCTTCCTGAATGCGGGCCCCGCCCGAGTCGTTGATGCCGATCACCGGCGCGCCATTTTGCACGGCCATGTCCATGATCTTGCAGATTTTCTGCGCGTGGGTTTCGCTGAGCGAGCCGCCAAAGACGGTAAAGTCCTGGCTGAAAACATAGACCATACGGCCGTTGATGGTGCCCCAGCCAGTAACAACGCCGTCGCCGGCAGGCTTTTGTTTTTCCATACCAAAATCGGTGCAGCGATGCGCGACGAACATGTCGAACTCTTCAAAGCTGCCCTCGTCCAGCAACAGATCAATCCGTTCGCGCGCTGTTAGCTTGCCGCGTCCATGCTGCGCATCGATCCGCTTTTGCCCACCGCCCAGCCGCGCGGTGTCGCGGCGCTCTTCCAGCTCGGAAAGGATATCTTTCATGGCACAGGTCCCCTATAGATTTCCGGGCGACCATAGCCCGGTGGCAGTCTGGGCCAAAGCCCTTTGTCGCAAATTTGCAAATCGTTTGCATACGCCATAAGCAAATTTGCATATTTAGCAAAATCCTCGGCATTATCCGGCTGCAAACCGCCGGTCATGGCGCACCGCGCGCTAGCGCCTCTTTCCTCAACCCCGACCCGGCAGTAAGCTTCTGATCAGTAACCGTCGATCCCGGTAACCAGTGAGGAAAATGATCAGATGCTGAGCCAAGCGGAAATCATCAAGGCCCTGCAATTCGCCCGCTTTTACGACAGCGATCCGATGAACTCGACTGGCGCTCCGCGGCTCGAGATTACCTATCAATATGCCGGCACGCAGCAGCCGGGTGACCTCCCCACAGACACCACCTACAGCGGCTGGCGGGATTTCACGACCGCCGAGAAGGCCAATCTCGAGACCGCGCTGGCGCATATCGAAAGTTTTTTGAACGTCGAATTTACCGAGGTCAGCGGTGAGGACGATCCGGATATCAACGTCGGCGCAGTCACCCTGTCCGGCAACACCTCGGGCTATGGCGGTTACGGTGTCAGCTTTTTTGACACCACCATTACCGAATGGGACGGCTTCGTAGTCTTTGACGAGAGCCGCGATCTGTCCTCGGCCGATGCAATGAATCTGCTGCTGCACGAACTGGGCCACGCGATGGGCCTGCGGCACACATTCGACCCGGACGCCAACCTGCCGGAGGAATACGACAGCAACCTTTATTCCATCATGTCCTATACAGCTAATCCTATCAACGGGCAGGACAGCGATGCGATGATGCTGTTCGACGTCCTGGCGCTGCAGGACATCTGGGGCTCAGCCGACTACAACACCGGCGACACCCGCTACACCGGATCGCGCACCAATACCGTTGATGCGATCTGGGACAGCGGCGGAGAGGACACCCTTGATGCGAATGGCCGGGCGGATGGCGTTGTCTTTGACTTGCGCGAGGGCAGCTTCTCCAGCTTTGATGCCGAAAGCGACGTGGTGATCACCTTTGGAAGCGAGATCGAGAACGCCACCGGCGGGCTTGGCGATGACCGCATTACCGGTAATGGCGGCAACAACACCCTTCTGGGCGGTGGCGGCAAGGACACGATCTTTGGGCAAAGAGGCAGCGACCTGCTCGAAGGCGGCGCCAGCCGGGATCGCCTGTTTGGCCAGGGTGGGCGCGATGATCTGGAAGGCAACGCAGGACGGGACGTTCTGCGCGGCGGCAGCAGCAAGGATTTCCTGAGCGGAGGCGGACACCGGGACCGGCTGTTCGGCGGCAACGGCAACGATACGCTGAAAGGCAACGGCGGCAACGACATCCTGAACGGTCAGTCCGGCAATGACAGGCTGTTCGGCGGTCGCGGGGATGACAAGTTCGTGTTCAACAACAGCTTCGGCAACGACACGATCAGAGATTTTGCCGATGATTTGGATAGCCTTGAGATCACGGGCCACGGCGATCAGGCAACCCTCCTTGCCGCGGCAAGTGACACGGACAAGGGCGTTTTGTTCGACTTTGGCGCCGACACCCTGTTGGTCAAGGGCATTACGCTGGCCGATATTAGCGACGATATTCTGATCTGACGGCATCGCCACTCGGCACGGGGGCACATCGATGGCCCCGCCCGCGCACAGGGGGTGTGTAATATCACCAATAGACAATTTGTCGCTGCTGCACTAACCCCTTAGCATGACAACTACTCCGCGCATGAACACCTCTCCCCGGGCACCCCGAACGGCGCCCCATATCGGCACGCTCATCCTTCTGGCCGGCATCTCTGCCCTCGCGATGAATGTTTTTCTGCCTTCCCTGCCGGGCATGGCAGTATATTTTGAGGTCGACTACCGGCTGATGCAGCTCTCCGTCGCGCTTTATCTGGCGGTGAACGCGGTGGTACAGATTCTGGTTGGCCCGATTTCGGACAAGATGGGCCGCAGACCTGTGATTCTTGCCAGTATCATCCTGTTCCTGATGGCCACACTCGGCTGCATCTTTGCCCCGAATGCGGAAATTTTTCTGTTCTTCCGAATGGCACAGGCTGCGATTGCCGCCACCATGGTGCTGAGCCGTGCCGCAGTGCGTGACATCTATGACACCGACAAGGCTGCCAGCATGATCGGCTATGTCACCATGGGCATGGCTGTGGTCCCGATGATCAGCCCCGCGATCGGCGGGATTCTGGACCAGATCTTTGGCTGGCAGGCCAACTTCTGGCTGCTGGTGGTGCTGGCACTGGGCACCTACGCGCTAACCTATTTCGATTTTGGGGAAACCGCGCAGAAAAGCGGCAAAACCCTGCTTGCGCAGTTCAAGGAATACCCCGAACTGTTCCGCTCGCCGCGCTTCTGGGGTTATTCGCTGGCCTCTGGACTGGCCTCCGGCGCCTTCTTTGCCTACCTCGGCGGCGCACCCTTTGTCGGCACACAGGTCTATGGCCTTGACCCGGCGACGCTCGGCATCTGTTTTGCCGCGCCCGCAGTCGGGTACTTCCTGGGGAACTTTGTTTCCGGGCGCTTTTCCATGGCCTTCGGCGTCAACCGTATGGTGCTCTGGGGCTGTATCATCAACGGGGTCGGCGTTGCTATCTCTCTAGGGATCGCGCTGGCCGGGCTGGACAGTCTTTATACCTTCTTCGGCTTCATGACTTGCGTCGGCCTCGGCAATGGCATGGCGATCCCGAATGCCACTGCGGGCGCGATTTCCGTGCGCCCGCACCTGGCCGGGTCTGCCTCGGGCCTTAGCGGTGCCATCATGATTGGCGGCGGTGCAGGCCTGAGCGCGATGGCGGGCTGGGTTCTGGTACCCGGCGCCACAGCCGTGCCGCTGCTTGCTATCATGTTTGTCACAGCCGTGCTGGGGCTTCTGGCCATCATCCTCGTAATCCAGCGGGAAAAATCTCTGCAGCTCTAGCGCCTTGCCCCACCGGGTTTGCAATTATACACTGAACGTGGAGATGATTTGCAAAGGTAGACCCGATGGCCACCCAAAAGCTTTATGCCGGAGCCAAGCTGCGCGAGATGCGGACACGGCTTGAGCTGACGCAAAAGGATTTTGCCGCCAAGCTGGGTGTCTCCCTGCCCTATCTCAACCAGATGGAGAACAACAACCGTCCGGTGTCGACCACCGTGGTGCTGGCTCTGGCGCAGGAGTTCGGCATGGATGTCACCGAGCTGAGCACCGGTGACAGCGAGCGCCTGGTCAGCGACATGCGTGAGGCGATGGCGGACCCGGTTTTTGCCGATGACCCGCCGCCTTTGGCCGATCTGCGCCTGACCGCATCGAACGCCCCGGCACTGGCGCGCGCGTTTCTGACGCTGCACCGGGCCTACCGGCAGACCCACGAGCGGCTTGCCTCTCTTGATGAAGCGCTGGGGCGCGAGGATGCCCGTATACAGGCCAGCCCCTGGGAGGAAGTGCGCGATTTCTTCCATTATTGCGACAACTACATCGACGCGGTGGACCGGGCGGCAGAACGTTTTGCCGGCGCGGCAGACGTGCGCGCTGCGGCTCTGTCTGCGCTGGAAAACGCCGGGATCACGGTTCAGATGACGGATATGACCGGGCTGCGCAGCTACGACGCCGAGAGCCGCACCTTAAGGCTCTCAAACCGCAGCGCCCCCTCTACTCAGGTATTTCAGCTGCTGCTGCAGGTGGCGCTGCTCAGCCAGGACAGCCTGCTGGAGGCGACGCTGGATTTTGCCCGCTTCCAGACCAGCGAAGCCCGCGCCATCGCCAAGATCGGCCTCGCCAATTATTTCGCGGGCGCCGCCCTGATGCCCTATGGCCGGTTCCTCGCCGCTGCGCAGGAGACCCGCCACGATCTGGAGCGACTGGCCACCCATTTTGGCGCCTCGATCGAACAGGTCGCGCACCGGCTATCGACCCTGCAACGGCCGGGCGCCAAGGGGATTCCCTTTTTCTTTGTCCGAGTGGATCAGGCCGGCACCATCACCAAACGCCATTCTGCGACAAGGCTGCAATTTGCCCGCTTTGGCGGTGCCTGCCCACTGTGGAACGTGCACCGGGCCTTTGAAACGCCGGGCCGGTTCCTGCGCCAGCTGGCCGAAACCCCGGATGGGGTACGCTACCTGTCGCTGGCCCATGACGTATCCAAACCGGGGGGCTCCTTCGGCTCTCCGGTACGGCGCTATGCCATCTCCCTGGGCTGCGAGGTGCGCCATGCCGATGCGCTGATCTATGCGGATACGCTGGATGTGAACAACGCCTCGGCCTATGAGCCGATCGGCATTTCCTGCCGCATCTGCGAACGCAAGGACTGCCATCAACGGTCTGTTCCACCGCTGGAGCGCCGTCTTAGCATCAATGCCGATGCGCGTGGCGTACTGCCCTACGAGGTCAGCTGACACAAAATGGGGCCCGCATTGCGGACCCCGGAACTATTTACCAACGCTCTGTGCTTCAGGCCTTTTCGGACAGAAGGCTCCAGATTTCGTCCTTGAGTGCGGCACGTTTCTTGCGCATCTCAACCTCGGCCAACTCCTCGACCGGCTCCACATTGGTTTCGGCACGGTGTACGGCGCGGTTCACCTCGTGATACTCATCCGCAAGCTTGGCGAAATGAGCATCGGATTGTTTCAACTGGCTGATCAGCTCCGCCTTGTCGGGGAATTCCTGGGCCAGTTCATGAGGCGTGTTGGACATCTGTTCGCTCCTTTATCTGTATTGTTTGACAGGACATTAGATGCTGGTTTGAAGCCTCACTTTGACCGGGATCAAATCAAAGGCCCGCAAGCAACATTTCTGCTGCGCTTTAAAAAGAGGTGCATCAGATCCAACAAAAAACCGCCCCGCTGCGTGGTGCAGGGGGCGGCCTTATCAAACAGAAATTGAGGGGCTTACCTCTGTGCGGCTTGCCAGCCCGGATGGAACCAGGGTTCGGCATTTGAAGACGGCAGGCGGCGCCCCAGAATGTGATCTGCGGCCTTTTCGCCGGTCATGATCGACGGGCCGTTGAGGTTGCCATTGGTAATGCGCGGGAAGATCGAGCTGTCCGCCACCCGCAGGCCATCGACGCCGATGACGCGGCATTCGGGATCCACAACCGCCATCGGATCATCCTCTGCTCCCATCTTGCAAGTGCCACAGGGGTGATAGGCGCTTTCGGCATGCTCGCGGATGAAACTGTCGATCTCATCGTCGCTCTGCAGTTCATTGCCGGGCTGGATCTCATGCTTGACGAAAGGTTTGAAGGCGTCCTGCGAAAAGATCTCCCGTGTCAGGCGGATGCATTTGCGGAAATCCTCCCAATCCTGCTCGGTGCTCATGTAGTTGAACAGGATCTTCGGCGCCGCCTTGGGATCAGAGGAACGCAGGCTGACATTCCCGCGCGAGGGTGATCGCATGGGGCCGACGTGAGCCTGGAACCCATGTCCTTCGGCGGCCGCCTGTCCATCATAGCGCACCGCCATCGGCAGGAAGTGGTACTGGATATCCGGATACTCCACCCCCTTGTCCGAGCGGATGAAAGCCGCGCTTTCGAATTGGTTGGAGGCGCCCAGACCTGTCTTGGTGAACAGCCACTGCGCCCCGACCAGTCCTTTGCCCAGGAGATTCCAGTATTTGTAAAGTGTGATCGGCTGACTGCAGGCCATCTGCATGTAGACCTCAAGGTGGTCCTGAAGGTTCCGCCCCACGCCCGGACGATCCGCCACCACGTCAATCCCGTGTTCGGCCAGATGGGCCGCCGGCCCGATGCCGGACAGCATCAGCAGTTTCGGCGAGTTCAGCGAGGACGCCGAGACGATCACCTCCCGGTTTGCCCGGATCACCTCGACCTTGCCGCCGCGCTCCACCTCGACCCCGGTGGCACGCCCCTCTTCGATCACGATGCGGCGCGCCAGGGCGCGGATGACATCGCAGGTGTCGCGCTTCAGGGCCGGCCTAAGATAGGCATTGGCCGCTGACCAACGCCGTCCCTTCCAGACGGTCATTTCCATCGGGCCAAAGCCTTCCTGCTGCCGACCGTTATAGTCGCCCGTCACCGGGTAGCCGGCCTGGCGCCCAGCCTCGACAAAGGCATCGTGCAGGGGATTGTCGCGCGGGCCGCGGCTGATGTGCAACGGACCATCGGTGCCGCGCCAGTCGGGATCGCCGCCGTGGCCCCCATCGTGCCAGGTTTCCATCCGTTTGAAATAGGGCAGCACATCCGCATAGGACCAACCCCGGGCGCCGCTTTCGGCCCAGTGGTTGTAATCGCCGGCATGGCCGCGCACATAGACCATCCCGTTGATCGAGGAAGAGCCTCCGATCACCTTGCCACGCGGGCAGACCAATTCGCGCCCGCCCAGATGCTGTTCCGGCTCGGATTTATAGCCCCAGTCATAAAGCGACATGTTCATCGGATAGGACAGCGCCGCAGGCATCTGGATAAAGGGCCCCATATCGGTGCCCCCATGCTCGATCACCAGCACCCTGTGCCCGGCCTCGCTCAGCCGGTAGGCCAGCGCACAACCAGCAGATCCGGCGCCCACAATCACATAATCAGCGTTCATCGCATTTCTCCGTCACCGGTCAACGACCCGTCCAAACCTGGCCTACCCTCTGCCCCGGTTGCCCTTCCGGGCGACGGGGCGGGTGGGTGGGCGTTGACCGGAAGGGCAATCAGAAGGCCGCTTCGACATCGCCCATGCGCACATAGACGGATTTGACCTGGCTGAAGTGTTTGATGGCTTCCTTGGAGTTCTCGCGCCCCACACCGCTGGCCTTGACCCCGCCAAAGGGCGCCTCGACCGGCGCGTCGTTGTAGGAGTTGATAAAGCAGCTGCCCGCCTCCAGCGCCCCGATCACCCGGTGAGCCCGAGTGAAGTCACGAGTAAAGACACCTGCGGAGAGACCGAATTCCGTCGCGTTGGCGCGTTGGATCACCTCTTCCTCGGTTTCGAAATCCAGAACCGACATCACCGGACCAAAGATCTCCTCGCGCGCGATCACCATATCGTCCGTCACATCGGCAAAGACGGTCGGCGCAATGAAATAGCCGGGTCGGTCCACACGTTCGCCGCCGCAGATCAGGCGCGCGCCCTCGGCCTTACCCTTTTCGATATAACCCAGAACGATCTCCATCTGCCGTTCTGACACCATGGGGCCAAAGTTGACCGCCTCGTCCTGCGGATCTCCCAGAACCGCGCCTTTGGTCCGCTCGGCCAACCGCGCGAGGAACTTCTCCTTGATGCCCTTTTGCACAAAGACCCGGGTGCCGTTCGAGCAAACCTGCCCGGAAGAATAGAAGTTGCCGTTGATCGCACCGCCAACCGCGTTTTCAATATCGGCATCGTCAAAAATGACCAGAGGCGACTTGCCGCCCAGCTCCATGGTGACGTGCTTCATGTCGGCCGCGGCGGCAGCGTAGACCTTTTTGCCAGTCGGTACCGATCCGGTCAGCGACACCTTGTCGACGCGCGGGTCGGCAACCAAGGCTCCGCCAACTTCGCCCATGCCCTGAACCACGTTGAACACCCCGGCAGGTAGGCCCGCCTCGTGCAGGATCTCGGCAACCTTCAGGGCGCAAAGCGTCGTCGTCTCGGAAGGTTTGAACACCATGGCATTGCCACAGGCCAGCGCCGGCGCCGCCTTCCAGCAGGCGATCTGCGTGGGATAGTTCCAGGCGCCGATCCCGACGCACAGCCCCAAGGGTTCGCGCACGGTATAGACCCAGTCCTCGCCCAGCGGGATATGCTCGCCAGTCAGGCTGGCAGCCAGACCACCAAAATACTCCAGCGCATCTGCGCCAGAGGTCGCATCCGCCACCAGCGTTTCCTGCAAGGGCTTACCGGTGTCATAGGTTTCCAGCACCGACAGCTCGTGATTGCGTTCGCGCATGATGTCGGCGGCGCGGCGCAGGATACGGCCGCGCTCGGTACCCGTCATCTGCGCCCAGGCCTTTTGCGCCGCCTGGGCCGAAGCGAGCGCCTCTTCGACGATCTCGGGCGTCGCGGCATGCACGGTGGCGATCTCTTCGCCGGTGGCCGCATAGATCACCGGAATGGCGGTCCCAGCGGTGTTTTCGACATAGGCGCCATTGATGAAATGGCTGGCCTTGGGGGCTGCGGGATGGGTCATGATATAGGCCTGTCCAGTCTTGAAATTGGGTTATTCGCCGCGCGGGAAGCGGGCGTTTTCCTCAACCACATTGAGATCCATGTGGTTGCGCATGTAACGTTCCGAAGCCTTTTGCAGCGGCTGGTAGTCCCAGGGGTAATAACCGCCCTGGCGCAGCGCTTCGTAGACGATCCAGCGGCGCGCCTGGCTAGCGCGCACCTCGGCGTCGAACTGTTCCAGGTTCCAGCGCGCTTCGGATTTTGCCCGCAGAGTTTGCAGGGTGCCCGCATGGTCGGGGTGATCCGCCAGATTGGTCAGTTCCTTCGGGTCGGCCTCCAGATCAAACAGCTGATCAGGGTCGAGCGCGCAGCGGTTGTACTTCCACTTGCCATAGCGCAGCGACACCAGCGGCGCATAGGACGCCTCGGCTGCGTATTCGATGGTCACCGGTGCACTGCGTTCTTCGCCCTTGGCCAGCGGCACAAGGTTCTCGCCGTCGGTCCAGGGGGCGATCTCCTCCATCGACACCCCGGCCAGAACACCCAGCGTCGGGGTGACATCCAGTGTCGACACCGGCGCATCGATACGCCCGGCGGGCAGATCCGGGGCCGAGATCATCAGCGGCACGCGCGAAGAGCCTTCAAAGAAGCTCATCTTGAACCAAAGTCCGCGCTCTCCCAGCATGTCGCCGTGATCGGAAACGAACAGAATGATCGCCTCCTGACGGGTGGTTTCCAGCACCTCAAGGATCTCACCGATCTTGTCATCCAGATATGAGATATTGGCGAAATAGGCACGGCGCGAGCGGCGGATGTCTTCTTCGGTGATGTCGAAGCTGCGCCAGTCGTTGGCGTCAAAGATGCGCTTGGAATGGGCGTCGTGGTCCTCATACTCCATCGCCGGAACCTCGGGCAGCAGATGCTCGCAATCCTCATAAAGGTCCCAGTATTTCTTGCGCGCGACATAGGGGTCGTGCGGGTGGGTAAAGGACACCGTCATCGCCCAGGGACGGTCATCCTTGCCCCGCGCCAGATCGTAAAGCTTGGCCTTGGCGTGATAGGCGACCTCGTCGTCGTATTCCATCTGGTTGGAGATTTCCGCGACGCCTGCCCCGGTCACCGAGCCCATATTGTGATACCACCAGTCGATCCGCTCGCCCGGCTTGCGGTAATCCGGCGTCCAGCCGAAATCGGCCGGGTAGATATCCGTGGTCAGGCGCTCCTCGAACCCGTGCAGCTGGTCAGGGCCGACAAAATGCATCTTACCGCTGAGGCAGGTGTAATAGCCCGCACGGCGCAGGTGGTGCGCGTAGGTCGGGATATCGCTGCGGAATTCGGCGGCGTTGTCATAAACGCCAGTGCGCGAGGGCAATTGCCCGGACATAAAGCTGGCCCGCCCCGGTGCACAAAGCGGCGAAGCGGTATAGGCATTGGCAAAACGCGTCGAGCGCGCCGCCAGTTTCTTCAGGTTGGGCGCATGCAGCCAGTCCACCGGACCATCCGGAAACAACGTCCCGTTCAACTGGTCCACCATCAGGATCAGAATATTGGGTGCAGTCATGCGCCTCTCCTGTTTCATTTTGTGCTGAGCTCCGGCCAATCCGGAAAACGGCAGCTGTTGCTGCGGGTCCTGCCACGCGCGATCTGCACGGCACCCCGGTTCTGTTCTGCCCTACCACGACTTGCCGGTAAGCCAAACAGTTTTTTGTACCGCCATACAAGTTATTGAAGCCACATAACATCGCTTGTATCCGGCGCGCATGTAACGCAAAACTGCGTTATGGGACGAAAACGCATCCGAGATATCCGCAACGAAGAGCTGATCGAAGCCACCATCGTTGCCGTGCACAAGCGCGGTTATGGTGTTGTGACCATGGCCGAAATCGCCGCTGAAGCCGGAGCCTCGGCGGCGTCGATCAACTATTATTTCGGCTCCAAGGAAGGGCTGATGGAAGCCACGATGCGGCATCTGTTGCGCAAGCTGCGGACCGCCATGGTCGAAGGCTACGCCACCGCGCGCACGCCGAAAGAACGGCTATACGCGGTGATGGATGCGAACTTTTCCGACAATCTGTTCACCGTGACGCAATGCAGCCTGTGGATGCAGTTCTGGGCCAATGCGCCCTACTCGCCGCGTCTGTCGCGGCTGCACCGCATCAACAGGACCCGGGTGCGCAGCCATTTCCTGGCCGAGCTGAGGCATCTTCTGCCCGAGGCAGAGATTGAGACCGCGCGGCAGGCCCTGCAGTGCTATATGGACGGTGTCTGGCTGCAGACCGCGCAGTCCGAAGGCCCGGTCGATCCCGAAGCCGCACGGCGCGCGGCGCACCGTGTCGTGGATCTGGCCCTGTCATAAGACCGGCCCAACTGCATACAGGCAGGACCTTCAGACCTTGGTCGCAGGCACCGGCGGTGTGATGGCGCGACGCTTCAGCACCGCCTCGCGCCAGGTGATGAAACTGATTGCTCCAAGGATCAGCGCGCCGCCCGAGACCACCCAGATATCGATCGCCTCGTCAAACACCAGCGCGCCCAGAAGCGTCGCCCAGATCAGCTGCAGGAAGGTCACCGGCTGCGTCACCGCAACCGGCGCCGCCGAGAAGGCAAGCGTCATCGTGTAGTGCCCCGCCGTGGCGAAACAGGCCACCGCAAAGAGAATGCCAAGCTCGGCCAGTGTCGGGGTCACCCAGACCGCCGCCGCAAAGGGCGCCAGCCCCGCCGTCACCCAAAGCGACAGCATGGCTACCACCACAACCGGATTGGTGCCGTCCACGGTGAATTTGGCCAAGAGGTAAGAACCACCGAACACCACCGCCGCTGCCAGCATCGCGATATGCCCGGGGGAGATTTCCCGAAACCCCGGCCGCAGGATGATCAGCGCACCAATCAAAGCCGCGATGATCGCCGCGATCCGGCGCAGGGCCAGTTTTTCCCCCAGAAACACAGCCGCCCCGATGGTGACATAGACCGGCGCCAGGTAATTCATCGCCGTGACCTCGGCCAGCGGGATCTGTGTCATGGAAAAAAACCACAGCATCACCCCAAGCGTATGCAGAACGCCGCGTCCAGCAAACAGTCCCCACAGCTTGGGCGTCAGCTTGGCCTGACGCAGCGCGCCAATCATCGGGATCAGGAACACCAGCCCCAGAAGGTATCTGAGGAAGGCGGATTCGGCAGGGGGGATCCGACCGCCCAGGTATTTGACCAATGCGGTAACCGCGACAAAGTTCAGCCCGGTCACCAGCATCCAGAAAATGCCCATCACGGGATTAGTGTCCCGGTCTTTTGTCTGCTGCGCATCACTCATGACGCCAGACAGAACACCCAAACGGCAAAGGGTACAACCCTGAACATGGCAATTATTTTCGGCATCCGCCTTTGGCCACGCAGCACTCTGCGCCGCCCCGTGCCTGACGCAACTCAGATCATCAACAGGTTCGCCGCAATGGCCCACATTGTCAGCCCGACAACCGCCTCAAGCACCTGCCAGGACCGGGGCTTGGCAAACACAGGCGCCAGCAGACCCGCGCCATATCCAAGTGAAAAGAAGAACGTGAAACTTGCCAAAACGGCCCCAAGGCCAAAGATCAGCGGCGCCGGATCCTGCGCCGAGATCGTGCCCAAGAGAACCACCGTATCGAGATAGACATGCGGGTTGAGCCAGGTCAGCGCCAGCACCGTCGCCAGAACCGGCAGCAGCGGCGCGCTCTGATTGCCCTGCCCCGCCGCATCCAGCACGGCGCCGCCGCGCCAGGCCGCCAGCAGACTGCGCGCGCCATACCAGATCAGGAAAGCAGCCCCGCCAAAGCGCATGATGGTCTCGATCCCCGGCAGCGCCTGCGTCAGCGATCCGAACCCCAGAACCCCGGCATAGATCAGTACCGCATCCGAGCCTGCACAGGTCAGGCAGATCCAGAATACATGCTGCCGCCGCAGCCCTTGCCGCAGCACAAATGCGTTCTGCGCTCCAATCGCAAGGATCAGGCTAAAGCCAAGGGCAAATCCGGAAACAAGGCTGGCTGACATGCGGGGCGTCTTTCTTCTGGAACTCTTCGCGCTTTGACTATGCGCCGCAGCCGGGATAATCCAATTAATTATGATAACCCAGATTAAGCACAACTAATGCAACTCGACCCCAATCACCTTTCTGCGCTCCGGGCCGTTTTACACCATGGCTCGTTCGAGGCTGCGGCGCATGCCCTTGGGGTGACGCCCTCGGCCATTTCACAGCGGATCAAGGCGCTGGAGGACCGTACCGGCATCGCACTGGTCCTGCGCGGTGTGCCCTGCACCGGCACGGCAGCGGGGCTGCGGATTGCCAAACATGCCGAGGATATCGGCCTTCTTGAGGCGCAGCTGGCGCGGGAGCTGGCGCTGGAAAACGGCGCGGCCCCGGTGCGGCTGCGCATCGCGGTCAATGCCGACAGCCTTGCCAGCTGGTTCATCGACGCAATGGCGGGAACAGATGGCGTGCTGTTCGACCTTCTGGTGGACGATCAGGATCACAGCGCCGACTGGCTGAAGCGCGGCGAGGTCTCAGCCGCGGTCACCGCCAGCACCCGGCCCGTGCCCGGGTTCGATGCCTACCCGCTCGGCACGCTGGACTATGCGGCAACCGCCAGCCCGGACTTCATGGCGCGCTGGTTTCCAGACGGCGTCACGCCAGAGGCCGCTGCCGATGCGCCCTGCATGATCTTCAACGCAAAGGACAGGCTGCAGCAGCAGTGGCTGGAGCGGAACGTGGCACCCCGGTTGTCGCCGCCCGCGCACTACCTGCCCTCTACCCAGGCTTTTATCGAAGCCGCAGCTGCCGGTCTCGGCTGGGGCATGAACCCGCTTTCCATCATCGGGGAAGAGCTGCACAGCGGCCGTCTGGTGCCACTCATCCCCGACACAATCCTGCCGGTTCCGCTCACGTGGCAGGTGGCGCGAGTGATGGCGCCTGCCCTTGCAGAGGTCACCCGGTCTGTGCAGACATCAGCGCGACGGCATTTGACCCAAGACCGTTAAGACCAATCGGAAAGACCCCTCATGTTTTCACAAGACTCTCTCAGCTATGATCCGCTGCCATTGCCCGACCGGGCCGCGTACACGGATGCGCAGATGCAGGAAAAGGCGACTGAGTTTCTCGCCCATATGCAGCGGCGCCACACGGTGCGCGATTTCACAGATCGGCCAGTGCGCCGACAGGTGATCGAGGACTGCATCCGGGCGGCGGGCACCGCACCATCGGGCGCCAACCACCAGCCCTGGTTCTTTGCGGCCGTTTCGAACCCGGAATTGAAGGCCCGGATCCGCGCCGAGGCTGAGGAAGAAGAACGCAAGTTCTATGCAGGTGGCGCTGGCGATGAATGGATCAAGGCGCTGGAGCCGATCGGCACCAATGAAGACAAACCGCATCTGACCATCGCGCCCTGGCTGATCGTGGCCTTCGCCCAGCGCTGGGGCGAGTTTGCGGACGGCACCCGTTACAAGAACTACTACGTACCCGAAAGCGTGAACATTGCCACCGGCGTTTTGCTGACGGCGCTGCATACCGCTGGACTGGTCAGCCTGACCCACACGCCGAACCCGATGAAGTTCCTCAATGGCGCCCTGGGTCGCCCGACCTCGGAAAAGCCTACGATGATCATCGCTGTAGGCCATCCGGCAGAAAATGCTATGGTTCCCTCAGTCGCCAAGTTCAAAAAACCTCTGGAGGAGATTTGCCAGGTCTTCGAATGACAGAAAGCCCGGTGTGACACCCGGGCCAGTCTCTCTGCGGCGCAGCCTTGGCCTGCACGTGGTTCTGCCACGGGCCGGGGTTCTGCTGGTCTGGCTGGCCCTCAATCATTTCTTCTGGCTGCCCGTGTCACTGGCCTGGGGGCTGATCGCGGCGGATGGGGTGTTGCTGGCGTGGCAAAGCCGCGATTTGCTGCGCAGCACCGATGGACACATCCGCAGCACCGGGTCAATGGCGCCGGTCTGGGGCAGCTATCTGGTTCTATTGTTTGCAGGATTTGCGACACTGACGCAGTGGTGGGGCGCCTTGCTGACCGCCGGACAGGTGGAGACTCTGCCCTATGCCAAGCAGCAGGAACAGGCGCGCCAGCAGCTCTATAGTCTGACCCTGTCCGATGATGGCCGCACGCTGATCTTTACAGGCGAAATCACCCACGGGCTGACCCGGCGCATAGCAGCAACGCTGGACGCGGCGCCAGAGGTCCGCTCTCTGCATCTGACCGGCCCCGGCGGGCTGATCTACGAGGCGCGCGGCGTGGCCAAGCTGATCCGGACCCGTGGCCTTGATACCCAGGCTGCCGACCTCTGTGCCTCTGCCTGCACAGTGATCTTTGCCGCTGGGCAGGAGCGCCTCCTCGCCCCCAAGGGACAGCTCGGATTTCACGGCTATGCACTGATGTTCGAAGGCGGGCTGCCGCAACTGGACCTGAAGAAAGAGCAGGAGAAGGACCTGTCCTTTTTCCTGCAGCAGGGCATCAGCGAAGGGTTTGTGCAGAGGGTCTTTGAGGTGGCCAACTCCGACCTTTGGATACCGGAGCACGCGGAACTGCGCGCCGCGGGCGTGATCACCGCCGGGGCCGACTGAAAAGCTCAAAACGCCACAATTGCGGTGCCTTTTACGGTGCTGACACGTTACAGGCCGGTTTTTCTTGCGCGACGCATTCCCCGTGCCTAGCCTGAAATCGTTCAAATTCAGGATATGTTATGCGCTTTGTCACTGCCGGTTTATGCCTCGCCTTCTCTGCCGCTCCTGCCTTTGCAGGCCTTGAAATCTGCAACGATGCCGGGCGCAGCCTCAGCGTGGCGATCGGATACGCCGATGGCGACACCTGGGTATCCAAGGGATGGTGGAACATCGATGCGGGCGATTGCAAGACGCCGCTCGGCGGGGATCTGAAGAATCGCTACTATTACTACCGTGCCAATTCTTCGGGTTCGGCCTTTGCCAGCGGTGATTTCACCTTCTGCACCACCTCACAGGCCTTCACAATATCGGGAGATTCCGAGTGTGCCGCACGGGGATATGAGAGCACCGGCTTCCGCAAACTGGACACCGGCAAGACCGCGAAACAGTTCACCCTGACGCTGGTGGACAATTCCACCAGCAAGAGCGAAACCACACCGAAGCCCGCCCCTCCGCCACCGGCACCTGCTCCAGCCACAGGCCCCGCCCCGGCGGGCACCTATGGCGAGCCCTATTCCAACATGGCCAACCTGCAGGACTGCACCTATGAGGGCGCCCGCACCTGCAGCTTTCACGCCGACGGCACCAAGTTCTACGTCTCCGATGACGGGCGCACGCCGCAGTTCGTCTTTGCCATCATGGAGAAACTGGACCCCGGCACGCCCATCGAGGTTCAGGGCGATCTGGAAGCCATTTACGACCGCAGCGCGGATGTTGTGCTGCGCGATATCACCATTCGTCCCTGGACCAACGCGGATTCGATCCTGAACCGGATGCAAGGCAGTTGGTACTCGGTCGATGATCCCAATTCCCAGTTCAACATTCTGGGGTCTGAGCGCGACAACACATATGACGGTGCCATCACCGGACGCGACTATATTTCCGTGTCAGACTGGTGTGACAGTTTTCAGGGCGCAGGCCCTTACCTTTATGCGCGCGAGGAAGAGACCGGCGAGAGCTACTGCTATGCCATCGACAGCATGTCCGATTTCGAAATGACCCTGATGTATCTGCCCGGCGGTAATTTCCTCAGCTACCGCAAGCTGGACTGACCTTTCGGCACCCGGGAGCCCAAACGCAAAAGGCCCGCCAGATTGGCGGGCCTTTGTCTTGTACTACGAAGGTAATATAGCCGCGTTACAGCTGCGCCATGACCTCGTCCGAGGCTTCGAAGTTGGTGGTGACGCGCTGCACATCGTCGTCATCTTCAAGCGCATCGACCAGCTTCATCAGCTTCTGCATGCCTTCCAGGTCCAGCTCTGTGGTGGTGGTCGGCTTCCAGATCAGCTTGGTCGATTCAGACTCGCCCAGCTCCGCTTCGAGCGCGTTGGAGACATCGTTGAGATCGGTGTCGGCGCAGTAGATGATATGACCATCTTCCGAGCTTTCGACATCCTCGGCGCCCGCTTCGATGGCGGCCATCATCACGGTGTCCGCATCGCCAACCGAAGCCGGATAGGTCACCTCACCCTTGCGGTCGAACATGAAGCCGACCGAGCCGGTCTCGCCAAGGTTGCCGCCGTTCTTGGTAAAGGTCGAGCGCACCGTCGAAGCGGTCCGGTTCTTGTTGTCGGTCATCGCCTCGACGATCACCGCAACGCCGTTCGGCCCGTAGCCTTCATAGCGGATCTCGTCATAGTTTTCCGCATCGCCGCCGATCGCCTTTTTGATCGCGCGTTCGATCACGTCCTTGGGGACCGATTGGCTCTTGGCCTCTTTCACCGCAAGACGCAGGCGCGGGTTCTTTTCAGGATCCGGGTCGCCCATCTTCGCGGCCACGGTGATTTCCTTGGCCAGTTTGGAAAAAAGCTTTGAACGCGCGGCGTCCTGACGACCCTTGCGGTGCTGAATATTCGCCCATTTTGAGTGGCCTGCCATGCGCCAGCCTCCATTTCTACCGATTGATCTTGTCGGGGCGTTTGATACAGCCCTGCATCGCGGGCCGCAAGAGATTGGTGCCAAAGCCACCTCAGCAGCACGCCTCAAAGCTTGAGGCACACAAATCCGTCCGGCTTTCAGGCCAGTACTGGCATCGGCTGCGGCTTTGCGCGACACTGCCCCCATTACCGGAATGACCGTCCCGGCGTTTGCAGGGCTTCATCCCGGGTTCAACCAGGGACAGGCAGCAATGACATTCGACCAGGGCATTCTTTTCATCATCTTCGCAGCGGTCTTCGGGATGCTGCTCTGGGGGCGCTACCGCTATGATTTGGTGGCCTTTTCGGCGCTGATGGTGGCTGTGGTGATCGGCGTTGTCCCGGCCAAGGATGCCTTTGCCGGTTTCGGCCATCCCGCCACATTGGTGGTGGCGCTTGTGCTGATCGTTTCGGCCGGGCTGGTGCGGTCCGGTGCCGTCTTCCTGATCACCCGCACGCTGGTCGACAGCAGTCGCACTCTGGGTCTGCATATCAGCCTGATGGGCGGCATCGGCGCGGTTCTGTCAGCCTTCATGAACAATGTCGCGGCCCTCGCCCTGCTGATGCCGGTGGATATCCAGACCGCGCGCAAGGCGGGCCGCGCCCCGGGGTTGAGCCTGATGCCGCTGAGTTTTGCGACAATCCTTGGCGGCATGGTCACGCTGATCGGCACCCCGCCCAACATCATTATCGCCTCGATCCGCCATGAAGCCCTTGGCGAACCCTTCCAGATGTTCGACTTCGCCCCGGTCGGCCTCGTTGCCTCGGTTGCCGGTCTCGCGTTTGTGGCTCTGATTGGCTGGCGTCTGATCCCGCAGCGCAAGAACGCCGCCGGCGCCTCTGAGGCGCAAATCGCCGATTACATCGCCGAATTGACAGTGCCCGAAGAGTCCCCCCTGATCGACAAACGCCTGGGAGAGCTGGACAGCGAGGCGGAAAAGGCGGACGTGGCGATTCTGGGTCTGATCCGGGACGGCAAACGGCTTTATGGTCGTGCCGCCGCATACAGCCTGCGGGCCGCCGACACGCTGGTGATCGAAGCCACGCCCGAGGCGCTGGACGAATTCCGCACAGCGCTGTCGCTCGATTTTGCCGATGCCGCGCGGCAGGAAAAACTGACCGCCGCAGGCGAAGGGCTGGAACTGGTCGAGGTGGTGGTGCCGGAAACCGCGCGCGTCAACGGGCGCAGCGCCCAGGCCGTCGGCCTTGCCTGGCGCCAAAGCACGGTTCTGCTGGGTATTTCCCGGCAAGGGCGGCGTCTGACCAGCCATATCCGCCAGACCACCATCGAGCCGGGCGATATCCTGTTGCTGCTCTGCCCGCGCGACCGCAGCGCCGATGTGACCGAATGGCTTGGCTGCCTGCCACTGGCCCAACGGGGCCTATCCGTCACCGCCAATGATAAAACATGGATGGCCATCGGCCTGTTTGCTGCAGCTGTAGCGGCGGCCTCGGTGGGCCTTGTCTACCTGCCAGTGGCACTGGGGTTGGTGGCAATTGCCTATGTGCTGACAAAGATCCTGCCGGTGGCGGAAATCTATGATCACGTCGAATGGCCTGTGGTCGTTCTTCTGGGTTCGATGATCCCACTCGGCGCCGCACTTGACAGTTCCGGCGGTACCCAACTGATCGCCAACGGCCTGATCGGCCTGACCGAAGGCCTGCCTGCCTGGGCGATCCTGACCGTACTGATGGTGGTCACAATGACACTGTCAGATGTGCTGAACAACACGGCCACGGCCATTGTTGCGGCCCCGGTGGGTATCCAGATGGCAACGGCGCTGAATGTCTCCCCAGACCCGTTCCTGATGGCGGTCGCCGTGGCGGCCTCTGCGGCGTTTCTGACTCCCATCGGCCACAAGAACAACACGCTGGTGCTGGGTCCCGGTGGCTATCAGTTCGGCGATTACTGGCGCATGGGACTGCCGCTGGAAATCCTGGTGATCGCGGTTTCGATCCCGGCCATCCTGTTCTTCTGGCCGATGTAATCGCGCCTCAAAGAGGCCAGAAAAGCGGGATAAGGGCCGAGGCCAGCAGGCCGATGCTGAGGTTCAGCGGAATGCCCACGCGCAGGAAATCAGTGAACTTGTAGCCACCCGGACCATAGACCAGCATATTGGTCTGATAGCCGATGGGCGTCGCAAAGGATGCCGAGGCTGCCACCATCACCGCAACAACCAGCGGACGCGGATCCAGCCCCATCGCCTGGGCAAGCCCGATGGCGATGGGGGTCACCACCACCGCCACCGCATTGTTCGACACCAGCTCGGTCAGCACCGACGTCAGCAGATAGACCGCCCAGACCAGCAGGAAGGGCGGCAGGCCGGACAGGCCCGGTGCGATGGCATTGACGATCAGCGCAACCGCGCCCGAGCTTTCCAGCGCAGCGCCAATCGCCAGCATCGAGAAAATCAGCGCCAATAGCCGCCCGTCGACAAAGGAAAACGCCTCATCCGCGTCGATGCAGCGGCTGACCAGCACCAGCGCCACCGCGACAACCGACAGCAGCAGGATCGGTGCAACACCCAGCGCGGCCAACAGCACGATCCCGAGGAGCGCAGCAATCGCAAGGGGTGCGTGGCTGCGGCGATAGGCCCGCTGCGTCGGCTGAGAGACATCGGCCATATCCGTATCTGCCGCAAGACGCTGAATATCCGCTGGGGCGCCTTCCAGCAGCAGGGTATCGCCGACCCGCACCACCAAATCGTCGAGCTGCACACCGATGTTCTGATTGCGCCGGTGCACCGCCAGCACATAGACACCATAGCGGCGACGCAGGCGCATGGCACCCAGCGAGCGCCCGACCAGACGGCAACCGGGGGTGATCAGAACCTCGACAGTCTTGGTCTCCACCGCCGACACCTGATCGACGCGCTTCAATTCCTTGTTGCTTTGCAGGCTCAGAAGCTCGGTCATCTGTGTGCGCAGCACCACCCGGTCCCCGACCTGCAGCTCGACGCCTTTGAGGTTTCGGCGCAGCGAAACATCGCCGCGGATGACGTCAATCAGGCGCACGCCGGGACGTTTGAACAGCTGAACGCCGGAAACCTCACGGCCGATCAGGTTGCTTTCGGGGGGAATAACCGCCTCGGTGAAGAATTTCATCTTTGACCGATCACTCAGCAGGTTGGCCAGATTGTCCCGGTCCGGCAGCAGCCGCGGCGCGATGAAGCGCAGGTAGACCATGCCCCAGATCACAAGAATGACCCCTAGCGGCGTGACTTCGAAAATGCTGAAAGCCGCCAAACCCTGTGCCCGGGCCACACCATCCACCAAGAGGTTGGTCGAGGTGCCGATCAGCGTCAGCGTGCCACCCAGGATCGCCGCATAGCTGAGCGGGATCAGCATCTTGGAGGCCGAGACATCCAGCGTGCGGGAGATCTGGATGAACACCGGGATCATCACAACCACCACCGGCGTATTAGAGACGATGGCAGAGGCGCCCACGACGAAGGCCATCAACATGGCAACGGCCAGCTTGGGGCTGACCTCGGCCTGTTTGCGGGCAATCGCGGTAAAGGCATCCAGCGCCCCGGTGCGCACCAAGGCTCCCATGATGATGAACATCGCCGCAATCGTCCACGGCGCCGGGTTGGAAAGCACCGGCAGCGCCGCATCATAAGGCAGAACGCCGGTGATCAGCATCAGAGACACCCCAGCGAGGGCCACCACCTCGGTCGGGTAGGTTTCCTTCAGAAAGGCCAGAAACATCAGTGCGACGATCAGAAGGGTGATCAGGGCGCTGCCGTTCTGAGCGACTTGAAAGACATGCATGTGCGGCAAATATCCCACCTGGTTTGCGATGCTGCGGTCCCGCCCATTATGCCAGACCGGCACAGAGTGTCCCCGATCCTAAATTGCGGAGCAAGCACTTCTGCACCCCGGCCACAAGCATTTGGCATCTCACGATGATTTCAATGCACATTTGGTGGCCGGAGCGGGAGGTTAGTGGATCAGACCGGCGCCGCGCCTTGCAGCAGACCACCGTCCCGGACCATGTGGATTTCCTTGGCCGCGCCGGTGCGGTCGTCTGTTACGACAAAGACACCCGACAGGGTCGCCTCCCCTTCCGCCGGGGTGAAGCGGCTTTTGGGCATGCCAGTCAGGAACCGGCGCATCGGTTCGGCCTTGTCCATGCCGATGACGGAATTGTAGTCGCCGCACATACCCGCGTCGGTCAGATAACCGGTGCCTTCGGACAGGAGTTGCGCATCAGCGGTGGGGACATGAGTGTGGGTGCCGACCACCAGCGAGGCCCGGCCATTGCAGAAATGCCCCATCGCCATCTTTTCCGAGGTCGCCTCGCAATGCATGTCGACGATCACCGCCTGCGCCAGCCCGCCGCGCGGGTGCGCCTTCAGCACGCCTTCGACAGCGCCAAAGGGATCGTCATAGGCCCGTTTCATGAACACCTGACCCAGCGCCTGCGTTACCAGCACCTTGCGCCCGCCGGGCGCGTCGAACAGGCGGTGCCCCCGCCCCGGTGCGCCTTTTGCAAAATTCAGTGGCCGGATGATACGCGGTTCCTTTTCGATGAACTGCATCATGTCCTTTTGATCAAAGGCATGATCGCCAAGGGTCAGACAATCAGCTCCGGCATCAAGCAGAAGCTTGGCGTGATCGCCGCTGAGCCCCATGCCATTCGACGCGTTCTCGCCGTTGACCACAACAAAATCCAGCCGCCACTCCTTGCGCAGTCGCGGCAGGTTTTCGGTGATGGCACGGCGCCCCGCGCGGCCCATCACATCGCCTAGAAACAGAATTCTCATGGCTCAGTCCTAGGCGGCGCTGCGACGGGGAACAAGCCCCCGCTGCGCCCTATGTGGCGTTTTTCGCCTCAAATCCCGCGAGCCATATGCGACCTAAGCCCCTTCCCTATCGGGAAAACTGGAGGATACGGCTTTCGGTCACGATCATGTCAAGCGGCTGATCGGTCGGCTCCAGCGGCAGATCAGCCGCCTCCTGCGCATCAAAGGCAAAGCCGATGGCCAGCGTTGCTCGCTTGCTGCGCAAGAGCTCCAGCGTGCGGTCATAAAAGCCGCCACCATAGCCAAGCCGCCCGCCGGACAGATCAAAGGCCACCAGCGGCACAATCAGGATCTCGGGTTCAAAGAAGTCATCCACCGCAGGCACCATCGCCCCGAACGGTCCCTCGCGCAGCGGCGCATCGGGCTGCCAGCGGCTGAACCGCAAGGGCAGACCTGCACCTTCGATCACCGGTACGCCGACGACTCCATGGGCTGCGGCTTCGGCCATGGCAGGCAGCGGATCAATCTCGGTTCGGATCGGCATGTATCCGGACAGTGGAACACCGCGATACCCGGCCAGCACCTCGGACAGATGCCCGGCGGCACCGGGTTTTCCCATGTCGAAGGCCTCCTTGCGCCGGGCAAAGGCCGCCTTGCGCGCTTGTGCCTTGATCGCTGCCAGATCCGCCATTGCTCCCTCCTTTGCCGGGATTGAATGCCTAGAGAAGAACCAGCCCAGCCAGACCGAGGAAGGCAAAGAACCCAACGATATCGGTCACCGTCGTCACAAAAGCCCCCGAGGCAAGTGCCGGGTCCACATTCATTTTTTCCAGCATAACCGGCACCACGGTCCCGGCGAGGCCTGCCACGACCAGATTGATGACCATCGCGACGCCAATCACCGCGCCAAGCTGCGGCGAGCCGAACCACAACAGCCCGACACAGCCCATCACAACGGCAAAGATCAGACCGTTGACCAGCCCCACCAGAACCTCACGCCGGATCACCCGCCAGACGTTTGATCCTGTCAGGTCGCGTGTGGCCAGCGCACGCACCGCCACCGTCAGCGACTGGGTGCCGGCATTGCCGCCCATCGAGGCCACGATGGGCATCAGCACGGCGAGGGCCACGAACCGGGCGATGGTATCTTCGAACATTGAAATCACCATCGACGCCAGCACGGCCGTTACCAGGTTGACCGCCAGCCAGGGGAACCGCCGCTTGGTGGTGTCAATCACCCGGTCCGACAGGCTGCCTTCGCCGACACCGGCCAGGCGAAGGATGTCTTCTTCGTGCTCTTCATCCAGAACCGCCATGGCATCATCGATGGTGATGACACCCACAAGACGCCCCTCGTCATCGACCACCGGGGCCGAAATCAGGTGATACTGGTTAAAAGCATAGGCCACGTCTTCCTCGTCCTGATCGGCGGGAATGACCTGGAAGGTTTCTTCCCTGAGATCGGTAAGCGGTACCTCGCGTCGGGCCGACATGATCCGGCCAAGAGTGACATTGCCCACCGGATGCAGGCGCGGACTGACCATGACCACGTGATAGAACTGCGCTGGAAGGTCCGACCTTTCGCGCATGAAATCAATCGCCTGCCCCACCGTCCAGTGTTCCGGCGCCATCACCACTTCGCGCTGCATCAGGCGGCCGGCGGAGTTTTCCGGGTAGCTCAGCGATTGCTCGATCGCGACCCGGTCGGAATCCTCCAACGCGTCGAGAATGGCTTCCTGCTGCGGCTCTTCAAGGTCCTCCAGCAGGTCGACCACATCGTCGCTGTCCAGATCCCGGACTGCTTCAGCCAAAACCTGCGGGTTGAGGATCGCGATCACTTCCTCGCGGATCGCCTCGTCCAGTTCTGACAGGATTTCGCCGTCGAATTCGCGGTCATAAAGCCGGATCAGCCGGGCCCGGTCATAGGCGTTCACCTGCTCCAGAAGGTCGGCGATGTCGGCCGCGTGCAGCGGCTCCATCAGGTTCGCCAGCTCGGCCTTGTCGTTGGTATCCACAGCATAAAGGATCTGCGCCACGCGGCGGCGATCCAACATATAGGCGTCGTCCTGGCCCTTGTCGGTCCCGATGGTCTCGTCGCCTGTGCTCATACGCTGCCCCTTCCGATGCTTGTCCCATGAATAGAAGAAGCTGCTACCGGAAAACAATGACAATGACACAATTTACCGCCGCGCGCGCCGCGCGTATCCTGCATGCGGTGAATTCGCACGAAAGGACAGCACATCATGAGCAACGCCCACATCCTGCGGGGACAGGTCCTGTCCTTTCAAGGCTCCCCCTTTGCCACCGAGGCACCGCAGGAAGCGGCAAGGCTGAGCGAGGCAGTGGCAGTGCAGGATGGGAAGATTGCCGCCGTCGGCAGCTTTGACGATCTGCGCCAGAGGTTTCCCGCAGCCGCGTTGCATGATCACGGGGAGAAGCTGATTCTTGCCGGCTTCGTCGATGCGCATGTGCACTATCCACAGACCGCCATTATTGCCAGCTGGGGCAAGCGGCTGATCGACTGGCTGAACAGCTATACCTTCCCCGAGGAGATGCGCTTTGGTGATCGTGCCTATGCCGATGAGATTTCGGCCCGCTATCTGGACCTGACCGCTGCCCATGGCACCACCACGGTCTGCAGCTATTGCACCATCCACCCCGAAAGCGTTGATGCCTTCTTCACGGCGGCGCAGGCGCGCGGGCAACGGGTTGTGGCGGGTAAAACCTGTATGGACCGCAACGCCCCAGAAGGGCTGCAGGATACGGTTCAGTCTGCCTATGACGACAGTGCGGCGCTGATCGCGCGCTGGCACGGGATCGACCGGCTGGACTATGCGATCACGCCGCGGTTCTCCCCCACCTCTACCCCTGAACAACTAGAGGCCATCGGCGCCCTCTGGGCCGCCAACCCCAGCTGCCTGATGCAAACCCATCTGAGTGAACAAACGGATGAGATCGCCTGGGTCAAGGATCTGTTCCCGGATGCCCGCGATTATCTGGACACCTACGAGGCCTTTGGCCTGTTGGGCGCACGTGGCCTTTACGGACATGCCATCCATCTGGAACCGCGCGAACGTGACCGGCTGCGCGAACATGGCGCCGCGCTGGTGCATTGCCCTACCTCGAACACCTTCATCGGGTCCGGGCTGTTCGATATGGCCGGGCTGATGGCCGAAGGGCAGCGGATCGGCCTTGCCACCGACACCGGCGGCGGCTCCAGCTTTTCCATGCTGCGCACGATGGCGTCAGCCTATGAGATCGGCCAGCTGCGCGGCACCCCCCTGCACGCGGCCCAGCTGTTGTGGCTGGCAACGCAAGGCTCGGCCACGGCGCTGCGGCTCGAAGACAAGATTGGCAATGTCGCCCCGGGCATGGAGGCCGATCTTGTGGTGCTCGATCTCGCCTCCACCCCCGCCATCGCCCAGCGCGCCGCCCGCGCCGATGACATCTGGGAGGCCGCCTTTGCCACCATCATGATGGGTGATGACCGGGCTGTGTCCGAAGTCTGGATCGGCGGGCGGCAGGTCTGACGCCCCGCCCCGCCTGCAGCCTTCCGTTACGCCTTCTCGGCCAAGGCGCGGGCCAGCTGCCCATGGCGTTCGATCAGCCGCGGCAGCTCAAGGCTGGTGACCTCGCCTGCCGAGATGATCTGACGCCCTTCCACGAACAGATGCTTGACCTGTGTCGGCCCGGCCAGCAGCAAGGCCGCCGGGTCCCAGCTGCCGCTGGAGGCAACGCCGGTCACATCCCAGACTGCCACGTCGGCGCGTTTGCCGGGGCTGAGCCGACCGCAATCGGGACGACCCAGAATATCAGCGCCGCCACGGGTGGCGATTTCCAGCGCCTCATAGGCGCTCATGGCGTCAGCGCCCTGCGCAACCCGCTGTAGCAGCATGGCCTGCCTCGCCTCGCCGATCAAGTTGGCGATATCGTTGCTGGCCGAGCCATCAACGCCCAGCCCCACCGGCACCCCGGCATCGCGCATCGCCCGTACCGGTGCGATACCGCTGCCAAGGCGGCAATTGGAACAGGGGCAATGCGCCACGCCGGTCCGGGTGCGCGCAAACAGATCGATTTCCTGCGCGTCCAGCTTGACGCAATGCGCATGCCAAACGTCATCGCCGGTCCAGCCCAGTTCCTCGGCATATTGGCCGGGACGGCAGCCGAACTGCGCTTCGGAATAGGCGATATCCTCATCGTTTTCGGCCAGATGGGTATGCAGCATCACGCCCTTGTCACGCGCCAGCAACGCCGCATCCCGCATCAGGTCGCGGCTGACCGAAAACGGCGAACAGGGCGCAAGCCCCACCCGGCACATGGAGCCCTCAGAGGCGTCGTGAAAGCCATCAACCACGCGGATCATATCTTCAAGAATGGACGTCTCTTGCTCGACCAGGCTATCCGGCGGCAATCCCCCGTCGCTTTCCCCGATGCTCATGGCGCCGCGTGTGGGGTGAAACCGCAAACCGACCTCGCGGGCGGCATGGATGGTATCCTCCAGCCGCGCGCCGTTGGGATAGAGGTACAGATGATCAGAGCTGAGCGTACAGCCGGAGAGGGCCAGTTCCACCAGTCCCAGCTGGGCAGAGACGAACATCTCCTCCGGACCAAAGCGCGCCCAGATCGGATAGAGCCGTTGCAACCAGCCAAACAGCAGCGCGTCCTGCGCCCCGGGCACTGCGCGCGTAAGGTTCTGGTAGAGATGGTGGTGCGTATTGACGAGGCCTGGCGTCACCACGCAGCCCCGGCCAGAGAGGATCTGCCCTGTCGTGCGCAGCCCCTGCCCCACCTTGGCAATCTGACCGCCCCGGATCAGAACATCTGCATCGTGCAATACGCGGTCCGCATCATCCATGGTGATGACGGTGGTGGCATTTTGAATCAGGATTTCCTGCATTGGTTCACACTCCTTTATCACCCGTTTCGGTTTTGGAAGTGTGAACTGGCCCGACAGAATACGGGTAAAGGACTCGGGCCGTGGCGGTGCTATACAGCACTGCCATGGCCGCGCTCAAGCCCCGGACGGGACCTGATCAGCTGTTTTTCAATAGGGCCAGCGCCGCTGCGTGCAACTCGGCATTGGCGGCGGCCAGCACCCGACCGCCTTCATGAGCCGGGCCGCCCTCCCAATCAGTAACGACACCGCCTGCAGCCTGGATCACTGCGATCGGAGCTTGCACGTCATAGGCGTTGAGGCCTGCCTCGATAACCAGATCGATCTGCCCCGCCGCCAGCAGTGCATAGGCGTAGCAGTCCATGCCATAGCGCGTCAGCCGGACCTTTCCGGAGACACGTTCGAACCCGGCACGTTCTTCAGGGGTGCCGACTTCGGGGAAGGTGGTGAAAAGGATCGCCTGATCCAGCGCCGTGCCGTTGCGGGTCGCCAGATCGCGTGCGCCCTGTGGCCCGGTCATCTGCGCCAGCCCGGGCGCGCCGATAAAGCGTTCGCCGGTGTAGGGCTGATCGATCACGCCCAGCACGGGGCCGTCTGCCTCGGACATGGCGATCAGCACCCCCCAGGTCGGCGTGCCGCTGATGAAACCGCGGGTGCCATCGATAGGATCCAGAACCCAGGTCCGGCCAGAGCTGCCTTCGACGGGAGCGAATTCCTCGCCCAGGATACCATCATCAGGGCGCAGCTGCGCCAGCACCGCCCGCATCGCCAGCTCGGCCTCGCGATCGGCGACGGTGACCGGATCGAACCCGTCCTCCAGCTTGTTGTCCGCTCCAAGAGTGGCGCTACGGAAATACGGCAGGATCGCTGCGCCGGCCGCATCGGCCATCTTCTGCGCAACGTCCAAATCGGAATCAGGGTTCTGTGTCATGCGATGGCGGTGCCATCTGGCCGCACGCTATTCAAGAAAAAAGACCCCGAAGGGTCTTTTCACTTTCAGGCTGCGTCGCTGAGCACACGGGCCAGCTCGAACAATCGCCTGCGCTGGTTCTCGGGGATCGCGTAATAGGAACGCACCAGATCCAAGGCCTCTTTATCGCCCATCAGATCCTCAGGCACCGACGCCTTGTCTGCCTTGTCGGCAGGGGCCTTATCCTCTTCCTGTAGACCATCAAAGAAGAAACTGACCGGGACGTCCATCGCGTCAGAAATATCCCAAAGGCGGGAGGCGCTGACCCGGTTGGCACCGGTTTCATATTTCTGAATTTGCTGGAACTTGATGCCGACTTTCTCGGCCAGTTGCTGCTGTGTCATACCAATTAGCCAGCGACGGTGACGGATCCGTTTGCCGACATGCACATCTACAGGATGAGCCATGTGCTATCTCCTAGTTATACCAAAGTGGTTCGCGCCCAAGTAGCCGCGATGATTGCTAAATCCGTCAGGATATCAACACTGGCCCGCGTTACCGGACCTTCTAAAACCGCGACAGAGGCTCAACCCCTCAGCTGAGCTTACGACCTCCACGGTTGAATTCAAGTGCGACAAAGGTCAGTCGCGGTTGAAGATATCCAAATACATGATTTCATGCATCATTTTGTCATGCTAATGCGACCAACAACATGTGAAATAATGCCTCCCCATAAATAGCGAGGTGAATTTGCGGCGTCTGTTGTCAAACAGTCACGCAACGAATCACCTTTCGCGCGGCAAAACCAAGAGGACATCATGCAGGCTTATCAGGTCACCGCCTTCGACGCCGCCCCGGAACTGATCGAAATTGCCTGCCCGGCTCCGGCTGCAGGCCAGATCGCTGTCAGGATCGCCGCCTGCGGGCTGAATTTCGCGGATCTTCTGATGCAGAAAGGCACTTATCAGGACACCCCCACCCTGCCCTTCGTACCGGGCTTGGAGGTCTCTGGCACGGTAACCGCGCTGGGAGAAACGGTAACAGAGTTCAAGATCGGTGACCGGGTTGCAGTCTTCTGCGGTCAAGGTGGCTTGGCTGAAGAAGGTGTGTTTGACGCCAGCCGCGCGGTCCGCATTCCGGACAGCATGAGTTTTGAACACGCCGCCGCGCTGCAGATCGCCTATGGCACCAGCCTGGTGGCGCTGGATCACTGCGCCCGGTTGCAACCGGGCGAAACCCTGCTTGTCACCGGCGCCGCCGGAGGCGTTGGGCTGACCGCAGTGGAGATTGGAAAGCTGATGGGCGCCCGCGTTATTGCTCATGCGCGCGGCACCGACAAACTGGAGGTGGCCCGGGCCGCTGGAGCGGATCACTTGATCGACGACAGCGAGGATCTGCGCAGCATCGTAAAGGACCTGGGCGGCGCCGATGTTGTCTATGATGCGGTCGGGGGCCCGGTGTGGAAAGCTGCCTTTAGGGCGACTAACCCCTGCGGGCGACTGCTACCGATCGGGTTTGCCAGCGGCGAAGTGCCCCAGATCCCGGCCAATCATCTTCTGGTCAAGAACCTGACCGTGATCGGCTTTTATATCGGCGGCTACATGAAAGCCCGGCCAGAGGTCATTCAGCAGGCCTTTGCAACTCTGTTCGACTGGCACGCAGCCGGTCGGATCAAACCTCATATCAGCCACGTCCTGCCACTGTCGCAGGTCGCGGAAGGAATGGAGCTGCTGCGCAGCCGGGCCTCGACCGGGAAGGTCGTTATTACCCCGTGAAAGGTAAATAGAACCGGGAAATCGCCATCGCTCGGTTATAGGGCCATGGCGATCACATCCCTTTTCGAGAGCCTTTTACTCCCTCAGCCCCTTTGATCAGCCCGCTGCGCGCAACTGCGCCGGACGCAGCGCAGCAAATCCCTGCCGAATGATATTGGCAAGATCGCCAACATACTCGGCCCGCACCCGATCCGCGCCATAGAGGTTGATCTGCTGCACCGGCAAGGCAGGCAGCACGCCGCCGTGTTCGATAACCTCCTGATGGGCCGGTTGGGTACCTTCCAGCAGAACGCCAATGGCAAGGTCAGCACTCACCGTGGCCTCAACCGTGCGGTCGGATTCGCTGTCCACCGCCATATCCCACTCGATCCCAACCTCATCCAGTGCTGCGGTTGCAGAGGCCCGGAAAATACAGTTGCGGCAAAAGCCAAGACGCAGCGGTTGCTGCCGCCAGGCGGAGCCGTTCACCGCCCCGATCCAGCGCAGCGGCATTTCGTGGATGGGCTCGCCGCCCTCGCCCGCAGTTCCTTCGGTCGTCAGGATCAGGTCATAGGCCCCTTTGGCGAAGCCGGCCTTCAGATCGCGGGTATTCGAGGTCACCAGATTGACGCTGACGCGGGGAAAGCTGGTGTTGAACCGCTGTAGTACGCGCGGGATGACCGGATAGACCACGTCATGCGGCACCCCCAGCACCACCTCACCTTCAAAAGCCTGATCGGTCAGCCGGGTGATCACCTCGTCATTGAGCGCGACCATGCGGCGAGCATAACCGAGCAGCTGTTCCCCCGATGGGGTCAGGGCAATGGAGCGCCCCGACCGGTCCAGCAGTTCAAGCCCCAGCAACTCCTCCAGCCGTTTCAACTGCATCGAAACCGCCGATTGAGTGAGATGCAAAAAACCTGCTGCGCGTGTCACGCCACCGTTGTCTGCCACTGCCACAAATGAGCGCAGCGTCGTCAGATCCAAATTTCTAATCATCACGACCTCTGATGGAAGATATCAAAAACATTCGTTTCCAATATTAATCACACTCCCCCATATACATCAACAGAATTGATAAAGACCCAAGATACCATCACGAACGAAAGAAAGGACAAGAGCCATGACCTATATCTCCACCACCTCGGTCAGCCCGAAACCCCGCCGCGGCCTCGCGGATCGCATCAAAGGCGCATTCGCTCTGACCCGCCAGCGGCGCGCGCTGGCAAAACTGGACGCTGAGGCGCTGGCAGACATCGGCATCAGCCGCGACGCCGCCAAGGAAGAGGCCCGCCGCCCGTTCTGGGACGCACCGGATTCCTGGACGCGCTGACAGAGACCTCACAGATGACAAATGACGACTGAAGGCGCACCCGCTGTAATGGTGCGCCTTTTCATGTTTTTGCGGCAAATCTTTTCATCGCAGACTTGAACCGTATGGGCTTTGACCCGATATTTGACGGGAATGTTGTGCATGGCCGTTGAACTGGCTGTTCCGCGCAACTGGGGAGACTTTTTGAAAACGGAGACCATGATACATGGCACAGTTTGACACCATTCGTTCTACAGCAGGCGCACGCACTGCCGAGATCGATGCGGGCCTACGCGCCCATATGAACAAAGTCTACGGCACCATGTCCGTGGGCACGTTCATCACCTTTCTGGCCGCCTGGGCCATCGCGGGCCTCGCGGTGACAACCGATCCGTCGGCCGCCTCTGCACAGCTGAGCGCCGACAAATACCTGACCAGCCTCGGCTATGCGATCTACGCGTCGCCGCTGAAGTGGGTGATCATGTTCGCGCCGCTCGCGTTCGTGTTCGGCTTTGGCGCCGCCATCAACCGCCTGTCGGCCTCGGCCGCGCAGCTGGTGTTCTACACCTTCGCAGCCGTCATGGGCCTGTCGATCAGCTCGATCTTCCTGGTTTTCACCGGTGAATCGATCGTTCAGGTATTCCTGATCACCGCCATCGCATTCGCGGGCCTTTCCCTGGTGGGTTACACCACCAAGAAAGACCTTTCCGCAATGGGCACCTTCCTGATCATGGGGCTGATCGGCCTGATCGTGGCTTCGGTGGTGAACATCTTCCTGGCGTCCTCCGCCATGGCCTTTGCTATCTCGGTGATCGGCGTTCTGATCTTTGCAGGCCTCACCGCCTATGACACCCAGAACATCAAGAACACCTACCTGCAGATGGCCGAATCCGGCGATCAGGAGTGGCTGGGCAAAGCCGCGATCATGGGCGCCCTCAGCCTGTATCTGGACTTCATCAACCTCTTCATGATGCTGCTTCAGCTGCTTGGGAACCGCGAATAACGCCACCGGCCATACCAAGACTTCAGCAAGGGGCGGATCACAGCGATCCGCCCTTTCTTTATGCCCAGCCGTTTCTTTTTTGGCTGGGCCTTTTGAACGGACCACAGGATTTAGAAGATGAAGATTACCGATATCACTGCCCGCGACGCAGGGCGTATTGTTCCCTTGCTGCGGGACCTACATGCACAGCACGCGGAAGAACAACCGCTCCGCTACCCGTCTGCCCCGGCGGACAGTGACATTGCTGACTGGCTGTCGGACTGGATGGAAAAGGATGGAATACAGGCAATCGCCGCGCAAAGCCCCGCAGGCGCCCTAATGGGCTATGCTATCTATGAGATCGAAGACCAGCCTCACCTGCCGGTGATGCGCGGCGGCAAACGGATCCAGTTGCATCATATTGCCGTGGATCCGCCATTCCGCCGTCTGGGAGTTGGTCAAGCACTGGTGACAGAAGTGAAATCCCGCTGTCAGACACTTGGCATCGACACGTTGACCACAAGCTTTGCCGTCTTTGACACGGCCTCAGCCGGGTTGATGAGCAGCATGGGATTGCAGCCGGTCACGACCGTTGCGGAATGGCGGGCCTGAAGATCATCTCCGCAGGTCCTCAAACGAGCTGAGAGGCGGCTCAGGAGCAGCTTAGACCGGTGGCAAGGGCGACCGTGCCCCGGTCGCTGCCGAGCACCTGAACCTCACCTGAGACGCTGCAGCCGCTTTCGCGCGCCGCAATGGTCTGGAAATCCGCAGGGGTCATGTCAGGCAGGTTGCCAATCACGCTATGCGCAGGGGCGCTGAGCACCGCGAGCCCGGTCGAACCTGCCCGCACCACAGAGAGCGATAGGGCCCGGCCCTGCACCTCGACCCGCAGGGTCTGGCTGCCCGAGCGCGGCGCTGTCGCAGGCTGCTGAGTTCGACCAGCGGTCAGGGACAGCGGCCCGGCCATCACCGGCGCCGGAACCGGCACCACGCCCGCAATCGTCGCCTCCGGAGAGGGCGCCACGGCCACGGCAAAAACCACGCTGAACAAGATACGCCTGAACATACTATCACCCACTTGTCTCATTTACCCACGTAAACAAGTTACGACTGAAATGAGGCGAAAAGGGGAACTATCCTTTCGTACAGGCGGCTAAACTATCGGGTAATTTTTTCAAATTCGAACAAGCTCTCACCTGCCCTGCGCCTGCAACGACCGCCGAAAACCCGGCTCCAAACACGAAAAAGGGCCACGCGCGCGGCGTGACCCTTTTTGAAAATCCTGTATGCCGGATGGGCTTACTTGATTTTGCCTTCTTTGTACTCGACGTGCTTACGCGCAACCGGATCGTATTTCCGGATGACCATTTTTTCGGTCATGGTGCGTGCGTTTTTCTTGGTCACGTAGAAGTGGCCCGTGCCCGCGGTCGAGTTCAGGCGGATCTTGATGGTCGTCGGCTTCGCCATGGTGCTTCTCCTGCGTCCGAAAAGGCAGGGGGCCTCTCGGTAAATTCCTATATGAGCGTGCGCTTTTACCTGCACTGCCCCCCAAGTCAATAGGATTCGGGGGGATATTTTGCGCAGAAGGCCTGTAAGCCGGATTCTGTCCCGAGACTTGCGCCTCATGGACGGCCATTCATCTGCGATACGCATTGCTGCGTACCTCTAGCTGCCAACCCGGCCCCTCTTGGCTAAAGCATGCCTAGCGGCGGTATCCCGTTGCCGGGACCTGCCCGCGCGGGGGCCCTATTTGGCGTTGCTCCCGGTGGGGCTTGCCGTGCCGCCCCTGTTGCCAGGGGCGCGGTGGGCTCTTACCCCACCGTTTCACCCTTACCGCGCCCTGATCCGTTGCCGGGGGCACGGCGGTTTCATTTCTGTGGCGCTATCCGTCAGGTTGCCCTGCCCGGGCGTTACCCGGCACCGTTGCTTTAGGGAGTCCGGACTTTCCTCGCGGAGGGCAAGCCCCCAGCGCGGCCGTCCAGCCTTCTGCGCAGGGCTGCACCTAGGCCCTGGGGGCTGACAGGTCAAGGGTGGTTACAGCAGGCACCTTTCAGCCCCACAACTCTGCCTGGCCCAGCGGCGCGAAATCCGCCGCACAAAGCGGCCCGCGGGCCTGGGGACGATAGCGCAGCCGCACAGCCGCCAGAAGCGTCTCATCCTCCACCGGAGCGGTATATCCGATGTCGCGGGCATAGGCGCGGAAACGCGCCTTATCGGCGCTCTCTGGCTGCAGCAGGCTCTGCCCTTGCCCATCCGCCTGCGCCACCTGCCGGGCCAGTCCCTGACGGGCCAGCCGCGCCCAGTCAAACCGGGCACCCGGATCGCATTTGCGTCCCGGCGCCATGTCCGAATGGCCGATCACCCCCTCGGGCGCGATATCCCAGCGGTGCAGGATATCGCCCAGCAACCGCTCCAACCGCGTCATCTGCGGTTCGGAAAACGGATGATCGCCGCGATTGTCCAGCTCGATCCCGATTGACCGGGAATTGAGATCCTCCAGCCCGCACCATTCGCCAGCACCGGCGTGCCAGGCGCGCTGCGCCTCCTCCACCATCTGCCAGAGGGTGCCATCCTGCCCGATCAGATAATGAGCCGACACCTCGGCCGCAGGAACACACAGCCGCTGCAAAGCAGCCTCAGCCGTCTCCATTGCCGTATAGTGCAGAACCACGAACTGCGGAATCAGCCCATCACGACGCGGACCGAAATTGGGGCTGGGATGCCAGATTGCCCCGGCCTCATCCCCTGCCCTGTCAGCCCCGGACATCAGGAGTCTTCGCGCAGGACCAGACGATAGGGGGACGGGTCCCAGCCGCAGGCGTAGCCATCCCCATCCGGGTCCAGCGCGTAGCGGTCGCGTTTGGGGCCGCCCGCCTCAAGAAACGCCACTTGGGCCAGCTCAGGCGAAGCATAGCCCGCGCAGTTACGCGACGAGCGGGCCTTGAGGTTGATACCCGTGCGGCTGAAGATGCGGTTGCCCGGCGGGTTCGAAGTGCTGAGCGCGTATTGCACGATATTGGGATCCCGGTTGCCCGCAGAGACCGTGGGCAGCGCTGTCGGCTCCACCACCTGATACTGCGCACGCTGCCGTTTCAGACGCTCTGCATCGCTTTCGATGGTCTGGCGCGAGGACACCGCATCAAAGCTGTTTTCGTCCGACAGACGCGGGTTGCCGCCGACGATCTGCGGCGCAGGGTTGTCCGGGCTCGCTTCAAGCGGCGCCTCGCCAGAGTTGGCCTGCGCCGCACTCAGGGCTGCTGCCGTTTCGCGAGCGATATCGGCATTGCTGCCAGTGCCAACCGAGGCTCCAGCCGCAGCGACCGAGGTGGCTCCGCTTTGATCTGTCGGCATCGCCAGGGGCGCGCCAACAACCTGAGGCGAGGGGATCAGTGGATCGCCGTTGATCGTGGTGCCCTGCGCCGGACGGGCGGCGAAGGGATCGCCGTCCACGCCCACCCCGGCCGCGCTGTCCGGCACTGGCGGGCTGCAAGCTGCAAGGGCCAGAAGACTGCCAGCGGCGGCGAGGGAGACGAAGACGCGCATCGGGATCACCTGTTTATGGTCGTATGGTTCATGCTCTTGTTTGAGCCGGTTTTACCACCATTTCCCCGGCTTTGCCACAAACCCGGCGGCCTGCTCCAGCGCATAGGCGGTGTTCAGCAGATCGCCCTCTTCCCAGGGGCGGCCGATCAGCTGCAGGCCCAGCGGCAGACCCTGTGCATCGACACCCGCAGGCACAGAGATGCCCGGCAGGCCCGCAAGATTCACAGTGACGGTAAAGACGTCATTGAGGTACATCTGCACTGGATCCGCATCGGTCATTTCACCCAGCCCAAAAGCAGCAGAGGGCGTCGCCGGTGTCAGGATCGCGTCCACGCCTGCGGCAAAGACATCTTCGAAGTCCTTCTTGATCAGGGTGCGAACGCGGCGGGCGCGGTTGTAATAGGCATCATAGAAGCCTGCCGACAGCACGTAGGTGCCGACCATCACGCGGCGCTGCACCTCGTGGCCAAAGCCTTCGGCGCGGGTCTTTTCGTACATCTCGGTGATGCCGTCGCCAGCCTCCAGCGTGGCGCGGTGGCCGTAGCGCACCCCGTCATAGCGTGCGAGGTTCGAGGAGGCTTCGGCCGGGGCGATCACGTAATAGGCAGGCAGCGCGTATTTGGTGTGCGGCAGCGAGATGTCGACGATCTCGGCGCCCGCGTCCTTCAGCATGGCAGTACCATCGGCCCAGAGCTTTTCGATCTCGGCGGGCATGCCGTCCATGCGGTACTCTTTCGGGATACCGATTTTCTTGCCCTTGATGTCGCCGGTCAGCATCGCCTCGAAATTCGGCACGACCAGATCGGCGCTGGTGCTGTCCTTGGGATCATGCCCGGCCATGGCTTCGAGCATGATCGCCGCATCGCGCACCGATTTGGTCATCGGTCCGGCCTGATCCAGCGAGGAGGCAAAGGCCACGATGCCCCAGCGCGAGCAACGCCCGTAGGTGGGTTTGATGCCGACGGTGCCGGTAAAGGCCGCAGGCTGACGGATCGAGCCGCCGGTGTCGGTGCCGGTGGCCGCAAGGCACAGGTCTGCCGCCACGGCAGCCGCAGAGCCGCCCGAGGAGCCACCCGGTGTCAGCTTGGCATCGCTGCCGTCACGCCGCCAGGGGCTGACCACATCGCCATAGGCAGAGGTTTCGTTGGACGAGCCCATGGCGAATTCGTCCATGTTCAGTTTGCCCAGCATCACGGAACCGGCATCGACCAGTTTCTGCGAAACGGTCGACTCATACTCGGGCTTGAAGCCTTTAAGGATGTTGGAGGCCGCCTGGCTGTCCACGCCCTTGGTGCAGAACAGATCCTTGATCCCGACCGGCAGGCCGCACATGGCAGGCGCATCGCCTTCCTTGATGCGGGCATCGGCTGCCTTTGCGCGCTCCAGCGCGATCTCGGGCGTCTTGTGCACGAAGGCGTTCAGCGCATCGGCGCCTTCGATGGCCTTCAGGCAGGCTTCGGTCAGCTCGACAGAGGTAGTGTCGCCTTTGCGCAGGGCATCGCGGGCCTCGGCCAGACCCAGTTTGTTCAGATCGCTCATGTCTTACTCCACCACCTTGGGGACCGCAAAGAAGCCCTCGCGGGCGTCGGGGGCATTGGCCAGGATCTTGTCCTGCTGATTACCGTCATTGACCACATCCTCGCGCCGTTTCAGACGCTGCGGCGTGACCGAGGTCATCGGCTCGACCCCTTCCACGTCCACTTCGTTCAGCTGTTCGATGAACCCAAGGATGGTGTTGAACTCGTCTGCCAGCGCAGGCAGCGCGTCCTCTTCGACCTTGATCCGGGCCAGTTTGGCCACTTTGGCGGCAGTGCTTTGGTCAATCGACATGGAAACCCTCATCTCGTGTTACAGACGCGTTTACCGCCGCGCCGTCCGCGCCGCAAGCGGGTCTGCACCGAAAACGGGTGTCTATACACAGGCTGGTGGGCGCAGGAGCGTTTATTCGCAGTTATTGTGCATCCGCCACATCGTTGGGTCATGACCCTCCGGCACCGCGTCGCAAGGATCAGCCGCATAGCCGCGCAAGCGATTATAGGCGGCGATCTGTTCGCCCGAGAGAAACTGAACCGTCTGCAAATGCCGGTACAGATGTACGTACCGCAGATCTGCCCGCGCCGCGCCTGCTTCGGAAACCAGACGCCGCAGCTGGTCGGCATCCGGGTTCCCCGATGCAAAGGCCTGATCAAGACGTTCTTCGGCGGCAATGAAAACCTCTGCGGCCTGCTGCGCCTCGGCGGCCATTTCGTGATGGATCTGGCGCACCTGCTCGATCTGCGCCGCGCTCAGCCCGATCTGCGGTGCCAATTCCAGAAGATGCGCGGGCCCGGGCCAGCCATTCAGTTCCGCCGGAAGAGCAAAGCCCCAGCCTTTGCCCGCGCGCAATTCTGCGATGTCCGCATCCGAAAGGCTTTTGATTCGCCGGGTTTCCTGCCCGGCATAGGGTTGCGCGTCATCACCCTGATGCTGCTGGTGCCCCTGGTGCCCTCCCGCGCCCTCGGCATGGCCGGGCGCAGCGGATATCGGCGCAAGTGCCAGCAGGCTCAGAAGAACGGTGGCCTTCGACCCGATCATTGTCACAGCACTGCCTCCCATCATGTTCTGACGCCCATGAGGGCACATTCACCGCTAGAGCACAAGTTTGCTGCGAAACACTGCGGACCGGGGGCCTGACCGGGCCCGCAGGACAGCAAACCGATGGAAACAGGCATTCGGCGTGCTAGGGTGAGAGCAGACAAATCAAGGAATTGGGAGAGACACCATGAAGATCATCTGGCTGGGCCACGGCAGTTTCCGTTTTGAAACCGAAGGAAAGGTGCTGCTGTTGGACCCCTGGCTGACCGGCAACCCCAGCCTGCCCGAGGACCAGCATGATGCCGCCATCGAAGGCGCCACCCATATCATCCTGACCCATGTGCATTTCGACCATGTGGTCGATGTGCTGCCGCTCGCGAAAAAACTGAACATTCCCGTGGTTGGCCAATATGACATCATGGGCTTTTGGGGCGAAACCGAAGGCGTCGAAACCGTCGGCTTCAACAAGGGTGGAACCGTCGATCTGGGCGGGCCGAAACTGTCGATGGTGCCCGCCTCGCACAGCTCGACCTTTGCCACGCCCGAAGGCCCGCGCACGGGTGGGTCGGAAGTCGGCTATGTGCTGCAGGCCGAGGGCAAGACGATCTATATTTCCGGCGACACCGCGATCATGGCAGACATGGACTGGATCGGGGATTACTACAAACCCGATATCGGCATTCTCTGTGCTGGCGGTCACTTCACCATGGACATGAAGCAGGCGGCCTATGCGGCCAAGAAGTACTTCAACTTCAAGACGGTAATCCCCTGCCACTACAAGACCTTCCCCCTGCTGGAGCAATCCGCAGAGGATCTGAGCGCAGGCCTGCCCGGTGTCGAGGTGATCGAACCTGAGGTAATGACCGCGCTTGAGGTCTAAACCGGCTTTGTGAACGCCGCCCGCGCGCGGGCGGCCTTTTCTCTGCAGCAGCAGCCCAGCGCGTGGTCATTGATCAGCCCCATCGCCTGCATGAAGGCAAAGACGGTGGTGGGGCCGACAAACTTCCAGCCACGTTTCTTTAGCGCCTTTGACAGCGCCACGGAGTCCGGGCTGGTCGACCTGGTCTGCGGCTCGGGCAGGCTGTCCGGGTCCGGCTCAAAGCTCCAGAAAAACGCGGCGAGCGATCCAGCTTCTTCGACCAACTCCTGCGCGCGTTTCGCATTGTTGATCACGGCTTCGATCTTGCCGCGGTGGCGGATGATCCCGGCATCCTGCAACAGGCGCTCCACATCCGCATCGGTGTATGTGGCGATGACATTCCAATCAAAGCCCGCGAAAGCGGCGCGAAAATTCTCGCGCTTGGCCAGAATGGTGCGCCAGCTGAGGCCGGACTGGAAACTTTCAAGACAGATCTTTTCGAACAACCGGATATCGTCGCTCACCGGATAGCCCCATTCCGCATCATGATAGGCGTCAAATTCAGGTGCGCTGGCGCTCCAGCCGCAGCGCGGCTGGCCGTCTTCTCCCACGACAATATTGGCCATCGCCTTCTTCTCCGCTCTGCAGCCGAAACAAAAAGAGAACATGCCACGGGGCGCATGGGCCGTCCAGTGCCTAAACGCAGGCGCCACCCTGCTCCTTCGCGCAAGACAGCAGCGCCGCCAGCAGGTCCAGTTCATCCTCCTGCGCCAAGAGCCCCTTACTGCGCCAAGCAATGGAGAGCGCACATTTGACCGCCGCCCATTGCAAAAGACGCTGACGATCCACCGCAAATTCTACTGACCAGAGATCGGCCCGCATCCCGATCCGACGCGGATCGCGGGTCAGATCGGGGGCTCCATAGGGATGGCGAAAGGCATTGGCCAACTCAAAGGCACGCTCCCCGACGATCCCCTTGGCATCAAAGGCGCAATACCCGCGCGGCGTCTTCATCACGTTGCCATGGTGCAAATCCCCGTGCAGCGGGCGCACATCTATCTGCGTGTTGAGAAGTTCGCGGGCCAGCGTCTGACACGCGGCAATCGCCGCCTTGTCTCCCGCCGCACAACTTGGTGCAGGTTTCAGATGGAACAGCGCATCAAAACGATCTTCCAGCCGGGGATAGCCCTCTGGCGCCTGCCCCGTACCGGGATGTAGGCCAGAGGCGACCCTCACCAGTTCGCGTGCAGCCATTTCGTCCTCACCGGCAATTGCGAGATCGGCGAGTGATGGCCCCTCCAGCCATTCGATCAAGGCCGCGTCCGGGCGCAAGCCATAGACCTGGGCCGCGCAACTCTCGGGCGCAGCTTGCAGAAACCGAAAACCGCTGGCCTCGCTGCCCATACCGCGGGCGCCATAGCATTTCAGCACCGCGGCACCGCCCCCGGCGCGGGTGACTTTCCACAGGCTGGCAATGGCAGTGGTCGCGATCCACTCCGGCACCGCCACCCTGAACGCGGCAAGAACCTCTTCCGGCGGTTTCACATGCCCTTCCATTCCGGCCCCCTATCGTTTTGCGGTGAAGAACTCTTTCAGAATGGCAGCACAGTCCGCTTCGGCAATCCCTTCGTAGACCTCGGGCACATGGTGTGCCTGCGGGTGTGAAAACACGCAGGCCCCATGGGCAACGCCGCCGGATTTGGGATCAGAGGCGCCGTAGTAGACCCGCGCGATACGCGCCGCTGCGATGGCCGCCGCACACATGGCGCAGGGCTCCAGCGTCACATAAAGATCATATCCCGTCAGTCGCTCCCCTCCCGCTGCGGCGCAGGCGGCGCGGATCGCCAGGATCTCGGCGTGGGCGGTGGGATCGTTCAGCTCCCGAGTGCGGTTTCCGGCCCGCGCCGCGACCGTTCCGTCCGGCGCAATCAGAACCGCGCCCACCGGCACCTCGCCGCGCGCGGCGGCAGCGCGGGCCTCTTCCAGGGCCAGGGTCATGTAAGAACGGAAAACCATGGCCTTCCCTGCCGCAGAATGCCCGCTTTCGCAAGACGCCGGAATGCTCTATGGCGAGGGGATGAGCAAAACACCCGCATCCCCCAAGCGCCCGCACCGCCCCAAAGGCCCGGCAGGCAAAGCCGCGAAACCGTCGCGTCCCGACGCCACTGCAGGCGACAAGAGCACGGGCACGCCTGAAGGTGACCGGATCGCCAAGGTTCTGTCGCGGGCCGGCGTTGCCTCGCGGCGCGAGGCCGAGCGGATGATCGCCGAGGGGCGGGTTGCGGTGAATGGCAAGGTGATCGACAGCCCCGCGCTGAACGTCACGGCGCGGGACCGGATCCTGATCGACGGCCAGCCCCTGCCCGAGGCAGAAGCGCCGCGCCTGTGGCTTTATCACAAACCCGCCGGACTGGTGACCACCACCAGCGACGAGATGGGCCGCACGACCATCTTTGACAAACTCCCCGAGGATCTGCCGCGGGTGATGACCGTCGGGCGGCTTGACCTCAATTCCGAAGGGCTGCTGCTGCTGACCAATGATGGCGGCATCAAGCGCAAGCTGGAACTGCCCTCGACCGGCTGGCTGCGCCGCTACCGGGTGCGTATCAAGGGTCGCCCGCAAGAAACGGATTTCGAGCCGCTCCGCAAAGGGCTGGTGATCGACGGCGAGACGTTCCAGCCCATGACCGTGGCGCTGGACCGCCAGCAGGGGGCGAACGCCTGGCTGACCGTGGGACTGCGCGAAGGCAAGAACCGCGAAATCCGCCGCGCCATGGAGGATATAGGGTTCTCCGTCAACCGCCTGCTGCGCCTGTCCTACGGCCCGTTCCAGCTGGGAAATCTGAAACCCGGTGAAGTCGAAGAACTGCGCCCCCGGGTGATCCGCGATCAGCTAGGTCTCGAAGACGACACCGAAGAGACGCCTCAGACCGACCGCCCCCAGCGGCGCAAACCGATGCGCGGCAAGCGCCCCGGCGGCCGCAAACCCGGCACTGACGCCCCTGCCCCCTATAGCGGCGGCGGCGCTGGCAAACCGCGTGGCAAATCGCAGGCCAAACCACAAGGAGCCCCGACGGGCAAATCCGGCCATACTGGCGGCGGCAAGCCTGGACAGCCCGGCAAACCGGATACCCGCGGCAAGGGACGCGGCGCCAATGGCGCAAAGCCCGGCAATCGTCCAATCGGCAAGAATCCCCGCCGCTGAGGCATTTGCCCGACACTTCCCCCTAGCAAGGCGGCCTGCAATCCCTTAGATTTCAGGCATGTAAATCGTGTCATGGGGGAACCCGCGTGCAGAAAGTCGCCTTCGCCGCCCTGCTTGTTCTGATGTTCGGACTGAGCACCGGATGGATTGTGGGAGGCTGATCCATGGCACAGAGGTATGGCGGCAAATACAGCCCCGATGGCGCCGGTGATCCGGCCGCCTTGGGTGACACATCCCCGCCGACGGGCAAAACCAACTCCTTTCGCAGCGCACAGGTCGATCCTGTCGGCGCCCGTGCCAACACCATGTTCGTGCCTGGAGGCGTGCTGCTGATCCTGTCGCTGAACGACGGGGCCACGGGTCTGGCGCTTGGCGGGATTGCAGCTGCCCTCTGGACCGGGGCCGCCTTTCTTCTGCGCGAAGGGTTGCGGGCCGAAACCGCCTTTGCCGCGCGCCGTGTCGCGCGCAAACCCGCCTTGCCGCGCAAGATCCTCGCCTCGGTTTTGACCGGCGCCGGGGCCGCGCTGGCCGCCTGGAAGGCCGAACCGGGGATCATGATCGCCGCCGTCTACGGGCTGGCAGCCACCGGGCTGCATCTGGTCGCCTTTGGCCTTGACCCTTTGCAGGACAAGGGCGTGGAGGGCGTGGACGATTTCCAGCAAAGCCGCGTTGCCCGCGCCGTGGATGAGGCCGAAGCCTACCTTGACGCCATGCGGGACGCGGCGCTTAGGGCGCGTGACCGGCAGCTGGAGGCGCGTGTGGATCAGTTTCAGGCTGTCGCCCGGGACATGTTCCGCACCATAGAAGAAGACCCGCGCGACCTGACCGGTGCGCGCAAGTATCTGACCGTCTATCTGCAGGGCGCGCGCGATGCGACCATCAAGTTCGCCGATATCTATGCCCGCAGCCAGGATCCGCAGGCCCGCAGCGACTACCTTGCCCTGCTGGAGGATCTGGAACAGAATTTCGCGGCCCGCACGCAAAAGATGCTGCTCGAAGACCGCAGCGACCTGACCATCGAAATCGACGTGCTGCGCGACCGCCTGCAGCGCGAAGGGGTCCGCCTGGACCGCAATTGACACTTTGACCCGAGGAACGCCACCGATGTCCGAGACCGTTCAGAAGAAAGCAATCGAAGCCGAGGCCATGGTCACGGAGGTGACGGGCGTCGCGCTTGCGGATCCCACGGGTGACATCCAGCCGCTGGAGCAGGCGGATGAAGTCACCAGCGAAGCGATCCGTCGCCGCATGGGCGAAATCGACATGAGCGACAGCAACTCGATCATCGGCTTCGGATCCGGCGCGCAGGCCGAATTGCAGACCATCAGTCAGGCGATGCTGGCCGATGTGCGCAACAAGGACGTCGGACCCGCCGGGGATTCCTTGCGGGATATCGTCACCACGATCCGCGGCTTTTCCGTCTCGGAACTGGACGTGCGCCGCAAACCCACCTTCTGGGAGCGCCTGCTGGGCCGCGCTGCGCCCTTTGCCAAATTCACCGCGCGCTATGAAACAATCCAGGCGCAGATCGACAAGATCACCGATGATCTTCTTGGCCATGAACACGGGCTGTTGAAGGACATCAAATCGCTCGACATGCTTTATGAAAAGACGCTGGCATTTTACGACGAGCTGGCGCTCTATATCGCGGCAGGCGAGGCCAAGCTGGGTGAGCTGGACAGCAGCGAAATTCCCGCGCTGGAAGAAGCCGTCGCAGCAGCCGCCGAAGCCGACCAGGTGATCCGCGCGCAGGAACTGCGCGATCTGCGCGCCGCCCGGGACGATCTGGAACGCCGGGTGCACGACCTGAAGCTGACCCGGCAGGTCACCATGCAGTCGCTGCCCTCGATCCGTCTGGTGCAGGAGAACGACAAATCGCTCGTGACCAAAATCAACTCGACGCTGGTCAATACCGTGCCGCTCTGGGAAACCCAGCTGGCGCAGGCGGTCACCATCCAGCGCTCGGCCGAGGCTGCTGCAGCGGTGCGCGATGCCAATGATCTGACCAACGAGCTGCTGACCTCCAACGCGGCCAACCTGCGCGAAAGCAACAAGGCGATCCGGCAGGAAATGGAACGCGGTGTGTTCGATATCGAAGCGGTGAAACAGGCCAATGCGGATCTGATCGGCACCATTCAGGAAAGCCTGCAGATCGCCGATGAGGGCAAGGCCAAACGCGCCGCTGCCGAGGGCGAGCTGAAAAAGATGGAAGCCGAGTTGCGCGATACGCTGGCCGCCGCCAAGGCGCGCCGCGATGGCATCGGAGACAATGCCGGCACAGCGGTTCCGTCCTGACCTGATGATCTGGCAAAAACGTCATAGGTCGGCGGCGATTTGTGCCGAAGGCAGCGCCGGGCGGGCAATATCCGCGCCTGTACGCCTTGCCGCGCTTTTGGGTTTGGGCCTGCTGTCGGCCTGCATGCCCATGGGCCGCAGCGAGTCCGTCGTGCCAAAACCACGTCCGGCTGCCATGGTCGCGCCCGCTGCGCCTTCGGCCGCCAGCGCAGAGCTGCGGCAATATTACCGTGTCCTGCAGCAGGACCTGCTGACGCGAGGCCTTTTGCGCACCGATGGCGGCGGACCCGATACGCCTTATGATGCCGAGGATCTGGCGGAAAACTTCGAAGCGATTTCCTTTTTCAACGAATACGCCGGGCGCGGTGGCGGCGCTACAGGCGGCCTGAGCCGCTGGTCCGGGCCGGTGCGCTTGCAGGCTGAATTCGGCCCCTCGATCCCTGAAAGTCAGCGCCGCGCCGACGGCGCGCGGGTTGCCGAATACGCCATGCGGCTCGGGCGGATCACCAACCATCCCGTTGCGGCGGTGGCGAAGCGCGGCAATTTCCATGTCATCTTTGCCAGCAAGGACGACAGCGCCTTTGTGGCCAAACGGGTCCGTGAACTGCTGCCCAATATCAGCCAGAACGATTTCCAGCTCTTCGTGAACCCGCCACGGACGCATTACTGCTTTGTCCTTGCCGGCGGCGCCCAGGGCAGCCCCTTCGACTATATTCGCGGCGTCGCGCTGATCCGCGCGGAGCATCCCGATCTGGTCCGGCAAAGCTGCATCCACGAGGAAATCGCACAAGGCCTGGGCCTGCTCAACGACAGCCCCCGGGCGCGCCCGTCGATTTTCAACGACGATGACGAATTCGCCTTTCTGACCAGCCATGACGAAAAGCTGTTGCAGATGCTGTATGATCCAAGACTGAAAACCGGGATGAGCGCCGAAGAAGCCCGCCCGATCACCCGCATTATCGCCCGCGAAATCATGGGACAGCCCCTGTAAGGTGGCCCTTGCGCCCATCGATGAGGCTCCCAGCAGGCACACCGTAGGAAGAGGACCTGAGATATGGGTATTTTCGACTTTCTCACCGGAGAGTTCATCGACGTCATTCACTGGGTCGATGACACCCGCGACACCATGGTCTGGCGGTTTGAACGCGAAGGCCATGAGATCAAATATGGCGCCAAGCTGACGGTACGTGAAGGACAGGCAGCCGTGTTCGTGCACGAAGGCCAGCTGGCGGATGTCTTCACCCCCGGTCTCTATATGCTTGAGACCAACAACATGCCGGTGATGACGACGCTGCAGCACTGGGACCACGGGTTTCAGTCGCCCTTCAAATCCGAGGTCTATTTCGTCAGCACCACCCGGTTCAACGACCTGAAGTGGGGCACCAAGAATCCGATCATCTGTCGCGATCCGGAGTTCGGCCCGGTGCGTCTGCGCGCTTTTGGCAGCTACTCGGTGCGGGTGGTGGATCCGGCGCGCTTCCTGACCGAGATCGTCGGCACCGATGGCGAATTCACTATGGATGAAATCAGCTTCCAGATCCGCAACATCATCGTGCAGGAGTTCAGCCGCGTCGTTGCCAGCTCGGGCATTCCGGTGCTGGATATGGCCGCCAATACCGCCGATCTGGGCAAACTGGTTGCGGTCGAGATTTCCGCCACCGTGGCCGAATATGGCCTGGCGATCCCGGAGCTGTATATCGAGAACATCTCTCTGCCGCCTGCGGTCGAACAGGCCATGGACCGGCGCACCCAGATGGGGATCGTGGGCGACCTTGGCCAATACACCCAGTTCGCCGCTGCCGAGGCGATGGACGCCGCAGCCCGCACCCCGAACAGTGGCATGGGCGCCGGTTTGGGAATGGGGATGGGCATGGCGATGGCCCAGCAGATGGGCAATGCCATGTCGCAGGGTGCAGCGGGTCAGCCGTCAGGTCCCTGGGGCGCCCGCCCCGCGCCCGCTGCGGCGCCGATGGCCCCGCCGCCGCCCCCGGTCGAACACGTCTGGCATATCGCGGAAAACGGTCAGACTTCGGGTCCCTATTCCAAGGCGCGTCTCGGACGCATGGCGCAGGAAGGGCAGCTGAAGCGCGACACCCACGTCTGGACTCCCGGCCAGGATGGCTGGCAGCGGGCCGGTGATGTCGCCGAACTGGCGCAGCTTTTCACCATTCTGCCGCCTCCGCCCCCGCCGCCTCCCGCGGGCTGAATTCGGGGCGCCAAGCGCGCGCTCCGGGCCTTGACTGTCGGCCTGACACAACTGAGCCGGGCCGACATGTCGTCACTATTGCAGGCTCTTGCGCCAGACCATCATGTGTTTGGTGAGTTCCTTAGTCTTTTCATCGAACGGCTTGCCCAAATCCAGATCGTGTTTGGCCGCATCCAGATCGCCACGTTCGATCTTTTGTGCGATGGCGCCGGCAAATTGGTGAAACTCGGAATGCAGTTTCTTCGCACGCACATAGTTGGTATCCCCTGCCATACCGGCTTCCGTACTAGGCGAATGCAGCCACTGGCCGAATTTGCACTTGTCATCACAGCAGATGTCACGCGAAGGCGTTTCAAGTCTGCCGCTGATGGTGCCCGTGCGAAGGTGAAGTTTCCATGTGCTATGGGCCTTGATGGCTTCGGAAATCTCATCCTGGATAGCCGCTACAGACATACTCATACTCCTTATTACTGAACCCTTCTGCCGTAGCCCTTCACAGGTTAATCAAACATTAAGCTCACATCTCAACCCTCACCGTGAATTCCCCTTGATCGACTCGGTTCCGCCGGGAAACATAAATAGAAATCAATTAAATAAACAACGACCGGAAAAAATCGTTACAATTTGAGAGAGCGCCGTGCCATCTTCCCCTCCTCCCCCTCCGCCTGCCACCGAAAACACTGATTCTGCCGCTGTGCCGGATGAAACCCATCGTTTTCCCTGCGAGCAATGTGGCGCCGATTACCGGTTCGACCCGCAATCCGGAACCCTGACCTGCAACCATTGCGGCCATACCGAGGAGATCAACGGGGGCCCCTGGCGCGGCGGCGCCCTGCGCGAGTTGGACTTTCGCGCCGCGCTGGATCGTCAGCTGCCAGAGGCCGACATGGAAACCACCCGGGTTTCCAAATGCCCCAACTGCGCGGCCGAGGTGGAATTTGATCCCACTACCCACGCCCGCGAATGCCCGTTCTGCGCAACGCCCGTGGTCACCGACACTGGCGAAAGCCGCCACATAAAGCCCAAGGGCGTCTTGCCTTTCTCCATCGACGAACGCGCGGGCCACAAAGCCATGACAGACTGGCTTGGCCGCCTGTGGTTCGCGCCAAACGGGTTGAAGGAATACGCCCGCAAGGGGCGCCGGATGGAGGGGATCTATGTCCCCTACTGGACCTATGACGCCGACACCCGCAGTTCCTACTCAGGCCAGCGCGGCACGGTCTACTACGTGACCGAAACCGTCATGGTCGATGGCAAACCGCAGGCCAAACAGGTCGCAAAGGTGCGCTGGCGCCCGGTGTCAGGTCGGGTCAAACGCTTCTTTGACGATGTTCTGGTGCTGGCGTCGAAAAGCCTGCCCAAACGCTATACCGATGCGCTGGAACCCTGGGATCTGTCGGCGCTGGAGCCGTATCAACCGCAATATCTAGCCGGGTTCCGGGCCGAAGCCTATGCGATCTCTTTGCAGGACGGTTTTGAGGAGGCCCGCGCCCATATGGACCGGGTGATCGAACGGGATGTCCGTTTTGATATCGGCGGCGACCGTCAGCGGATCTCGCATATCGACACGCAAGTCTCGGATGTCACCTTCAAGCACATCCTGCTGCCGGTCTGGCTGGCGGCCTATAAATACCGGGGCAAGACCTATCGTTTTGTCGTCAATGGACAATCCGGACGGGTTCAGGGCGAACGCCCCTACTCCGCCTGGAAAATCGCAGGCGCAGTTGCCGTCATGGCTGTCCTGATCGCCGCAGCAATCTATATCGGGAACCAGCAGTAAACCTGCGACGTTCAAGCCCCCCGGACATGCCGATGCGCACAGCCCCGATCCGGGGCTATGCGCCACTTGTCGCCGGACTGCCCGGCATTCTGCCCAAGGCCGAAAACGCCTCAGGATTTGGCGATCTTGATCTTCTTCGCGGTCTCTGGCTGTTCCAGCGCCTTCTTGGGAACGCTGATATGAAGCACACCATCCTCCATATGCGCCGCTGCCGCAGCGCCATCAGCATCTTCCGGCAGGCGGAAGGCACGGCGGAATGCACCATACTGGCGCTCGCTGAAGTACCAGGTATCGCCTTTCTTCTCGGTCGAGGTCTTCTTTTCGCCGCTGATGGTCAGAACGCCATTGTCCACCGTCAGTTCCACATCCTCATCGGTGACACCCGGTAGTTCCATGGTGATGTCATAGGCTGCATCCCCCGAAGAGGCCTCGGTCGCCGGGCTCAGCCAATCTGCAACCCGAGCACCAAATGCACGAAAGGGATCATAAAGCGACGGCCAGAAACCGCTTTGTTCGGTCTTTTCTACCATTGATCTTCCTCCTGTTTCGAACGCGGGCAGCGTATCTCAACCGGTGAGGTCTCGATTTGATCCATCTCAATTCTGGCCTTGAACCCCGTGGCACCGCTGGCCATTGTGGCGCCGCACCACAGCAGGAGAGTTGCAGATGACCACGAAGTCAGCCGATCTGACCGAACTGGACGCCCTGATGAAGGACCGTCACAGCTGCCGGGCCTTCCGCCCGGATCCGGTTGACCGGGAGGTGATCGAGCAGATCCTGCGCTGCGCCCAGAAAGTCCCGTCCTGGTGCAATGCCCAGCCGTGGAAAGTGACCATCACCAGCGGCGCCGAAACCGACCGTCTGCGCAACGCGCTGACAGAGGCTGCCATGGCGGGCGGACACGCACCGGACCTGAGTTTTCCGGACGGCTATTCAGATGAATATCAGGCGCGGCGCCGGGAATGTGGCTGGGCGCTGTACGAAGCGGTCGGAGTGACCAAGGGTGACCGCGCCGGATCTGCCCGGCAGATGATGGAGAACTTCAACCTTTTCGGCGCGCCCCATTGTGCGATCCTGTCCTCACCTGCCGAACTTGGCCCCTATGGCGCAATGGACAGTGGCGGTTTCGTTGCCGCCTTTACCCTAGCGGCGCAGGCGGCAGGGGTCGCCAGCGTCGCGCAGGCCGCGGTCGCGTCCTTTGCGCCGATGCTGCACGAGATGCTGGAGATCCCGCAGGACCGGCTAATCCTCTGCGCGATCAGCTTTGGCTATGCCGACCCGGATCATCCGGCAAACAGGTTCAGAACCACCCGGGCCCCCCTGCCCGAATTCACCGACTGGCGCGGCTAAGTCATCGACAGAAAAGGACGACAATCCCCATGCGAGCCCTCATTCAGCGCGTCAGCGAAGCCTCAGTCACCGTCGATTCCGAAGTGACCGGCGAGATCGGGGCCGGGCTGTTGGTTTTGGTCTGCGCGATGGAGGGCGACACCGAAGCCGAAGCCGATCATCTGGCGGCGAAGATTTCCAAGCTGCGCATCTTTCAGGACGACGCGGGCAAGATGAACCGCTCGGTCCGCGACATCGGCGGCGCGGTTCTGGCGGTGAGCCAATTCACCCTGGCGGCAGATACAAGACGCGGCAACCGGCCCGGGTTTTCCGATGCCGCCGATCCTGAAACCGGCGCGCGGCTTTATGCCTATTTCTGCGAGGCGCTGACCGGTCTTGGCCTGCCGGTGGCCACCGGGCGGTTCGGCGCCGACATGAAGGTGCGCCTGCTGAATGACGGCCCCGTTACGATTTGGATGGACACCGCCGGGTAAGAATTTTTCCGACCAGACCGGTCCTTTGCCCACGTGTTGTCGGGGGCGATTCTCTCTTCTGCCGCCGCGATTTGGCCATATCTGCACGCAATCCCGGCATCGCACTACGAATGCGCAAAACCGGCATACGCATGTCGTTTTTAGTGAATTTTTGCCTTCCCCCGGTTTTCATTCACAAAAATGCGGCATACCACTGGCAAAACGCGACCTGTCGCTGGCATGTGTCCCGCCGCTTTGGCCCCGGACGCCGCTGCGGAACAGGTATTAATGCTTGCTAGGCCGCCGCAAATGCGCAAATCTTGAATAGCCAATCAAGAAAAAGCTGTTTGAAGCGGCAAATTCAACTGGGAGACTTCAATGAAAGATCAACTGTATTTCCTCGCGCGTAAGGCTGCCACGGGCATGATGAGCCGCCGCGAATTCATGGGCCGCGCCGCTGCGCTGGGTCTCACCGCTGCTGCAGCCAACTCGCTGCTGTCCACCGAAGTCATGGCCGCAGGCCCCCAAAAAGGCGGCACCATCCGCGTCGGCCTGCAGGGCGGCAGCACCACCGACAGCCTGGACCCGGCGCTGGCCACCAATCAGGTTGCCCTGTCGCTGATCCGTCTTTGGGGTGAATCCCTGGTCGAGCTGGCCGACGACGGCGGCATCCAGGGCAAGGTAGCGGAAAGCTACTCCGCCTCCGCAGACGCACGTGTCTGGACCTTCAAGATCCGCCAGGGCATCACCTTCTCCAACGGCAAACCCGTGACCGCCGAAGACGTGGCGCAGACCATGGACCGTCACTCGGGCGAAGACACCAAATCCGGTGCACTGGGCATCATGCGCAGCATCACCAACATCTCGACCGAAGGTGACAGCGTCATCATTGAGCTGGACAGCCCCAACGCCGACCTTCCCTACCTGATGACCGACTACCACCTGGCCATCCAGCCCGGCGGCGGCAAGGACGATCCGGCAGCCGCGATCGGCACTGGCCCCTATATCCTGAAAGAAGTCGATATGGGCGTGCGTTTCGTTGCCGAGAAGAACCCCAACTACTGGGGTGATCTGGGCAATGCCGAAACCATCGAATACGTGGTGATCAACGACAACACCGCCCGCGTTGCCGCGCTGCAATCGGGTCAGGTCGACATGATCGACCGGGTCCCCCCGCGCACCGCGAAACTGGTTGACCGCGCGCCGAACATCAACGTGCATTCCACCAGCGGCCCCGGCCACTACGTGTTCATCATGCACTGCAACACTGCACCGTTTGACAACAACGACGTGCGGATGGCGCTGAAATACGGCATCAACCGTCAGGAAATGGTCGACAAGATCCTCAATGGCTACGGCACGGTCGGCAACGACTCCCCGATCAACTCGTCCTATCCGCTTTATACCGAGTTCGAGCAGCGCGAGTTCGATCCGGACAAGGCGATGCACCACCTGAAGAAATCGGGCTACGACGGTGAGATCCTGCTGCGCACTTCGGACAACTCCTTCCCGGGCGCACCGGATGCGGCGGCCCTGTTCCAGCAGTCCTGTGCAACCGCGGGCATCAACGTCAACGTCAAGCGTGAGCCGAACGATGGCTACTGGTCCGAGGTCTGGAACAAGCAGCCCTTCTGCACCAGCTACTGGGGCGGTCGTCCGACCCAGGACCAGATGTACACCACCGCTTATCTGTCGACAGCGGACTGGAACGACACCCGGTTCAACAACGAAAAGTTCGACCAGCTGCTTCTGGCGGCCCGCGCCGAGCTGGACACCGCCAAGCGGACTCAGATGTATGCCGACATGGGCGCCATCCAGCGCGACGAAGGCGGCCTGATCTGCCCGATGTTCAACGACTTCGTCGATGCGACCTCGGACAAGCTGGCAGGCTGGGTCGACGGCGCAAAAGGCTTTGCCCTGATGAACAGCTATGCACCGCACAAAATGTGGGTGAAGGCATAACATGCCCCTCCTGTTAAAACTTTTGGCCCAGCGCATTGCGCTGGGTCTTCTCCTGCTGTTTCTGGTTTCTGCCCTGATTTTTGCCGGGACAATGATCCTGCCCGGTGACGTTGCGCAATCGATCCTGGGACAGTCCGCCACGCCCGAGGCGCTGGCCAACCTGCGTGCCGAGCTTGGCCTGAACGAGCCCGCGCTGCAGAGATATTTTGACTGGCTCGGCGGTATCATGACCGGCGATCTGGGAACCGCCCTTACAAGCGGCAGCGACATTGCAGAAAGCATCGGCAAGCGCCTGTCGAATACGCTTTTCCTCGCTTTCTGGGCTGCCGTCATCGCGGTACCTCTGGCAATCTTCCTTGGCCTGCTGGCCGTGCGGTTCAAGGACCGTTGGCCCGACAAGCTGATCTCGGCTGTCACGCTGGCCTCGATCTCGATCCCGGAATTCCTGATCGGCTACGTCCTGATGTACCTGATCGCGGTCAAACTGCGCTGGTTCCCGTCGGTTGCGATGATCAACGACAACATGTCGCTGGGTGAAAAGCTGAGCTCCATCGCCCTGCCCGTTGCGGTTCTGACCCTCGTCGTTCTGGCGCATATGATGCGCATGACCCGGGCTGCGATCCTCAATGTGATGCAATCGGCCTATATCGAAACCGCCGAGCTGAAGGGTCTCAATGGCTTTCAGGTGATCTTCCGCCACGCCTTCCCGAACGCCATCGCGCCAATCGTCAACGTTGTGATGCTGAACCTTGCCTATCTGGTGGTTGGTGTCGTCGTGATCGAAGTCGTCTTCGTCTATCCAGGCATGGGCCAGTATCTGGTCGATCACGTGTCGAAACGGGACGTTCCTGTGGTGCAGGCCTGCGGTCTGATCTTTGCCGCCGTCTACATCGGTCTCAACATGGTTGCAGATATCGTTGCCATCCTGTCGAACCCGCGTCTGAGGCATCCGAAATGAAAAATATCCCCATTTCCGCCCTCATCGGGCTGTTCTTTACAGCGCTCTACTTCCTGATGGCCATCCTGGCGCCGCTGATTGCCCCCTATGGCATGGCCGAGGTCGTCGGTGACGTCTGGGAGCCGTCCTCGTCCGAATTCTTGCTCGGCACCGACAACATCGGCCGCGATCTGCTGACCCGCATGATCTATGGCGGGCGCACCACCATCTTCATCGCAACCATGGCCACGGTGGTTTCCTTCACCCTTGGTTCGGTTCTTGGCTTTTTTGCCGCCGTCACCGGTGGCTGGGTTGATCAGGCACTGTCGCGCTTTGTCGATCTGGTGATGTCGATCCCGACGCTGATCTTTGCCCTCGTGGTTCTGTCGGTGACACCGGTCACTGTTCCGATGCTGATCATCGTGATGGGTCTTCTGGATTCCACCCGCGTCTACCGTCTGGCCCGCGCCGTTGCGGTGGATATCGAGGTGATGGACTATGTCGAAGCCGCCCGTCTGCGCGGCGAAGGCACCGTCTGGATCATCTTCCGCGAAATCCTGCCCAACGCCCTGTCACCGCTGGTGGCCGAGATGGGCCTGCGCTTCATCTTCATGGTTCTGTTCGTCTCCACCCTGTCGTTCCTGGGTCTGGGCGTGCAACCCCCCGAAGCGGACTGGGGCGGCATCGTGAAAGAGAACAAGGACGGTATCGTCTACGGCATTCCTGCCGCACTGATCCCGGCCTTTGCCATCGCCACGCTGGCGATCTCGGTCAATCTGGTTGCCGACTGGGTGCTGAACCGAACCACCTCGCTGAAAGGAGGCCGCGGATGAGCGATCCACTGATTAAAGTCCGTGACCTGAAAATCGGGGCAACGGTCTATCCCCCCGGCGAACGTCCGCATGATATCGAAATCGTGCATGGCGTCAGCTTTGATCTGGAAAAGGGCAAGGTGCTCGGCCTCATCGGGGAATCCGGCGCCGGTAAATCCACCATCGGCCTCGCTGCCATGGCCTATGGCCGCGGTGGCGTGAAGATCACCGGTGGAGAGGTCTGGATCAACGGGCGTGATATCCTGAAATCCTCGGTCCGCGATGTGCGCCGCCTGCGTGGCGGCGAGGTAACCTACGTGTCGCAATCCGCAGCAGCCTCGTTCAACCCGGCCAAGAAGATCATGGAGCAGGTGACCGAGGCCGCGGTGGAGCAAGGCAAGTTCTCGCGAAAAGACGCCGAGGCCCGCGCTCGGACCCTGTTTGCCAAGCTCGGCCTGCCGGATCCGGACAATATCGGGGACCGCTATCCGCACCAGGTGTCGGGCGGTCAGCTGCAGCGCTGCATGACAGCGTTGGCGCTCTGCCCCGAGCCTGATCTGGTGGTCTTTGACGAACCGACAACCGCGCTCGATGTGACCACCCAGATCGACGTGTTGAAGGCGATCAAGGAAGCGATCCGCGACACCGGCGTGGCGGCGCTTTATATCACCCACGATTTGGCGGTGGTGGCGCAGGTCAGCGATGACATCATGGTGCTGCGCCATGGCGACATGGTCGAATACGGTGATGTGGATCAGATCATCAACGCACCGCAGGAAGACTACACCAAGGCGCTTGTCTCGGTTCGCTCGATCGAGCATGAGGAGAAGGCCCCGTCAGGCAATCCGGTGCTCAGCATCCGCAACATTACCGCGCGCTACAAGGGCACCAAGTTCGACGTGCTGCATCACGTCAACGCCGATCTCTACCCTGGTCAGACGCTGGCGGTGGTGGGTGAATCCGGTTCCGGCAAATCCACCCTCGCCCGCGTGATCACCGGCCTTCTGCCGCCGCGCGAAGGGGAAATCGAGTTCGCAGGCCGCGTGCTCTCGCCCGATCTGGCAAGCCGGACAAAGGATGATCTGCGCGAATTGCAGATGATCTACCAGATGGCGGATGTGGCGATGAACCCACGCCAGACCGTGGGTACTATCATCGGGCGCCCGCTGGAGTTCTACTTCGACATGAAAGGCACCGAAAAGCGCAAGCGGATCATCGAACTTCTGGATGAGATCGAACTGGGCGAAAGCTTCATCGACCGCTACCCGGCCGAGCTGTCGGGCGGTCAGAAGCAGCGTGTCTGCATCGCGCGGGCGCTGGCGGCCAAACCCAAGATGATCATCTGTGACGAGGTGACATCGGCGCTCGACCCGCTGGTGGCGGACGGCATTTTGAAGCTGCTGCTGAACCTGCAGAAGATCGAGAACGTCGCCTATCTGTTCATCACCCACGATCTGGCGACGGTGCGGGCGATCTCGGACAATATCGCCGTGATGTATCAGGGCCGCGTGCAGCGCTATGGCAGCAAGACCGAGGTGCTGTCTCCGCCGTTCGACGATTACACCGATCTGCTGCTCGGCTCGGTGCCGGAAATGCGGCTGGGCTGGCTCGAAGAAGTCATCGCGAACCGCAAGATGGAAAGCGCCGGGAACTGATCCGGCGCCTCGGTCACAAAACACCACAGGCCCGCGCAGCTGCGTGGGCCTGTGCCGATAAGGGCGGTCTCACCCGCCGGGCAAATGCCAAGACAAGGATTGCCAATCATGGACAACAAACTCCTCCTCATCATTCTGGACGGTGTGCCGTGGCGCAATTTTCGCCGCCTGTTCGGAAATCTAGAAGGCTGGGTCGATAGCGGCGATGCCCGCGTCTGGAAACACCGCGCCGTGCTGCCGTCGATTTCCGCCAGCTGCTATGCCTCGATCCACACCGGCGTGGCCCCGGCGGAACATGGCTGCACCGGCAACGGCAACGTTTTCCGCCTGTCGCACAAGGACGTCTTCAGCCAGGTCCGCAGCGGAGGTGGCACGACCGGAGCCGTGGCGCATAGCTTCTGGTCCGAGTTCTTCAACCGGCACCCTTTCGATTTCGTGCGCGACATTGAATACGATGAACCCGAAAGCGAGACCATCAACCACGGTCGTTTTCACAGCATGACCGGTTACGGTCTCATCAATCAGATGACGCCCTCGGATGTGGATCTCTTCGGCACGCTCACCAACCTCGCCCACCGGTTCGATCTGAACTATGGCATGCTGCACACCTGCACGCTGGACAGCATGGGGCACCGGTTCTTCCACGACTGCCAGGAGATGGACCATGCCTGCGCGGTCATGGACGAGATGCTGGCGCCCTTCATTCCGCGCTGGCGCAAGATGGGTTACGAAGTGATCGTCACAGCCGACCATGGGCAGGACGAACGCGGCCACCACGGTGGACGCAGCCCGCTGCAACAGGAAACTGCGCTCTATTACTTCGGCGATGCAGAAGGGCCCCATGCGGACACTGTCATCGACCAGCTGCAACTGGCGCCGACGATCCTGAACCGGTTGGGTGCGCCCATCGCCGATACGATGAAGGCCAAACCTTTTCTGAGCTGACGCAAAGGGAGCCCCCATGCTGAAACCCGCAGTTGCCTGCCTTGCCCTATTCGCCGCTCCGGCAGCCGCGGGCGATTTCTGCCATGATCTGTGGTACACGCGGAACGCCATCATGGACCGGGCCGGGTATTGCTTTGGTTCCGCTCTGGGTCAGGCGGTGTTCGGCACGGGGCCCTGCATCGGCAAATCGGTCAGCCTGACGCCGCAGGATCAGCAACGGGTCGCGCAGATCCAGGGAATGGAGCGCGACCTGTCCTGCCGGGTGAATACCAAACAGCACCATCTGGATCTGGATGATTTGCATATCCGCAGGCAGCTGTCGGATCTGCCGATCCCGGACGAGATACAGGGCGCGTGCCTCGGCTGGATGGGCCCCGCGACCGCGCTGCATGCCGGGCATAGCGAAGCCAGCCCCGTGATCGGGCAGATCCTTCCCGATGATACCGTATCCTATAGCCACTGGCCCGATGCGGGCTGGACCTACGTGACCACATCTGCGGGACATGGTGACTGGCGCGTCAAAAGCGGCGGCTGGCTGAACTATGAAAAGGCCGGAGAGGTCCCCTGCCGGGATTTCGCGGGCTGATCACCCGCCCCCAGCCCTAATCGTAAGGCCAGATTTCCTGGCCCAGCGCCTCAATGGCGAGCGAGATACGTTCGAAACTGTCGCGGGCGCGGCCAACTGAATGGCGCGCGCGCAGATAACCGTGCACCAGCCCTTCTTCGTTGATCCAATGGGCCTTGCCCCCGGCCGCGAGGATGCGGTCCCGGTAATCGCGGCTGTCATCGCGCACAGGGTCGCAATCGGCGCTGATCAGAATGGTCGCGGGCAGTCCGGAAAAGTCGCCGTCCTGCAGCGGCGCATAGGTGGGATCGCCTTGGGGCACCTTGCCATCCTTGCAGCGTACCCCCTGATAAAACAGGATTTCATCCCTAGTCAGCATCGGTGCCTTGGCATGCTCGAGGTAGGATCCCGCATTCACATCGCCGCCAAAGGCCCCATAGATCAGCACCTGCCCCAGAATGCGATCCGTCCGCCCCCGGGCATAATGGGCGACCGCCGCACAGAGGTTGGCGCCAGCGCTGTCGCCAGAGAGGACAATACCGCCCTCATATTCTGACAGGATCCATTCAAAGGCCGCCCAGGCGTCATCGAACATCGCCGGGTGCATATGCTCGGGCGCCAGACGATAGTCGACTGCAACCACGCGATATCCAGTCTGGGCGCAGATCTCGGCGCAGACGTCATCATGGCTTTCCAGCCCGCCAACGACAAAGCCGCCACCATGACAATACATCACCGTGCGTGTCGGGTCCCCGGCGGTATAGATCCGCACCGGCACCCCATTGACCTTCTGGTCCTCGGTCTCGACCACATCAGGGCGGGGCGCCAGAAAACTGCGGGCCATGGCGTTGTAGATCTCGCGTTGCTCCGCAACCGAACGCTCTGCCGTATCCGCCGGATAACAGTCGTTGGTGCGGCGAATGAACGCCCAGGTTTCCGCGTCGATCAGTTGTTCGTAGTCCATGATCTGGAAGCCTCCCTTTTGCCTGCTGAGGCAAACCCTAGGCCACGCCATAGCAGGAAGGGAATGCCCAAAACGACACAAAGCGCCCTTTCAGGCGCTTTGTGCAGAATTCTGATATCAGACCAGAGTCAGCCCTGATCCTGCGGCAGATGCTCCCACGGGCGGGTAAAGCCCCCCAGAACCTGACCGATTTCGCCATCGCTGGCGCCGTTGGCCTCGACCTGCGCGACAAGGCCGCGCTTCTTGTCGTCGATCACTGCTTCAACGCGGGTCGGCAGCCCCGCCTTCAGCAGCGCTTCGTTGTAGATCCGGGTGATGGCATTCTTACGCAGGTCCGGTTTGAAAACCTTGCCAACGGCCGTCTTCGGCAGCTCGTCCAGCACCGTCAGATGTTTCGGGATCGCCGCGCGTTCGTGGATGTGCACCTTGCAGTAATCCATCAGCTCTTCAGCCGTGGCGCTGGCACCATCGACCAGTTCCACAAAGGCGCAAGGCACCTCACCAGCGTGAATATCGGGCTGTCCGATCGCCCCGGCAAAGGCGACGGCCTCATGCCCGAGAAGCGCCTCTTCGATCTCGGCGGGATCGATATTGTGACCGCCTCGGATGATCAGGTCCTTGGCCCGCCCGGTGATCCAGACATAACCATCGGCATCGACACGCCCCAGATCGCCGGTGCGCAGGTATTTATCGTGGAAATAGAGATCAGCGTTCTTTTCCGCCTCGGTATAGGTATTGCCCGCATAGACACCGGGGTTGGACACGCAGATCTCCCCGACCTCGTCAGTGCCGCATTCCACCAGCCCGCCGGCAGTGGATTTGATGATCTTCACATCGGTATAGGGGAACGGAATCCCGATCGAGCCGATCTTCTTTTCTCCATCCACCGGGTTACAGGACACCAGGCAGGTGGCCTCGGTCAAACCATAGCCTTCGACGATATTGACGCCGGTGGCCTTCTCAAACCGGCGGAACAGTTCGACCGGCAGCGGCGCCGAGCCGGAAAAGGCCGTTTTCACCGTCGACACATCCGCATCAACCGGGCGCTGCATTTTGGCCGAGATCGCGGTCGGCACGGTGATGATAAAGGAAATCTTCCAGCGTTCGATCAGCTTCCAGAAATTGTCGAACACCCCATCGCCGCGATAGCCCTGCGGCGTCGGGAAAACCACATGCGCGCCCGAGGCCACTGCTGCCATCACGATCACATGGCAGGCAAAGACGTGGAACAGGGGCAGCGGACACATGATGTTGTCCTCTTCGGTAAAGAGCAGGCTATGCCCGATCCAGCCGTTGTAGATCATCCCCGAATAGGTGTGCTGCGCCACCTTGGGCATGCCGGTTGTACCACCAGTGTGGAAATAGCAGGCGACGCGATCCTCGGTGCTGTCGGCAAACTGCAGCGTGGTGGGCTGACGGCGCACTTCTTTGGTAAAGCTCTTGTAATCGGCGTGGGCCAGCTGCGCCTTATTCTCCAGCTTTGGCCGCACCAGGGGCACGATCCAGGATTTCGGCGGCGTCAGATAGCGGTTCAGGTCCACCTCAAGGATGGTGTTCACATGCGGCGCATGGCGCACCGCCTCGGCCACCTTCTGGGCCACGTCGGTCTTCGGGAAGGGTTTCAGCGTCACCACGACCTTGGCGTTGGTTTCCCGCAGGATCGAAGCAATCTGCTCCGGCTCCAAGAGCGGGTTGATCGGGTTCACGATCCCCGCAACGGCCCCCGCCAACATGGTCACCAGCGTTTCGGTGCAGTTCGGCAGGATATAGGCGACAACGTCCTTCTCCCCGACGCCCAGCTCGCGGAACAGATTGGCCGCCTGGGTGACCTGATCCTTGAGCTGGCCCCAGTTCAGGGTTTCCGCCTTGTCGTTCGGGCCGGAAAACAATTGATAGCTGATTGCATTATTGGTCGGGAACTTGCCTGCCGTGCGGTCCAGCAACCCGTACAGAGTGGTCGGCAGGTCCCGCGCCTCCCACGGCATCTCGTTCTCAACTGCCTTGCAATCTTCCACTGTGGCAAACGCCATTGCTTTCCTCCCCTGCCCCCTGTCCCGGGGGATTATCTCCTACGATCAAGATGGTTGTAAAACCCGCGCTGTGCAAGCGCAGCGCAAGGGTCACGTCAAGGCAGGGGCGCATTTAACGCTGCGACAAATCATTAGCTTACGAAGGGGAAACCGGCCCGTGGGGCGGAATGTGTCCGTGCAGGAAGGTTACTCTGCGGCAAGCCCGTCAGTGAACTGGAGGCGCGCCAGACGCGCGTAAAGCCCGCCTTCGGCAACCAGCGCATCATGGGTGCCGGTGGCCACGATGCGGCCCTCCTCCATCACCACGATCCGGTCGGCCTTTTTCACCGTCGCAAGCCGGTGCGCTACGATCAGCGTGGTGCGGCCTTGGCTCAGCTCATCCACGGCAGCCTGCACCAGACGCTCGCTTTCGGCATCCAGCGCCGAGGTTGCCTCGTCCAGCAGCAGAACAGGCGCATCACGCAGGATGGCCCGGGCGATGGCGATCCGCTGTTTCTGACCACCAGACAGCATCACACCGCGCTCGCCCACATAGCTGTCATAGCCTTCGGGGAGGGCCGAAATGAAATCATGCGCAGCAGCGGCGCGGGCGGCGGCTTCGACCTCTGCATCAGTGGCGTCAGGGCGACCAAAGCGGATGTTTTCCCGCGCGGACGCGGCAAAAATAATCGGATCCTGTGGCACCATGGCGATATGTTTGCGGAAGGCATCCCGGCGCAGATCACTGAGCGCAACACCATCCAGGCGCACCGCACCGGCGTTCGGGTCATAAAACCGCTGGATCAGCTGAATGATCGTCGTCTTGCCTGCGCCCGACGGGCCGACAAAGGCCACCGTTTCACCGGGTTCGATGGAGAGAGAAACATCGTCCAGCGCCAGCACATCGGGGCGCGCGGGATAGCGGAACATCACGTTTTCAAAACTGATTTCGCCGCGCACCGGCTCAACCAGCGCCTTGGGCGCGCTGGGATCGTTGACGGCATCCTCGGCATTCAGCAACTCGACCAGCCGTTCGGTGGCACCGGCCGCCCGTTGCAATTCGCTCCAGATTTCCGACAGGGCGGCGACGGAGCCCGCCACCAGAACCGAGTAGATGACGAATTGGATCAGGGTGCCTTCGGTCATGACACCGGCGCGCACGTCGATGGCGCCCATCCACAGCACCCCGACGATGCCGGAAAACACCAGGAAGATCACGATGACCGTCAGAAACGCCCGCGTGCGGATCCGCTTGCGCGAAACGTCATAGGAGGTTTCGGTCATCTGCGCGAATTGCAGGCGGCTTGCGTCCTCATGAGTAAAGGCCTGCACGGTCTGCACCGCACCCAGCGCCTCTCCGGCATTGCCAGAGGAGGCCGCGATCCAGTCTTGGTTTTCGCGGCTGATAGCCCGCAAGCGCCGTCCCAGCACCAGAATCGGCACAATAACGGCGGGGACGATCAGCAGCACCAGACCAGTCAGCTTGGCCGAGGTTAGCAACATCAGGAACAGCCCGCCGCCAAACAACAGCATATTGCGCAGGGCAATGGAGACAGAAGAGCCGAGAACCGACTGGATCAGCGTGGTGTCGGTGGTGATCCGGCTCAGCACCTCGCCGGTCATAATCCGCTCGTAGAACACGGGGCTCATCCCGATGACCCGGTCGAACACCGCCTTGCGGATATCAGCCACTACCCGTTCACCCAGCCGCGTCACCAGCGCATAGCGCAGGCCGGTGCCCACAGCCAAAAGGGCCGCCATCGCCAAGGCGGCCATGAAATACTGGTTCAGCAGCGCATTGTCGGAAATACGGAAGTTGTCCACCACCCGGCGCACCGCCAGCGGCAGGCTCAGCGACACGCCAGCGGTCAGGACCAGTGCGCAGGTGGCAACGAACATCAGCACCTTGTAGGGGCGCATAAAGGGCCACAGCGCCGCCAGCACTCCGATTTTGCGCGAACTTTGCCGCTCTTCTTTCGCGTTCGGGGCTGCCGTCTTGCGCGCCATTGCTGATCCTTATGACAATTTCCTGGCAAAGCCATGAGCCTTGCGGTCCAGTGTGGTTCATGGCCCTCAAGGCCCCGCAGGTCAAGCGTTCCGCCCAAGGGCATCTGGACGCACACCGAAACAAAGGCCGCAAACAGGCCCTGAAGCTGCAACCAAACAACGGAAGACCGTCCCGGTTAAACATCAAATCAGCGCATTGGTGAATTTCTGGAGCGGGTAGCGGGAATCGAACCCGCACCTTAAGCTTGGAAGGCTCTTATGATACCATTTCACCATACCCGCTCAGAGTAATCCGTGATTTATTTGAAGCCGCAGGTGAGGTCAACCACCTTCTTGGCCACAAAACCCAGGATAAGGGATGCGCGCCCCTCCTGGCGCGAAAACTTCTATAACAAAGGGGCTTGCGTGGAATTCCTGCCCGAACCTGAGGGCAGCACACGCCCGCTCCAGCGGTCATGTCCCATCAATGTGCAACCGGCTGCGGCTCTGATCTTTCGGCCTTTGTCACAATCAGGATAGACAGGCGCCTGAGCGGCCCTAACTGTCACCCATCCCCATCGTCTTGCCGCCACAATCGCTGCCTTGGAAACTGCCTCCATGACCACAAAGACCGCCATTCTGACATCCCACGGGCAACCTTCGGCGCCAGAGCCGCCGGAACGCGCCCTTGCGGCGTTGGCGGCAGAGGTGGCGGTGCATCTGCCAAGTTGGGATATTCGCTCCGCCACCCTGGCCAATCCCGGCAGGCTGGATGCGGTGATGACAGACGACGCCATCATCTACCCCTTTTTCATGGCCCGGGGCTGGTTCACCGCAAAGGTCCTGCCCGAGCGGCTGTCGGGACGTGATTACACCATGGCCTGCCCCTTTGGGCTGGATCCCTCCCTGCCCGATCTGACCGCAGCTGCCCTGCAAGACGCGCAAAGAGAGGCCGGATGGGTCGAGGACAACCTCTCCGTGCTGCTCGCCGCGCATGGCTCCGCCCGCGGCCCAAAGGCAGCCGAAGCCGCAGAGGCATTCGCCACCCACCTGCGCGCGCTTCTACCCGGCGCCCAGATCAGCCCCGCCTTTGTGGAGCAAGCCCCCGGCATCGACACGGTTGCACGCACCCTGCCCCGCCGGACCCTGTGCCTGCCGTTTTTCGCTCAGGCCGGTGATCACGTACGCGAGGACATTCCAGAGGCTCTCAACAGCGCCGCGTTCGCGGGACAGGTCCTGCCGGTTGTCGGCGCCCTGCCCGGCACCCCTGCCCTGATCGCAAAGGCCATTGCCGCCGCCGACAGCGGGTAAGACCAGCCAATCAATCGGCAAGCCATGACAGACGCATGCCAGCTAGCCGACATCTGCTTGTTTTCCGGAGCTATGTCGCTGTTGGTATTTGGAGGCGAGTACCGGAATCGAACCGGTGTACACGGATTTGCAAGAGTAGGTATGCCTCTGAAAACATAAGAAAACATGTTTAGGCAGGCATCCCAATTGCACAGAACATAGCATGAAAGTTTAGACGCTTTCTGCACCTTTTTTGGAGTGACCCCACACAGCCCAACCACGACATTCATGCAAGGCGCAGCGAAGGGGCTGCTGCGAGCGCGAAAGGCTCCCCGAAAGCGGACTTTTAAGTCTGCTCAGTAGACCCAGGCGATGTTGCACCCTGGACTGATGTCAGCGAAGCGCAGAAAACAGACCTCGCAAATGAGGGGCGGGCACACGATCTGAGGAAAAATTCTGGCCCTTAGCCGACCTTCGTGCCATTTTTTGAGCGCATGTAGACGGGTCCAGTGTGGGCAAGTCAGCTTGAGAAACTGGAAATAGGCGCTTCGCAAGAATAGTTGCGGGCTGGAATTTAGACGGGGATGATTGGATCATGATATTTATTAGCCACACCTATGGGGACAAGCCGGTAGTCGAGCCCGTAGCAATGCGCCTCCGCGAAATTTTTGGTGAGGATAAGGTTTTTTATGATGCATGGTCCATTCGGCCAGGGGATGGAATTATTGAAAAGATGAATAAGGGCCTGACTGATCCTCGCTTTGTTTTCTTCTTTGTTTCCGAAGCCAGTTTGAAAAGCAAAATGGTTGAACTGGAATGGCAGAACGCGCTAATGAAAGCGACCAAGGGAGAATGTAAGATAATACCCGTCCGGGTAGACGACACGCCGATGCCAGCTCTGCTCACCCAAACGCTGTACATTGATATGTTTTCGAATGGGATCGATATCGCGACCCAGCAGATCATTGGAGTAGTACAAGGAACCAAGGGGTTTGAGCCCGCGCATGAGAAGTTCTCCAATTTAACATGGTCGACAGAGGGCACTACGACTAAAGAGCTAGTGATTTCGATAGGCGCGTCTCACCTCATGGAGCCAAACCCCTATTTTTTGGTTCTCCTGGATAACGACAACAAACAAGTGAATGTAAAACTCACCAATGGCAGTCCTTCTGTCGGTGGTTATAATCCGGGAGTTGTCGTTTCAGGTGTTAAGGTAAATGCTTGGGCAATTGCTCCTATGGGGGGAGCAATCACCCCGAAACACCCACTCCAGCTAACGGTAACATCGAAAGATGGGAGTGCGATTGTGCTTCGTGGCATCATGCATAAGTCTAGTGGCGAAGAATATACCACTATTCCCCCAAGCAAGGTCTTCTGAGGAACCTTAGGCAACCTCATTCGCGCAAAGCGCGAAAATCCGTCGATACGTTACAGAGCGTAGTTTGGACGTGTTCCGCAGAACGACCGTTATATGTCAATGGCTGAGACGGGTTCGCGTCTCGGGGAAACGTCCGCTACGGGCTGCCCTCCGCCGATACTGCGGCGGAGGGCAGCCCGGTAAGGGGAGCAGATCAGCCACAGACAGCACAATAAATAGTCGCTTTATGTGGGCAGGGTGGCCCGTTGCGTATGGATCCAGGCACCAGCCTCTATTAAAGCCGGGCCTCATAAAGTTTCTTTACGTTCCTGTTGATAAAGGAGTTCAGCCCTTCACCAGCTTGGGCGAGTTCTATCATAGTCTGAAGGTTTGAGGCTCCAACTGACGCTAGGCTATAGCGGTAAGCAGCACCTCCGTTGAACACTACATCAATGTAGTCTTTGCCGATCTCATAAGAAAACACGTTGGAGTAGCCGCCCCTGTTTGCGTATCTAGTCATGCCAATCCTCCCCCAAAATGCCTATTTCGACTTTAGGTTGACTGGATTCAGAGCAGAAGACAACAATTGAATTTAAAAAGCGGCCGACCGGTTCTATGTACGTCATGCGAGCGTGCGTTTGGGGTCGGTACCCGAGCAAGTTGCACCATACATGAACGGCAGCTTTGGGATGACTGGCGTCATCTGGCGACGGAGACTAAGTGCGGCAACCCAGCAACCCAGCAACCCGGTGCCTCAGCGCCGCAAGTCGGCTTCGCGCCCAAAGTACTGGGTGCTGGGTCGCGCACCAATGTCTGCTTTCCGAATTTCTATCCAAATTACGATCCCAAGTAGGTTCTGCTGACCTTTTGAACGTGCTATAGAATTCCCATGAACGATGCGTTGTCACGATTGCAGAAGAAAATTTCCGGCGACGGCCCAGCCGAGCGCCAAATTCTCTTGATGAAGCTTCTCCATGAATTTGAGAATGCCCCAGATTTTGGCAACAAGTATATCTCCGACGCCTCATCACCACAACAGCAATGGATCGCGCGCGTGGGTGCGCTGCTGGCGAGGGTGGGATTTGAACATAAGCTTGCATTCCAGAGTTCAAAGCGCACCAGCGTCCAGTTTTGGCAAGTTGTACGAGAGCCAATGCGACAACAACTGTTGGCAGCCGCCGAAGAAATCAAACTTGAGCTAGAATTGGATGGACACGAAGATATCGGTCAGGTTTATGAGGCTCAACAACAATATGATTTCTTACGCGACCTCACAGAGATCATTTTGGGGGCGGAATACGAAATTCTTATCGTCGACCCATACTTCGATGGCGGTGCATTTGATACGTACCTTAGTGGGATTGGAAATAGCTGCGGTATTCGTGTTCTATGCGGGAAGTACTCAGCTGATGTTGCTGGTCGCATCGCCGCCTTCAAATCTCAGTTTGCTGTGGAACCAGAACTAAGAAAAACCAAAGATATTCACGACAGACTTGTCATCTTAGACGGTTCAGACTGCTGGATTGTTGGCGGCTCGATCAAAGATGCCGGAAAAAAACCGACCTATCTTGTTCCTTTGCAGCCAGGTATCGCACCGACAAAGATAGGCATTTATGAAGCTCTTTGGCGGAGTTCCCAACCTGTTTGAATGCACACAACTGTCCATTGAGATTTCGTGATTCATTTCCAAGAAGAGACATTCTGCAGAGTGCTACAAACGTCAACTCCGTCCGCTCAGTGGACGATAGACGGTACTTGAAGGTTGCAGGCGCGGCGAATGGCGGCTTCTCCTGATGCGTGTGCAACGCGGAACCTCCGCCCTAATGGCAAGAACCAATACTTTGCCAATGTCGCTATCTGCGCATAGCCGCCACTTGTTCAGCACAAAAGCTGATTGACTATACCCAAACAGGGGCCACCTCATTCGTCAGAGAGGCGTTTAGACGGCCCCTCAGAGCGGCAAGTCAATCAATTCGCACCCCATACCCACAGAAAGCACGAAAGAGGCTCTCAGAACGTGCTTTAATTCACCGCCACAACTACACCTTCCCGCTTGACGCTCCCAGCAAAGGAAGGCCAGCATAGCCCTGCTCCCCCGCAGACTTCAAATATCGGAGGGGGCGCAGGGCGGGCGGCACAGCATACCCCCACTTGATCCTGTATGCATCTACAGACACCTTTTGCACAAATCCCGTGGCAAAACAGGCTCTCAGTCAGACCCAAGCTCTCACTTTCCACGCTGAAATCGTCGTCAATAAAAAACGGAAAAAGGGCCGCGCCACTCGCCAACCTAAGCGCGCCTTGTTGCAAAAGTGTCTCAATGCCCTGTATGCACTTACCGACACGTTAGAACGTTTCTAACAAGAAAATATTCTTGCTTTCTTGTCGCCGAATCCCGGCCTGTCTAGATTCTTCACACAACAGTTTGCATGGGCGCACCACGCACATTCACCGCCAAGGTGCGCGAACTTAGATCATTAACACGGCCTTTGGATTAGGTGACGACATGGCAGGGACAACAATTGAACAAAAGGCCATTGGCCTGCTCAACGCCTTCGAGCGGGCTGGAAAAGCGGTGGCACGTATCTCTGTCGAGGGGCGAAAAATTGAAATCATCCTCTCGAAACCGACCCCCAAAGACGAATACGAGAGGATAGATATGCGCCATGGCAAAACGTGAACTTCCCAAGCATGTCTATCGCCAACGTAACGGAATTTACTTCCAGCGGCGCGGATGGCCGTCCAGAAAATTCCAACACGAATTTGGCACACCAGAGTTCTGGAAAGAGTACGCGGATATCCTGGCAGGCAGGGCAGAGCCAAAGCGGATCAATGTGCGGAATTTCTCGGCACTGATCCGCGACTATCGAACCTCACCACGCTACAAACGGCTCAAACCTCGCACTGCTCTGGACTACGATAAGTATCTCGATTTCTTCCTGTCCATCATGGCCGATGCAGTTCCTGCCAATATGAAACGCAAGGATGTGATCCGCCTACGGGATGCAAATGCTGAAAAACCTTATTTCGCAAACTACTCACTACGCGTTCTTCGGGTCCTCATGGAACACTGCGTTGACCTCGGCTGGCGGGAGAGCAATCCGGCAAAAGGTGTTTCCGAACTCAAGACCGACAAAAAAGAGCGCGAACCATGGCCGCAGGAACTGCTACAATCCTACCGTGAGGCATGCCCCTTGGGGACAAGAGAGCGGCTCGTCATGGAGTTATGCGTTGGAACAGGGCAGCGCATCGGGGACGTTCTCGAAATGCGCTGGTCAGACATTCAGGACGGCGGCTTTGTCATTCGGCAGAATAAGACCGGCAAGGAACTCTGGGTTCCGATCCTGCCCGAACTGCAATCGGCTCTGGACGCAGCCAGTCGGCATTCGGTTTTCATCCTTACCAATGAACGCGGTACCAATCGCTGGTCTTATCGTGGAGCCTCACAGGCCGTCAGAAACGTCAGAGAGCGCATCGGGGCCATTCGCTATGATATTCATAGCTGGCGCTACAACGCCGCCTGTGAGCTGGTAGAGGCCGGATGCAGCGATGATCTGGTTGCTTCGGTGACCGGTCAAAGTCCCGCGATGGTGCTGCACTACACCAAGAAGGTTCGCCAGAGGATCAGAGCGCTACAGGCGCAGCAGAAGCGAACCGGAGTTAGCAAAGCTTAGGCGGTTGTACAGTTCTCGAAATCGGCCTCGCGGTACACTTGATGAAAGGCTTCTGAAATGAGCGAACACGGCGCAATCGCAGTTGGAATGATAGCAGGCATCGCGGCGCTTGTCCTAATCGTGTGGTTTTGCATCCTTCTTCCAGCAGATATGGCCCGCGAACGGAATCGGGATCCCCTCATTTGGGTACTTATTTCTCTCGTGGGCAGCCCACTTCTAACTATTCTGCTTCTAATCGCACTGGGTGAGGTCGCGCCCTCTAGCGAAGAAGCCAAAGAATAATCATTCACTCCCCGTCGCAGAACAGAACAAAAACAGAATGTTTAGACATTTGTTTAGACGCTGACGCCTTAGCCCACATCGCATCGGTATAAGTCATTGAAAATAAATGGAGGCGAGTACCGGAATCGAACCGGTGTACACGGATTTGCAATCCGCTGCGTCACCACTCCGCCAACTCGCCTTCTGCCCTGTCGCCAAGGTCTTTGTGGTGTGGCGCTGGAAGTAGCGTGATTCATTTCCAAGCACAAGGCCAAACCTGCATTCCGCGCCATTCATGGACAGCACTTGTCCCATCTTCGGGACAAACGCCAGTGAAGGTTCAACCTTTCAGGCGGAACCTCTGGATTTTTCCGGTTTCCGTCTTGGGCAGCGCTTTGGTGAAGACCACGGAACGCGGGTACTTGTAGGGCGCAATGCTCGCCTTCACATGGTCTTGCAACAGCTTGGCCAGCGCATCCGAGGGCATATGTCCGGCGGTCAGCACCACATGCGCCTCGACGATCTGACCGCGCGCCTCGTCCGGGGCGCCGACGACAGCGCATTCAGAAACGGCTTCATGCGCCAGAAGCGCGGCTTCCACCTCGGGGCCGGCAATATTGTAGCCGGAGGAGATGATCATATCGTCATTTCGGGCGGCGAAATGCAGGTAACCCTCTTCATCCATGACAAAGCTGTCGCCAGTGACGTTCCAGCCGTCCTGGACATAGGTTTTCTGGCGCTCGTCCGCCATGTAACGGCAGCCGGTTGGCCCCTTGACCGCAAGGCGGCCAATCTCTCCGCGCGGCGCCTCATTCCCATCGGCGTCCAGCACCCGAACCTGATAGCCTGAGACGGGTTTGCCGGTGCAGGCGGGCTTGTGGTCGGTGAACCGGTTGGTGATGAAGATATGCAGCATTTCGGTGGCACCGATGCCGTCCAGCATCGGTTTTCCGGTCTTCGCCATCCAGTCATCATAGACCGGCGCCGGCAGGGTTTCCCCGGCCGAAACAGCCGCCCGCAGGGACGACAGATCGGCGCCGTCCTCCATCGCCTGCAGCATCACCCGATAAGCAGTGGGCGCGGTAAAGCAGACGGTCGCCTTGTATTTCTCAATGATTTCAATTAGGTTTGGCGGTGATGCATTTTCCAGCAGCGTCGCGGCAGCGCCAAAGCGCAGCGGGAAAATTGCCAATCCGCCAAGGCCAAAGGTAAAGGCCAGCGGCGGCGAGCCGACAAAGATATCCTCCGGCTGCACATCAAGCACTTCGCGCGCATAACCGTCCGCGATGATCAGAAGATCGCGGTGGAAATGCATCGTCGCCTTGGGCGATCCCGTGGTGCCCGAGGTAAAGCCCAGCAGCGCCACATCATCGCGCCCGGTTTCCACCGCATCAAAGGTCACCGGTTTTTCCAGCGCCAGGCGGTCAAGTTCCGCATCGTGGTTGGAGGTGCCGTCAAAGCCAACCACCGAGGTCAGGAAGTCCGAGGTCTTGGCGCAGGAGACCAGTTCATCCATCAGCCGCGTATCGCAAAGCGCGTGGCTGATCTCTGCCTTGTCGACGATGGCGGCCAGTTCCCCGGCGCGCAGCATCGGCATGGTGTTCACCACCACCGCGCCCGCCTTGGTCGCGGCCAGCCAGCAGGCCACCATGGCCGGGTTGTTGGCCGAGCGGATAAGCACCCGATTGCCGGGTTTGACGCCGAGATCCTCGGTCAGCACATTGGCCAGCCGGTTGGTCCAGTCCGACAGCTCCTTGTAGGTGCGGCGGCGTCCGTTGCCGATCAGGGCGGTGTGATCGCCAAAGCCCTTTTCCACCATGGCATCGGTCAGCTCGACCGCGGCGTTCAGCCGTTCCGGGTAGTCGAAGCCCTCCAGCAGGAATTCGGGCCACTGGTCCGCAGGTGGCAGGTTATCGCGGGTGAAGGTGTCGCTATGTGCGGTCGGTCCCAGCATCTCATTTGCCTCCTTCAAAGGCGCCAAGTGTCTGGCGCGCGATCACCACCCGCTGAACGTCCGATGCGCCCTCATAGATGCGCAAGGCGCGGATATCGCGGTAAAGTTCCTCGACCTTCTGACCATGGCGCACACCGTCCCCGCCGTGCAACTGCACCGCCTTGTCGATGACCTGCTGCGCCTGATCGGTGGAAAAGAGCTTCGCCATCGCCGCTTCGCGGGTCACGCGGGCTGCACCGGAATCCTTGGTCCAGGCGGCGCGGTAGACCAGCAGAGCCGCCGCATCCACATCCAGCGCCATATCGGCGATATGCCCCTGTACCATCTGTAGATCAAACAGCGGCGCGCCTTGGACCTGACGGCTGGTGACACGGCTCAGCGCCTCGTCCAGTGCCCGGCGGGCAAAGCCAAGGGCCGCGGCCGCAACGGTGGAGCGGAAAACGTCCAGAACCGACATGGCGATCCGGAACCCCTGCCCCGGCCCACCGATCATCGCGCTTGCCGGGATCCGGCAATCGGTGAAGCGCAGGGTGGCGAGCGGGTGCGGCGCGATCACCTGCTGGCGTTCGACCACCTCGAACCCCGGCAGCCCGGCAGGGACGATGAAGGCGGACAAACCTTTGGCGCCCGGTCCCTCTCCGGTGCGGGCAAACAGGGTGTAAACGTCCGCAATCCCGCCGTTTGAGATCCAGGTCTTTTCTCCATTCAGAACATACTCATCGCCATCCAGCGTCGCTGCCATTGTGGAATTTGCCACATCCGAACCAGATTGCGGTTCCGTGAGCGCAAATGCCGAAATCGCCTGCCCGGAGCGGGTCAGCGGCAGCCATTCTGCCTGTTGCGCTTCGTTGCCGAACAGGGAAATCGCGCCGGTTCCAAGCCCTTGCATGGCAAAGGCAAAGTCGGCGAGCCCATCGTGACGGGCCAGAGTTTCCCGGATCAGGCACAGGCTGCGCACATCCAGGGTTTCACCGGCTGGCGCGCCGGAATGCTGCGCCCAGCCGCCCTTTCCAAGCGCCGCCACCAGCGCTCGGCAAGCGGCATCGGTGTCCGAATGGTCGATCCCGCTGACGGTCTCGGCCGCCCAGGCATCCAGATCCGCTGCCAGCGTTCTGTGCCGGTCCTCGAAGAATGGCCAGTTCAGAAATGTCCGGTCCGCCATGATGAAACTCCCCTTTGGCTGTCTTGTGCAGCTCTTCTCCGTCAATGCGAATCCCGCCGCGGCATAGACCGGGCGGGCGATAGAACTCAGTCTCCTTCGAAGACCGGTTTTTCCTTGTTTACAAAGGCATGGTAGGCGCGCTCAAAGTCCGCTGTCTGCATGCAGATAGCCTGCGCCTGGGCCTCGGCCTCTATCGCCTGTTCGATGGACATCGACCATTCCTGCGCCAGCATTGTCTTGGTCATCATGTGACCAAAATTCGGCCCCGCCGCGATCCGCGTCGCCCACTGGCGCGCCTCTGCGGTCAGTTCTTCGGCCGGGACCAGCTTGTTATGGAAACCCCAGGCGGCGCCTTCCTCGGCGCTCATCGAACGGCCAGTATATAGCAGTTCAGCCGCGCGGCCCTGACCGATAATCCGGGGCAGGATGGCGCAGGCCCCCATATCACAGCCCGCCAGCCCGACGCGGGTGAACAGAAACGCCGTCTTGGCCTCCGGCGTGGCAATACGCAGATCCGACGCCATCGCGATGATCGCCCCGGCGCCCACGCAGATACCATCAATCGCCGCAATCACCGGCTTGCCGCAATTCACCATCGCCTTGACCAGATCGCCAGTCATCCGCGTAAAGGCCAGCAGTTCCTTCATGCTCATCTTGGTGAGGGGGCCAATGATATCATGTACATCGCCGCCCGAGCTGAAGTTGCCGCCATTGGAGGCAAAGATCACCGCCTTGATGTCATCGTCATAGTGCAACTCGCGGAACCAGTCGCGCATCTCTGCGTAGCTTTCAAAGGTCAGCGGGTTCTTACGTTCGGGCCGGTCCAGCGACACGGTCGCAATGCCATCTTCGACGTGGCAGAGAAAATGTTTGGTATCCGTATTGATCATCGGCTTTCATCCTTGTTTTCCAAACGGCGGGCGACAGCATCCAGCGCCTCGGCCATGGTCTGCGCCGCCTCGGGGGGCACATCCGCGAACATCTTGTCGATCCAGGCCTCGTGCGCTTCGGCCTGACGTGCGAATTCGGCGCGGCCCTGCTCGGTCATCCGCACCAGGCTGGCGCGGCGATCACCGGGCACCGGTTCGCGCTGTACATGGCCATCCTCGACCAGACGTTCGATGATGCCGGTCACGTTGCCGTTCGACACTTTCAGCACGCCAGAGAGCTGGCTCATCTTGAGCCCGTCTTCGTGCTGGACCAACGCTGCCATCACATCGAAACGCGGCAGGGTGGTCGAAAAATCGCGGCGCAGGTTTTCGCGGATCTCGCTTTCCACCGCGCGGGTCGCCTTCAAAACCCGCAGCCACAGCCGCAATCTGTCTTTTGAGGTTTCCGCCACGTTCAGATCTCGCCTCCTGATATGGGCAGGGCAGAGCCGTTCACCGATCCCGCCCCCTCGCTTGCCAGCCACAGCGCCGCTTCGGCAACCTCGGCGGGCTGGATGAAACGACCCTGCGGGTTGCTGGCGCGCAGTGATTTTTCCGCCTTCTCCGGGGTCATCCCGGTCTTGGCAACGATATTATCCACCGATCTTTGCAGGAGCGGCGTTTCAATGAAACCCGGACAAATCGAATTTACCGTGATGCCGGTGCGTGCCAGTTCCAGCGAAAGCGCCCGCGTCAGCCCGATCACGCCGTGCTTTGCCGCGCAATAGCCTGAAACATAGGGATATCCCTTTAGCCCAGCGGTCGAGGCGATGGCGATCATACGGCCCCAGCCTGACTCTTTCATGTCCGGCAGCGCTGCCTGCCACAGGTTGAAAACCCCCGCCAGATTGACCGACAGGGCGGCGCCGAAATCCTCGGCGCTCATCCTGTCAAAGGGTTTGGAGGGCGCCGCCCCGGCATTGGCCAGAGCGATGGCGACAGGTCCGTTCTTGGCCGCTGCCTCGGTGAGCGCCGCCTCAACAGCAGCGCGGTCGGTGACGTCACAGGTCAGCGGCAGGGCCTTGGTCGCCGCGCTGACCTCTTCCAGAGGCTCCATACGGCGCCCCAGGATGGTCACCCGGGCGCCCTGGCCCGCGAATTGCGCGGCCAGTTCGGCGCCAACGCCAGAGCCACCGCCAGAGATGACGACGTGTTTGCCCGCAACGCTCATGCCCGGATGACCTCTGCGTCGCGGTCCGCCAGACGCCAGGCCTGATCGCGGCCCGCCTCATAGGGCAGCGGCCAGACGGCCTGCCGATCCCCGATCCGGGTTGCCTCGTGAAGCGTCCAGTAGGGATCCGCCAGATGCGGACGCCCCACACAGATCAGATCGGCGCGGCCGGCCATCAGGATCGAATTCGCATGATCGGCCTCGTAGATATTGCCGACAGCCATGGTCGCGATGCCTGCCTCATTCCGGATACGGTCCGAAAACGGCGTCTGGAACATCCGCCCATAGACCGGTTTGGCGTCGATCGAGGTCTGACCGGCAGAAACGTCGATAATGTCGGCGCCAGCCTCCGAAAATGCCTTGGCGATCTCGACCGCCTCTTCCGGGGTTACGCCTTCGTCGCCGATCCAGTCGTTGGCCGAGATCCGGACGGACATCGGTTTATGGGCAGGCCAGACGTCACGCATCGCCTTGAAGACCTCCAGCGGGTAGCGCAGGCGGTTTTCCAGCGAGCCGCCGAACTCATCCTCACGAATATTGGATTTTGGCGAGATGAAGGAGGAGATCAGATAACCATGCGCCGCATGAAGTTCGATCATGTCAAATCCAGCGCGCTCTGCCATCTCGGCGGAGGCCACGAACTCGGCCTTCACGGCTTCCATTTCCGCGCGGGTGATTTCGCGCGGGGTGGCGTTATTGGGCGACCAGGGCAACGCCGAGGCTGAGACCAGATCCCAGTTGCCCTCTTTCAAGGGTGCGTCCATCACTTCCCAGCCAACCTGGGTCGAACCCTTGCGGCCCGAATGGCCGATCTGGCAGCAAATCTTGGCCCGGGTCTCGCTATGCACGAAATCAGTCAGACGGGTCCAGGCGGCCTCATGTTCGGGCGCGTAAAGACCGGGACAGCCGGGGGTGATCCGTCCTTCGGCGCTGACGCAAGTCATTTCGGTGTAGACCATCCCCGCGCCGCCCTTGGCGCGCTCACCGTAATGGATCAGGTGCCAGTCCGTCGGGCAGCCATCCACCGCCTTGTACTGTGCCATCGGGGAGACCACGATGCGGTTCTCCAGCGTCATGTCACGCAGTTTATAGGGGGCAAACATCGGCGCACGCACCGGCGCATCGGCCGGAACCCCTGCCCGTTCCTGGAACCACTTTTCCGCCGATTTCAGCCAGTCCGGGTCGCGCAGGCGCAGATTTTCGTGGGAGATCCGCTGCGAACGTGTCAGCAGGGAATAGTTGAACTGAACCGGATCCATATCCAGATAACGTTCAACTTCCTCAAACCATTCCAATGAGTTACGCGCAGCCGACTGCAGGCGCAGCACATCAAGGCGCCGCTCGTCCTGATAGCGCTCAAAGGCGCGCTCCATCGACGGCTCGACCGTCAGCAGCTCGGCCAGGGCAATGGCACTATCAAAGGCCAGCCGCGATCCGGACCCGATCGAGAAATGCGCCGTGGCCGAGGCATCACCCAACAGCACGACGTTTTCATGGTGCCATTTTTCGCACAGCACCCGCGGGAAGTTGATCCAGACAGCCGATCCGCGCAGGTGGTCGGCGTTGGACATCAGGTTGTGACCACCCAGATGGTCGGCAAAGATCTCTTCGCAGGTGCGAATGATCTCTTCCTTGCTCATGTCCTCAAAGCCCCAGTTGTCCCAGGTCTCTGCCGAACACTCCACGATCACGGTCGCCGTATCCGCATCGAATTGGTAGGCGTGGATCCAGACCCAGCCGTGTTTGGTGTTTTCGAACACGAATGTGAAGGCGTCATCGAACTTCTGATGGGTGCCCAGCCAGATAAACTTGCACGGGCGCACGTCGATATTGGGTTTAAAATGTTCCGCGAACTCATTGCGGACGCTGGAATTAAGTCCATCACAGGCGACCACGATGTCATAGTCATCCTGATAGTCCGCTGCCGGTCCGACCTCGGTTTCAAACTGCAGGTTCACCCCGAGCTCCCGCGCGCGCTCCTGCAGGATCAGCAGCATCTTCTTACGCCCGATCCCGGCAAACCCGTGACCGCCGGACACTGTACGCACGCCGTTGTGCACCACCGCGATGTCATCCCAATAGGCAAAGTTCCGACGGATTTCGGCGGCGCTTTCAGGGTCATTTTCCGCAAGATTTTCAAGCGCATCATCGGAAAGGACAACACCCCAGCCAAAGGTGTCGTCCGCCTTGTTGCGTTCGAACACTGTCACTTCGGCGTCCGGCTGACGCAGCTTCATTGAAATCGCGAAGTAGAGCCCCGCGGGACCACCTCCCAAACAGGCAACTTTCATGATCCTACCCTCCGCATGAGATTGTTATGTTGAGATCAGGATAAGCGAGACGACAAACACTTCAAGCTTAAAGTTTCATACTTGAAATTTAAACGCCCCATTCCGGGGCCCGTCGTTTACCACTTGGCAACCAAGAGAAGGTAAAATTGAATGCAACTACTTTGAAATTTGCAGGGCATGCAGAGATCCCATTCCCGCAATTGGTTTGCCTTTTGTGTTTTTACATCAATACACAGGCATCATCCATTAATGTGGATAAACCTGGGATAACTGTGGGATAAGACATCCCGCTTGGCGAGATCGTGAGCCACATCACTATGCGATCCGGCGCCCCACTGCCAATCTGACGCAGACCTCACCGGATATCCTTCGAACCTTCGCCAGAACAGAAGCCCCTCCTGTGGATGAACATGTGGGCAACATTTGAATGAATCTGGCAAACCAGTCAAAATTATTGAATTTTGTAAATTTGGAGGAGTCAAGGACGATTAAATGTCAAATTTGCTAATATTTTAGACAAACCTTATCCCCCCGCAGTTTCATCTGATTCCCCACTGTCCTCCCCTAAAATCCAGCATCACAAACGGTTCGGCTGACTGTAGCGGCTAATGGGACAAGCGCCTGGCCAATCTGCGGCAACCCAGCAGAAAAAGGCCCCGTTTCCGGGGCCGCGCCATTATTTACTGTCAGAAAGGTCGCCGCGCTCAGAGCTCCCGCAGGTATCGCATCACAGCAGGTCTGACGGATTGATCGCCCCGGTGGCGGGAGTCCGAAATAATCTTGCGAACATCTGAAAGGTTAACACGCATTAACAAAGACTTGACCGGCCCAATTGAAGCAGGCCGCATCGACAGCGTCCGGATACCCATCGCAGCAAGACAGACAGCCTCGATCGGCCGCCCAGCATCTTCGCCGCAGAAACTCAGCGGTGTTTCGAACCGGTCGCAGCGCTCCACGATCTGCTCGATAAAGGTCAAAAAGCTGACGTTCAGCGTGTCATAGCGTTTTCGGACGCGCTCATTCTCTCGGTCGGCAGCAAAGAAGAACTGCTTCAGATCGTTGCCGCCGATCGAAAGAAAATCGACTTCTTCAAAGAACTTATGCGGCGCAAATGCCAGCGAGGGGGTTTCCAGCATCGCCCCCACTTCCAGCCGTTCCGGCAGCGCGTGGCCAAGGATTCGCTCGCGCTCCAGCGTTTTGTCGATCTCCTGGCGCGCAGCACGGTATTCTTCGAATTGCGCAACAAAGGGGAACATAATCGACAGCGGCCGCCCATTGGCCGCCCGCATCAACGCCTGCAGCTGCATGCGCATGACGCCCGGTTTATCGAGACCCACCCGGATCGCCCGCCAGCCGAGGGCCGGGTTCGGCTCATCCGTCGGTTTCATATAGGGCAGAACCTTGTCCGACCCGATGTCGAGCGTCCGGAACACCACCCGCTTGCCGTGCGATGCATCCAGAACGCGCTGATAGAGCGTCACCAGCTCAGACCGCTTAGGCATCTGATCACGCACAAGAAACTGCAGCTCGGTGCGGAACAGCCCTACCCCTTCGGCGCCAGAGCCTTCGAGCGATGGCAGGTCGGCCATCAACCCTGCGTTCATCAGCAAGGTGACGTGTTGCTCGTCTTGCGTAATGGCAGGTTTTTCCCGGATCGAGGCATAGCGCTCCTGGGCATCGGCCTGCATCGCGATCTTGTCCCGAAAGGCGCTAACCACGGTTTCATCCGGGCGCAGGTGCACGACCCCCTGATCGCCATCCACCATGATATGATCGCCGTTCAGCGCCTCGGTGGTGATGCGTTTGGCGTTCACCACCAGAGGAATCGCCAAGGCCCGCGCTACGATCGCCGCGTGCGAGCCGACGGAGCCTTCCTCCAGTACGATGCCGCGCAGCGAGCGACCGTATTCCAACAGCTCGGCCGGGCCGATATTGCGGGCAATCAGGATCGGGTCCACTGGCAGATCGGCGCCGGTTTCGGCGCCCTGCCCGGTCAGAATCCTAAGCAGGCGATTCGATAGATCATCAAGATCACTCAGCCGTTCGCGCAGGTAGGCATCCTGCACCTGAGACATACGCGCCCGGGCCTGGGACTGTTCCTTTTCAACCGCGGCCTCGGCGCTCAACCCGCGCGAGATGTCTTCTTCCATGCGCCGCATCCAGCCTTTGGAATTGGCGAACATACGATAGGTTTCAAGAACTTGCAGCTGATCCTTGTCTCCGTTTTCAGAGATCTTCAGCATCTTGTCGACACCAACGCGCAGCTCTTCCACTGCTTCGTTCAGGCGCTCCAGCTCTCGGTGCGGATCATCGGCAATCGGGTTGGTTACCACGACGCGCGGTTCATGCAGCCAGACATGGCCTTCGGCAGCGCCTTCTTGCGCGGCAGTTGCACTCAGCAGAACCGGCTGCTGGTGCATCGGAGACAGGGCTGCGCCCTCGCCCACAAAGGCACCGAGTTCCGCCATTTCGGCGATCACCATCGCCACCACTTCGAGCGCGTAAACCGCATCAGAGGAGAATTCGCGCGCTTCCTTGGACTGAACGACGAGCACGCCCATCATCTCGCCCAGACGCTGGATCGGAATGCCGAGGAAGGAGGAATACCGCTCTTCGCCGGTTTCCGGCATATAGCGGAACCCCTTGGCGTTCGGGGCATCGGGGGTATTGACCACCTTGCCGTATCTGGCCACCCGGCCCACCAGACCTTCGCCAATCCGCATGCGGGTCTGGTGCACGGATTCGACGTTCAGACCCTCTGTCGCGCAAAGCTCAAGCGTCTCGTCATCGCGGAACAGGTAGACCGAGCAGACCTCGGTCCCCATGCTGTCAGCAATCAGGTGAGTGATCTTGTCCAGACGGGCCTGGCCAGGGTCATCCCCGGCCATGGCCTCGCGCAGGCGGCCTAGCAACCTGCGGCTCTCGGATTCAGTACTTTCGACCATGGGCCCTGTTCACGTGGTTATTGTGCCAGGCAGCCCACGCACGATCAGGCTGCCTTATCCAGTTCAAAGGCATCATGCAGTGCCTGAACAGCAAGTTCCATGTATTTCCGGTCGATGAGCACGGAAATTTTGATCTCTGAGGTTGTAATGACCTTGATATTGATCCCCTCATCCGAGAGCACCTTGAACATCTTGGCCGCCACGCCCGATTGCGAGCGCATGCCAATCCCTACGACCGAAACCTTTGCAACGTCCTTGTCGGCGACCAGTTCGGCGTAGTTGAGATCGCCTTTTTCCTTGCTCTCCTGCAAGGCCTGTTCGGCGCGCGCCACCTGATCGGTGGGGCAGGAAAAGGTCATATCCGTGCGGCCCTCGTCCGAGATGTCCTGCACGATCATGTCCACATTCACGCCTGCATCAGACAGGCAGGTAAAGATGGTTGCCGCAATGCCGGGACGGTCGGCGACCGATTGCACGGTCAGCTTGGCTTCGTCGCGGGAATAGGCCACACCGGCCACAACGTTGGATTCCATGATGTCCTCCTCGGCACAGACCAGCGTGCCAGCATTGTCATTTTGTTCTTCGAAACTGGACAGGACGCGCAGCCGTACCTGATAGCGCATCGCCAGCTCGACCGAGCGGGTCTGCAGGACCTTCGCCCCCAGAGAGGCCAGTTCCAGCATCTCTTCGAATGCGATCTTGTCAAGCTTGCGGGCCTTATCACAGATGCGCGGATCCGTGGTATAGACGCCATCCACATCCGTGTAGATATCGCAGCGCTCGGCATCAAAGGCAGCCGCAAAGGCCACCGCCGTGGTGTCCGAACCGCCCCGGCCCAGCGTGGTGATGCGCCCTTCGGGGCTGATGCCCTGGAAACCGGCAACAACGGCCACGCGCATGCCTTCGGCGAATTTGGCGCTGATATTCTCGGTCGGGATTTCTTCGATCCGCGCCTGGCTGTGGGCGCTGGTCGTCTTCAGCGGCACCTGCCAGCCCTGCCAGCTGCGCGCGGGAACATCCATTTCCTGCAGCGTCAGCGCCATCAGACCGGCGGTGACGTTTTCGCCGGAAGAAACCACTGCGTCATATTCGCGGGCGTCAAACAGCGGCGAGGTTTCATTGACCCAGCCAACAAGCTCGTTGGTCTTTCCCGACATGGCCGATACGATGACAATGACATCATAGCCTTTGGCCACTTCGACACCGACCCGCTTTGCCGCGCGCCGGATCCGGTCAAGGTTGGCGACAGAGGTGCCGCCGAATTTCATTACTAGAACGGGCATGGGGCATTCGTCTCCGTGCGCTCGCAGATTCCGATCACCGCCTCATAGGGGAGGTCCGTGATCAGGGCAAGACTGCGGATTGTAGCAATACAAGGGCCAAACCGCCGCAGGGGGCCCTGTCTGAGGCCCCAATCCCCTTTCACGCCCCCAGAGCTCCGGCACGGTGTCAGTTGCGCCAGAACCGCAACGTCAGGATCGCGTAGACCGCCATCAGTTCCAGACGCCCGATCAGCATGGCCGCGCTCAGGATCCATTTGGCCGCATCATTCAGGGTGGAAAAATTGCCCGCAGGCCCGATGATATCGCCCAGCCCCGGCCCGACATTGGCCACCGCGGTTGCCGCGCCCGAGACGGCTGTGATGAAGTCCAGCCCTGTCAGAGCCAGCCCCCAGGACACAACCCCCAGCGTCACCACGAAGAACATGAAAAAGGAAATCACCGAGCTGAGGACATCCGGCCCGACCGGGCGTCCGTCAAAGCGCGGAATGAAGATACCGTTGGGGGAGCGGATACGCTGGATCTGAACCCGGATCGAGGCAAACAGGATCTGATAGCGGAACACCTTGACCGAACAGGCTGTGGAACCCGCGCAGCCCCCGATCAGACCGATGAAAAAGAACACCATGATCAGGAAGCTGCCCCACTCCATATAGTCGACGCTGGCATAGCCGGTGCCGGAAATGATCGAGGTGATATTGAACAGCGCCTCGCGCAGAGCCTGCTCGGGGTGGTGCGGGAAGATATAGAGCAGCACGCTGGCGGTCACGATGATCAGCACCAGAATAGTGCCGAGAAAGGCGCGGATCTGGCTATCGCGCAGCAGCGGCTGCCCCTGCCCGTTGATCAACTGTACGTAGCGCACGAAGGGCAGCGCCGCCATGATCATGAAGAACGATGCCGCGTATTCGGCCGGACCGGAGAAGGTGCCGAAAGAGGCATCGTAGTTCGAAAAGCCACCGGTCGACATGGTGGTCAGGGCATGCACCAGCGCATCGAACAGCCCCATGCCCAGCACCACATAGACCACCATGCACAGCAGCGTCAGCGCCACGTAGATCAACGAGATCTGACGTGCGATCGTCTGCGCACGGGGCAAAATCTTCCCCATGGTATCAAAAGCTTCGGAGCGGAAGATCTGCATCCCCCCGACCCGTAGCTCGGGCAGAAACACCATGGCGACGACAATGATACCAATCCCGCCGAGCCACTGCAGGATACCCCGCCACAAGAGGATCCCCCGTGGCAGGTCATCGAGGCCGGAGATTACCGTGGACCCGGTGGTCGTCAGCCCCGACATCGCTTCGAAAAACGCATCTGTAAAGCTGAGCTCGGTCGCCCCCATCATCAGCGGGATCGCACCGAACACCGGCAGCGCCGCCCAGACCGAAGTGGTCAGCAGAAAGGTCTGACGAATGCTAAGCCCCTGCCGCACTGAATTGCCACAGCTGAGCGCCAGCAGCCCGCCCGCCAGAATGGTGATCAGGCCGCTTTCAAGAAACACCGGCCATTCGCCCTGCCCATCGTAAAGATCGATCAGGAACGGAAAGACCATCATGGCGCCAAGAATGACGACCAACAGGCCAATGACATATGCGACCGGGCGAAGATCCAACATGACGGGCAGCGTTGGCGCCCCCTGCGCAAAGTGTCAAGTCAAAGGCGGCGTCATGCCTTCTCGGCGTCACTCTTTGCCGCGGAGCGCTCTGGGAGCGCCGGAGGCTTGGACGGCGCGCGTTTTGCCTTGGATGCGGTGGATTGTGCCGGTGCCGCTGTGGTGGCTTCAGCCATATTCGCCTGTGGCGGAGTGGATGCCGCAGCGGACGGCTTGGCTGTCGCCTTGGCCGCAGCTGTGACCGCTGCGGGCTTTGTTGCTGCCGGTTTGGCCGAGGAAGTTTTCGTAGGGGAAGCTTTTGCCTGTGCGGGTTTTGCTGCTGCGGTCTTGGTGGGTGTTAGTGTCGCTGGTGCAGGCTTAGCAGGCGATGTTTTGGGCGCGGTCGTCTTCGCCGCTGTCGACTTAGGCGTTGTCGCAGCAGGCTTGGTTGTCGTCGCCTTGCGGGCCGCTGCCTTGTTCTCAGTCTTACTCGCAGTCGCTGTGGTGGCAGCCGCCTTGGGCGTTGCGGGTCTGGCCGCGACCGGTTTCTCTACGGCGGGTTTGGCAGCAGGCGATTTGCGCGCCGTAGTCTTGGCCGCCGGGGCGGCTTTGCTTTTGCGTACCGGACGCCGCGCAGGGATCTTGGTTTTGGCAACCGAACGTTCGCCGGTTGCCCGTTTCGCAGGTGTTTTCGCTTTTTGCGGCGCCGGGGCCGGAGCAGCAACAGCAGCCGGTCTGAACACCGCCGTTCCGGCGGTCATCAGTACATGCGTCAGGCGTATCTGTTCATAAGGCGCCTGAACCGCCAGCGCCGTCATCGCACGCCAGCATCGCAACTGTGTCCCGGCAGAATAGCCGACCCATTGCGGCAGCGTTGCAGGCTGATCTTGGAGGATGGGCGAAAAGAACATCGGGAACTCCTTACATCAAAGAGATCCGGCATGGATATCTGGCCAGCAGAAGGATTCCGTAGCCATCAGGGTCCGGACCTGATGGAAGGCTAACACGAGAATGCGGCAACGCAGCAAAAAAATGCGGCATTGCAGCGAAAATTCGTGCTTGAGTGATACCGGAACAGGCAGGAGGCGGCGCAACGTGCGCCGCTGCCAACCTGTTACCCCCGATGGATCAGGGTCGAGAACAAACCCGGATCAAGGCTGGTTTCGGCAAACAGTGGCCCTTGGGTCAGCACGCTGACTGCATCGTGGCTGTGCAGGCTTTCCTGATGGCTGGCCACCACGCGAAAATCGCCAATGCGCGGATCGCTTTGCAGGGCTTCGCAGAACAGGCGCGCTGCATCCTCGACAAAGATCGGGTTGGCAGCGTTCAGTTCGGCAAAGGCCTGTTCGTCCTCGCGCTTGACCATGACCTGCGTCTCGGTAGGCACCGCGCGGCGGCAATGATCGATCAGATCCTCGAACCACAGGCAGGGGGCCTCGGGGTCGATCTGCACCGACAGCCGCGCCACTGACCGCTGCGAATGCGGGGTTGCCAGTTGCCCGCGCGACTGGCGCGCGTGTTCCGACAGTTCCAGCGAACAGGGGCAGGTCGAGGAATAGACATAGTCCAGATGCACGATCTTGTTGCGCACCCCGTCCCGATCCACCAGTTCCAGCGCGATATCGTAATATTGATAGCCCGACAGTCCCGAACGCAGGCTGTCGATCTTCACCGGAAAGGAGAACCGCATCTGGATGCGCGCGTCCATGCTGCCGAGATCGCTGAGGTAATCCTCAAGCGCAGCCTCGATTACCTCAAAGCTGAAGGTCTTTTCCGCGTGTTTGTAAAAGGACCGCATAATCCGGGACATGTTGATGCCCTTCTTGTCGGCCTCGAGGCTGACGGTGCCGGTCACGCTGGTTTCCAGCGTCAGATCGCCATTGTCCCGTGTGTGAAAGCGAATCGGCAGGCGGAAGTTGGAAATCCCCACATGCTGGATCTGCTCATTGGCGCCCCGGATCAGGCTGGAGGGGCCGTTCTGCAGGTCGGGCAATGTGGCGCGATAGCCCTCATCCGCCACAAAATCCTCGGGGTAGTTGCGCGACAGATCGGGGTAGTTCTGCACCGCCCGCTCTGGCAGAAGCCGGGCAACGGCTGGGTCAAGCTGCGCAATTTCCGTCTGGGTGGCTGTCGCGGCCCATTGGCGAAGCGTCTCAAGAGCCGCCTCTGCCTCGGTCCGGTCCGGTGTCTCGTCCACGCCGCGCATATGGATATTCATACGACCACTTCCTCCGCTGCTGCTACGCCCCGGGGCGCAGCGATGTTCAGTATTACTCTGTTACGCGGGAAAACACAAAATGGATCAGACAAATACGGCAGGTTCCGGCCCGGAACTGACCCCGCACCACAAGTGAACCCGCCCCGGCCCGCGAACAACGCGGGCCGCAGCGTCCCCAACACTTCAGCCGCCGCAGGCATCCAATGCCTGCGTCAGATCCGCAATCAGATCCTCCGGATCCTCAAGCCCAACCGAGAAGCGCACCAGACCCGGCGTGATGCCCAGCGCCACCTTCTGATCATCGGGCAGCCGCTGGTGGGTGGTGGTGGCCGGATGGGTTGCGATGGATTTCGCATCCCCCAGATTGTTGGAAATCACCGGAATCGTCAGGGCGTTCAGGAAGGCAAAGGCCGCCTCCTTGCCACCCTTCAGATCCAGCGACAGGACCGTTCCGCCCTTGCCCCCCAGTTGCCGCTGCACCAGCGCGTTCTGGGCATGATCGGCTAGGCCGGGATAGATCGTCCGCGCCAGCTTCGGATGCCCCTGAAGGGCAGTCGCAATCTGCAGCGCCGTTTCGGCCTGCGCATTCACCCGCAGGGAAATCGTCTCCAGCCCCTTTAGCAGCGTCCAGGCGTTGAACGGGCTAAGGGAACCGCCGGTGTGCTTCATATAGGGCTCAACCGTGCCGCGGATGAAATCGCGTGTGCCAAGGATGACACCGCCCAGAACCCGGCCCTGACCGTCGATATGTTTGGTGGCCGAGTAGACCACCACATCCGCGCCTTGTGCGATGGCGTCAGAGAAGACCGGCGTCGAGAACACGTTGTCCACCACTACCGTCGCGCCGACGGCATGGGCGATTTCCGCGACCGCAGCCACGTCGATCACTTCCAGCGTCGGGTTCGACATGGATTCAAAGAATACCGCCTTGGTGTCCGGTCGTACCGCAGCGCGCCATTGCTCCAGATCGGTGCCATCGACGAATGTCACTTCGACTCCGAAGCGGGTCAGGATGTTTTCAAGGATATAAAGGCAAGAGCCAAACAGCGCCCGCGCCGAAACAACGTGATCGCCCGCCTTAAGAAGCGAGGTCAGCGCGCCATTGACCGCTGCCATGCCAGAAGCGGTGGCAAAGGCATCCTCGGCGCCCTCAAGCGCGGCGATCCGCTCTTCGAACATCGCCACGGTCGGGTTGCCATAGCGGGCATAGATGAACTCATCCGGGCCGGTTTCGATGAACCGGGCTTCGGCCTGTTCGGCGCTGTCATAGACAAAGCCCTGGGTCAGGAAGATCGCTTCGCTCACCTCGCCCCATTGGCTGCGGCGGGTGCCGCCGTGCACCAGTTTGGTGCGGCTGTTCCAGTTGCTGTCTTTCGTGTCGTTCATGGCACACACTCCTGCGCGTCGGCGCAATAAAAAACCCCATTCGGCCAAGCGAAAGGGGTTCCTTTGCGTCCTGACCTCTTTAGCGGTGTGTTTAACGTGGCCCGCAATCCGGTAACAAATCCCACACGTCCAAGATGGCAAACCTCAGAAATTCGGCGGGACAGAAACCTGAGAATTAACCAATTTCTTTCATGGGGTCTTTGCCGCGACCCTGCCCCTCTCACCAGCAGTTCGATTGGGGCGACCCCAGACGACCGGTAAGGCTTGCGCCTTAACGCAGGCCGCCGCAACTGCGCAAGTCCAAATGCACCGCCCCTCGTCAGATTGAGCAGGCCTCGCACTCGCGGGCCGCCCACACAGGCAGGTATCACCGTCTCCAGACGGCTTCGCGGCCGCGAACGTCGATCCTGTCGGCCAGACCGGAAAACTCACCCTTGAGGAACTTCTGAAACCGGGACACCGCGGGGCGCACCGGGCGGTCGTTGCGCCAGAGCAAACCCAGTTGCCGGTCCGGGTGTTCAAGCTTCACCGGCAGCGCTGTGACCATATTGGACGGTCGCTGCATGAACACCACTGAATAAGGCAACACCGTCAGCGCATCCGATCCGGACATGATGCGCAGGATCGCCGCCAGCGAGCCGCCAGTAAAACTGACGCGGAAATCGGTGATGCCTACGATCTCCAGCGCGTTTTTCAGGTCCGCATAAAGGGGGCTGCCCGCCGGGGGGGCGATCCAAGGGTATTGGGCGATATCTTCCAATCGAAACGTGGATTTACGCGCCAATGGGTGCGACGGCGCGCAGGCAATCACATTGCGGCCACGCAGGATCGGTTCAAACGACAGCTCTTCCGGGATGTCATCGCCGCGCATCGGGCAGATCGCCAGATCGATGTTCCCCGTCTTCAGCTGTTCAGACAGCTCCGCGAAATAGCCATAGCTTTGCTGGATCGCCACATCCGGGAAAGCAGATTGGAACGACGCGATCATGTAGGAGATCACTCCATCCATGAAGATGGGCGTCCCGGCGATCCGCGCGGTGCCCGCCTTGCCCCCTGAATAAAGCTCGGCTGCGATGCGCGCCGCCTCACTTGCCTGACCGATCACCCGGCCCTGTTCGGCCAGCGACAGACACAGCTCGGTCGGCCGCAGCGGCCGGATACCTTTTTCAAATAATCGTGAACCAAGCCGCGACTCCAGCATCGCAACCGTGCGCGACAGGCTGGGCTGGGACTTGTTTAGCGCGGCCGCGCCTTCACTTAGCCCGCCCGAGTCGACGATCGCTGCCAGGATGCGCAGGTGATTGGGATCGATGTACATAACATCGTGATATATTAAATGCCGTAATCTCGATCAACAGACCATTCACTGAGGTTTAACGTCCGGCACAACCGGAGGAGAAAGGTCTGAAATGACACAAGAGGCAGAAACCGCAACAGATGATGTGCGCGTTGTATTCCAGGCTGGGGTGAAGGACATCCTTGTCGCAGAGACTCAGCGGCTGGGCGCGAAGAACGCCCTCGTTCTGTCCACCCCTCAGCAATCCGACGCAGCGCTGGAAATGGCCGAAACACTGGGCGAACTGGCCGCTGGCGTTTTCTGTCAGGCGGCGATGCACACCCCCGTCACCGTCACCGAAGCGGCCATGGCCCACGCCAAAGAGGTCGCAGCGGACTGCATCATCTCAATCGGCGGCGGCTCGACCATCGGGCTGGGCAAGGCAATCGCCTATCGCACAGGCCTGCCGCAGATCGTGATCCCGACAACCTATGCCGGCAGTGAGGCAACGCCGATCCTCGGCCAGACCGAGAACGGCATCAAGACGACGCTGAGCCACCCCGAGGTGCTGCCCGAAGTCATCCTCTATGATCCCGAGCGCGTCGCAACGCTGCCGGTTGCCATGACCGTGACCTCGGCGCTTAACGCCATGGCGCATGCAGCCGAGGCGCTTTATGCGCGCGACCGCACCGAAAAGACGGTGCATCTGGCCATCGACGGGCTGAAGGCCTTCGTCGACGGCCTGCCCCGCGTTCTGGCCGCGCCTACGGATCTCGCAGCCCGCGCCGAGACGCAGCGCGGCGCATGGGCCTGTGGCACGGTGCTGGGCCAGGTCGGCATGGCCCTGCATCACAAGCTTTGCCACACGCTGGGCGGCTCATTCGATCTGCCCCACGCCGAAACCCACGCGATCGTTCTGCCCCATGCCATTGCCTATAACGCCCGCGCGGCAGCGACCGAACTGCTGCCGATCTGCGATCTTCTGGGCGGCGAGAATGCCGGGCGCGCCTTGTATGACTTTGCACAAAAACTCGGGGCGCCGCTGGCGCTGCGCGATCTGGGTCTGAAGGAGGAAGACCTGGACCGCGCCGCCGAACTGGCCACCACCAAACCCTACCCCAATCCGCAGCCTGTCACGCGCGACGATATCCGCGCGCTGTTGCAGGCGGCCTGGGCGGGAACGCCACCTGCCCACTGAACCGGGGCTTCGCGAACACTTTTGATGACGTCAGGGAGGACATCATGATTACACGCCGCAAACTGCTCAAATCCACCGCCGCCACCGGCCTCACGCTTGCTGCCGGGGGGCTGGCGGCACCAGCTCTAGCCCGGGATGCCAAGATCCGGCTGGGCTATGTCAGCCCGCAATCCGGCCCGCTGGCCGCGTTTTCGGACGCCGACCGGTTCATCATCGACGGTTTTCTGGCCTCGGATGCAGGCAGCAACTTCGAAGTGATCGTCAAGGACAGCCAGTCCAACCCCAACCGCGCCGCAGAGGTCGCCAAGGAACTGATCATCGACGACGAGATCGACATGATGCTCGTCGCCTCTACCCCCGAGACGACCAACCCGGTCGCCACCACCTGCGAGGCCGAGGAAATCCCGGTGATCTCCACCGTGGCCCCGTGGCAGCCCTATTTCATCGGTCAGCAAGGCAACCCGGGCGATCCCGGCAGCTGGCGGCCGTTTGATTTCAGCTTCCATTTCTTCTGGGGACTGGAAGACGTGATTTCCACCTTCACGGCGATGTGGAACCAACTCGACACCAATAAATCGGTTGGTGCGATCTTCCCCAACGATGGCGATGGCAACGCCTGGGGCGATCCCAACGTGGGCTTCCCGCCGGTGCTGGACGCCCAAGGGTATAAGCTGACCGACACCGGCCGCTATCAGAACCTCACCGATGACTTCAGCGCCCAGATCAATGCCTTCAAGGCGGCAAATGCTGAAATCGTCACCGGCGTGCCGATCCCGCCGGATTTCACCACCTTCTGGACACAGGCCAAACAGCAGGGCTTCACCCCCAAGGCCGCAAGCATCGGCAAGGCCATCCTATTCCCGCAGGCGGTCGAGGCTCTGGGCGATCAGGGGCACAACCTGTCCTCCGAGGTCTGGTGGTCACCGAACCATCCCTTCTCTTCCTCCCTGACCGGGCAATCCGCTGCCGATCTGGCCGCAGGCTACAGCCAGGCGACGGGCAAGCAGTGGACCCAGCCCATTGGTTTCGTGCACGCGCTGTTCGAAATGGCGGCCAGTGTCATGGGCCGCGTCGAAGACAGCCGCGACCCGGATGAAGTTGCAGCCGCCATCGCCGCAACGCAGCTGGATTCGATGGTCGGGCGCATCGCATTCGACGGCAAGGGTCTGCCGCCGTTCGCCGCCGCGAATGTCGCCAAAACCCCGCTTGTGGGCGGTCAGTGGCGGCTTCAGGACGATGGCAGCTATGATCTCGTGGTGGTGGACAACTCCGATCACCCGGAGATCCCGACCGGCGGCAAGATGGAAGAGATTTCCTGATCCCATCCTGCCCTCACGGGTCCTGCTGCACGTAGGACCCGCGCCCTCCCCCGGCCTTTTCACACCCCGTCCTGCGGACTGGCAAAGGACCTTTCATGTCGATCCTCTCTCTCCAATCGGTTTCAAAAAGCTTTGGCGCCCTGACCGTGACCGACGATGTCACCTTCGAGGTGCCACAGGGCCAAGCGCTGGGTATCATCGGCCCCAATGGCGCCGGGAAATCGACGCTGTTCAACCTGATCACCGGCAACCTGACCGCCAATTCTGGCACCATCAATTTCGAAGGGCGCGACGTCACCCGCACCTCGGCAATGGACCGCTGCATGGCGGGAATCGGGCGTTCCTTCCAGATCCCGCAGCCGTTCGAAAAACTGACCGTCTACGAAAACCTTCTGGTCGCCGCCACCCATGGCCGCCGCCTGGGTGAGGCCGCCGTGCGGGACGATTGCGCTGATATCCTGGAACGCACGGAGATGATCCGGCGTGCCAACACCCCGGCCGGACAGTTGTCGCTGCTGGAGCGCAAGCGTCTGGAACTGGCCCGCGCCATGGCGACCCAGCCCAAACTGTTGCTGCTGGACGAAATCGCAGGCGGCCTGACCGAGGCCGAGTGCCAGTCGCTGATCGGCACCATCCGGGACATCCACGCGCAGGGCGTGACGATCATCTGGATCGAGCATGTCCTTCACGCGCTCACCTCGGTGGTGGAGCGCCTGCTGGTGCTCGATTTTGGCAAGGTCATCGGTCTGGGTGACCCCGACGCCATCATGGCCAGCCGCGAAGTGCAGCAAATCTATCTGGGGATCGAAGTCTGATGTCATTGCTGGAAACCCATAACCTGACCGCCCACTACGGTGATTTCCAGGCCCTGTTCGGGGTGGATATCACCCTTGAAGAGGCGGAAACCGTGGCCATCATCGGCGCCAATGGCGCGGGCAAGACCACGCTGATGCGCTCGATTGCCGGGGTGCTGCGCAATGCAGCCGAGGCAGTCACCTACGATGGCCGCCCCGTTGGCGCGCAGCCCGCTGATGAAATCATGGCACAGGGCGTCGCCATGGTGCCCGAGGGGCGCAAGCTGTTCCCCTCTCTCTCGGTCGAGGAGAACCTCCTGATCGGCACCTACGGGCGCAAGAAAAGCGGCCACTGGACGCTGAACACCGTCTACGACCTGTTCCCCATCCTGCGGGAGCGCCGCAACAGCCCCGGCACCGCGCTATCGGGCGGGCAACAGCAGATGGTCGCCATCGGCCGCGCCCTGATGAGCAACCCGCGGGTTCTCTTGTGTGATGAGATCAGCCTTGGCCTTGCCCCGGTGGTGATCAAGGACATCTACGCCGCCGTCCCGGCGATCAAGGCGGCGGGCGCCTCGCTGGTGGTGGTGGAACAGGACATCGCCCAGGCCATGGCCGTCGCCGACCGCGTCTACTGCATGATGGAAGGCCGCATCACCCTGTCCGGCACCCCCGAGAGCCTCAGCCGCGAGGCCATCCACGACGCCTATTTCGGAGCAGCCGCATGATCTGGATCGACACGATAATCCAAGGCATCCTTCTGGGGGGCCTTTATGCCCTTTTTGCCGCCGGGCTGAGCCTGGTGTTCGGCATCATGCGGCTGGTAAACCTCGCGCATGGCGATCTGATCGTGATGGGTGCCTACCTGATCCTGTTGCTGGTGACGCTGCTCGGGGTCTCTCCCTTTCTCGCGCTGCTCATTGCCATGCCGGTGATGTTCGTCCTTGGCTGGGCCTTGCAGAAGTTCCTGCTGAACCGGACGCTGGGCGATGACATCCTGCCGCCGCTGCTGATCACCTTTGGCCTGTCGATTGCGCTGCAAAACGCGCTCTTGGAGGTCTTCTCCGCCGACAGCCAGCGCCTGCCGCCCAACGCGCTGACCACGGCGTCGGTGCAGATGGGGCCGATCTCGCTTGGCGTGATGCCGCTGCTGACCTTTGCCTCGGCCGTTCTGGTCATCGTCGGGCTGAACCAGTTGTTCTACCGGACCGAACTTGGGCGCGCCTTCCGCGCCACCTCGGATGATCCGACCACGGCCAGCCTGATGGGGATCAAGCCCGCAAACATCTTTGCGACCGCGACCGGGATCGCATTGATCATCGTGACCATCGCCGCCCTGTACCTGGGCCTGCGCGCCAACTTCGATCCCAACATCGGACCGGCCCGGCTGATCTATGCCTTCGAGGCGGTGATCATCGGCGGGCTTGGCTCTCTCTGGGGCACGCTGGCGGGCGGCATCATTATCGGTGTGGCGCAGACCCTCGGGGCCGCGATCACCCCGGAATGGCAAATCCTGGCCGGGCATGTCGCCTTCCTTCTGGTGCTGCTGATCAAACCGCGGGGGCTGTTCCCCCGGGCACACGACTAAAGGGGGCAGACATGACATATACTGTATCCACCCGAACCCCAGTCTCGCGCATCGCGGCAATTCTTGGCCTTGGCGGCACGCTGATCTTGGCGGCCCTGCCCTTCTTTGCCGGGCGCGGAACCATTCAGGACATGTTCTTTATCCTGACAATGCTGGTGCTGGCGCAGTTCTGGAACCTTCTGGCGGGCTATGGCGGTCTCGTCAGCATCGGTCAGCAGGCATTCGTCGGCATGGGCGCATATGCGCTGTTTGGCGGCGTGATCCTTTGGGGACTTGATCCGATTTCCGCCATCCTTCTGGGCGGCATCGCGGCGCTGGTGATTGCCGTGCCCACCGCATTTTTCGCCTTCCGCCTGAACGGTGCCTATTTTGCCATCGGCACCTGGGTCATCGCCGAGGTTGTCCGCCTCAGCGTCGCCCAGTGGAAGACGCTTGGCGGCGGCACCGGCACCTCACTGCCGCGCAGCGCCACCCGCGACATGTGGCTGGTCGAGATGATCGAAGAGGTGCTGGACGTGCGCTCCGCTGCGGCGCGCGATATCCTCGCCTATTGGCTGGCGCTGGTGCTAGCGCTGGCGACGATCGGCGGCATCTACTGGCTGCTGCGCAGCAAGAACGGACTGGCCCTCGCTGCGGTGCGTGACAACACCGAAGCGGCCAAATCCGTTGGCGTCGACGCCGGACGCATGAAGCTGATGGTATTCCTGACCTCGGCCTTTGGCACCGGCCTCACCGGGGCGCTGATCTACCTGCAAAAAGCCCGGATTTCGCCCGACGCCGCCTTCAGCGTCACCGACTGGACCGCCTATGTCCTGTTCATCGTGGTGATCGGCGGCATCGGCACCATCGAAGGTCCGATCCTAGGCGTTCTCATTTTCTTTGCGCTGCAATCCCTGCTGGCCGATTTCGGCAGCTGGTACCTGCTGACGCTGGGCCTTCTGGCCATTGCCATCATGCTGATCGCCCCGCGTGGGCTCTGGGGACTGATCTCCGAGCGCACAGGGCTGCACCTTTTCCCAATTCGCCGAACCCTTCGGGGCGGCAAACTATCACCATCGGAGGAATAAACATGGCTGACATCACCACAGAGGTTCTGATCATCGGCACCGGGCCTGCAGGGTCGGTCGCGGCGGCACTGTTGTCGAGCTATGGCATCGAGAATGTCGCGATCAATCGCTATCACTGGCTAGCCAATACCCCGCGCGCCCATATCACCAACCAGCGCACGATGGAGGTCCTGCGCGATCTGGGCAAAGAGGTCGAAGACGAGGTCTACCTCAACGCGATGGACCAGAGCATCATGGGCGAGAACGTCTTCTGCGAAAGCCTCGCCGGTGAGGAAATCGGCCGGATGAAATCCTGGGGCACCCATCCCCTGTCCAAGGCCGAGCACATGCTCTCTTCGCCGACCTTCATGAACGATCTGCCGCAGACCTTTATGGAGCCGATCCTCTTCAAGACCGCCTGCAAACGCGGCACCCGGGCGCGGATGAGCACCGAGTACAAAAGCCACGTGCAGGACGCTGAAGGTGTCACCACCACCTGCTATGACCGGATGACCGGGCAAGAGTTGACGATCCGCTCGAAATACCTGATCGGCGCCGATGGCGGCAATTCTCTGGTGGCCGAGAATGAAAACCTGCCCTTCGAAGGCCAGATGGGCGTCGGCGGCTCGATGAACATCGTGTTCCGGGCGGATCTGTCGAAATACGTCGCCCATCGTCCTTCGGTCCTTTACTGGGTGATGCAGCCCGGCGCGGATGTCGGCGGCATCGGCATGGGGCTGGTGCGCTGCGTGCGCCCTTGGAACGAGTGGCTGATCGTCTGGGGCTATGACATCAACGAGCCCGCCCCCAACGTGGATGAGGCCATGGCGACGGATGTGGCCCGGCAGCTGGTGGGCGATCCCGAGCTTGAGATCGAGTTGCTCAGCGCCAACACCTGGACGGTGAACGACACCTACGCCACCCAGATGTCGCGCGGACGTGTCTTCATCATGGGCGACGCCGCCCACCGCCACCCGCCGTCGAACGGTCTGGGCTCCAATACCTCGATTCAGGATGCCTTCAACCTGGCGTGGAAACTTGCCGCCGTGGTCAAAGGTCAGGCCGGGGAACGGCTGCTGGAAACCTATTCCGAAGAGCGCGCGCCGGTGGCGAAACAGATCGTCACCCGCGCCAACCAGTCCATCGGCGAATTCGGTCCCATCTTCGAGGCGCTCGGCATGACCGGCGGCACCGACATTGCCAAGATCAAGGCCAATATGGACGCCCGCTGCGGCTCCACCCCCGAGGCCGAAGCCCAGCGCGAGGCGCTGAACAAGGCCATCGCCTTCAAGAAGTACGAGTTCGATGCCCATGGCGTCGAGATGAACCAACGTTACCGGTCGGACGCGACCGTGACCGATGGTCAGATCGAGCCGGATTTCAAACTGGATGCCGACCTGCATTACCAGCCGACCACATGGCCCGGGGCACGCATTCCGCATGCCTGGCTGTTCGACGCGGCGGGTCAGAAACATTCCACCCTTGATCTGGCGGGCGGCGGTGCCTTCACCATCTTCACCGGTCTTGGCGGCGAAGCCTGGGTCGAAGCGGCCAGCAAGATCGCCAAAGAGTTCGGCATCACACTCAACGCCCATGTCATCGGCCCGCGTCAGGAATACATGGATTACACCGGCGACTGGGCCCGCGCCCGCGAGGTCGGCGACAGCGGCTGCATCATCACCCGCCCCGACCAGCACGTCTGCTGGCGTCACGATGGCGCGCCCGACAATGCCGAGGCCGAGCTGACCCGCGTCTTCAAAACCATTCTGGCCCGATAGGAGGCGACAATGAGCGATCAGGAACAAGGGTATTTCACCGAAGAAAACTCGGCCGAGGTTGTCATCAGCCGCAATGCCAACGCCAAGAATGAACGCCTCGCCGAGGTCATGGCGGTGGTGACGAAACACCTGCATGCCGCTGTGAAGGAAATCGAACCGACGCAGGAGGAATGGTTCGAGGCGATCCAGTTTTTGACCAAGGTGGGCCACGCCTGCAACGACTGGCGGCAGGAGTTCATCCTGCTGTCCGACAGTCTGGGCGTCTCCATGCTGGTCGATGCGATCAACAACCGCAAACCCTCCGGCGCCTCGGAATCCACCGTCCTCGGCCCGTTCCACGTCGAGGACGCGCCGGAGCTGCCCATGGGCGCGGATATCTGCCTGGATCAGAAGGGGGAGCCGATGCTGGTCAGGGGCCGCATCACCGGCACCGATGGTCAGCCAATCGCCAATGCCAAGATCGACGTCTGGCAGGCCAATGACGAAGGTTTCTACGACGTGCAGCAAAAGGGTCTTCAGCCCGATTTCAACCTGCGCGGCGTCTTCCGCACCGGGACCGATGGCACCTATCATTTCAAAGGGGTGAAACCGAAATACTACCCGATCCCCGATGATGGCCCGGTGGGGCAGATGCTGACGCAACTGGGGCGTCACCCCTACCGCCCCGCGCATCTGCACTACATCCTCGAGGCAGACGGATTTGATACGCTGATCACCCATATCTTTGACCCGGATGATCCCTATATCCACTCCGATGCGGTCTTTGGCGTGAAGGAAAGCCTGCTGGCCAAGTTCGATCTGATCGAAGATCCCGCCCGGATCAGCGCAGCCGGGTTCGACCGCCCCTATTACGAGGTCGTGCACGACTTCGTCCTGGCGCCGAAATCATGACGGCGCCCTGCATCATCTGCGTGGCAATCACCGGCAGCTTGCCACGCAAGGAAAACAATCCCGCCGTGCCGATCACCGTCAGCGAACAGATCGAAAGCACCCATGAGGCCTTTGAGGCGGGCGCTGCCATCGTGCACGCCCATGTGCGCAACGACGATGAAACCCCCTCCAGCGATCCGGACAAGTTCGCGGCGCTGAAGGAAGGTATCGAAAAGCACTGCCCGGGGATGATCATCCAGTTCTCCACCGGCGGGCGGTCCGGCGCGGGCAAGACGCGCGGCGGCATGCTGCCGCTTGCACCGGACATGGCGTCCTTGTCGGTGGGATCGAACAACTTTCCCAACCGGGTCTATGAGAACCCGCCGGATCTGGTCGACTGGCTCGCCGCTGAAATGCGCAGCTATCAGATCAAGCCCGAGATCGAGGCCTTTGATCTGTCGCATATCCTGAAGGCCGCCCAGATGCATGCGGCCGGACCGATCGCGGACACGCCTTATGTGCAGTTCGTCATGGGGGTGAAAAACGCCATGCCCGCGGACAAGGCAGTGTTCGACTTCTACGTCGAAACGGTAAAGCGCCTGTTCGGTGCGGACGCGCCCTGGTGCGCGGCCGGGATTGGGGCAAACCAATCCGTTCTCAACGAATGGTCCGTGGCCGCAGGCGGGCATGCCCGCACCGGGCTCGAGGATAATATCCGGCTCGACAAGGATCACCTCGCCCCCTCGAACGCGGCGTTGGTGCAGCGGGTTGTGGCGCTCTGTGAACAGAATGGCCGCAGCGTTGCCGATGCCGCCACCGCGCGCCGGATCCTGGGCCTGCGCCAAGGCGCGCAGTAGCGCAGCATCGCGCGCAGCTTCCCCGGCCGTCCCAAGCCGACCGGGGAAGCCCTGATTGCGGCGTCCTTTTTGGTGCCGCCTCCTTCTTCCTCCCCGTCTGCCCCCTCAAACAACGGCCGCCCGCGATCACAGAGTTGTGCGCGCGCCGCTGGTCGTCTTGCTGCCCCGGGGCGATCTATGATCACATGGCGCATCCAATCGCAGGCGACACCGGAACAAGGGGAACAGGGCATTGCAGGAACCGATCGATCTTTACTACTGGCCAACGCCGAACGGCTGGAAGGTCTCCATCGCGCTTGAGGAAATGGACCTTCCCTATCGGGTGCATCTGATCAATATCGGCAAGGGCGATCAGTTCGCGCCGGAGTTCCTCAAGATCGCGCCCAACAACCGCATGCCCGCGATTGTCGATCCAGCAGGCCCGGGCGATGCGCCCCTGTCCCTGTTCGAAAGCGGCGCCATCCTGCAGTATCTCGCCCGCAAGACCGGGCGCTTCTACGGCAGCGATGAACGGACGCGCCTGATGGTGGATCAATGGCTGATGTGGCAGATGGGCGGGGTTGGCCCGATGGCGGGTCAGGCGCATCACTTCCTGAAATACGCGCCCGACGACCTGCCCTATGCCAAGGACCGTTACCGGTCCGAGGTCGCCCGGCTCTATGGCGTGCTGGACCGGCAACTGGCCGAAAACGAATATGTGGCGGGGGATGAATTCACCATCGCCGATATGGCGATCTGGCCCTGGGCGTCGCTCTGGGAAGGGCAGGAACAGACGCTGGAGGACAAACCGCATCTGGCCCGCTGGCTGGACCTTCTGTGGCAACGCCCCGGCCTGGTGGCAGGGCGTGCCCTCCACGCCGATCTGCGCGCCGACCGCTCGGACAGCAAGGCGCAGGAAATCCTCTTTGGCGGCAAGGACTAGCGGCGCCTTCATGATGCCAACCGCAGCACGCCCTGCGCGCTGCCAGGCCCAAGGCTGTTTGTGGCGCATTCTTGATGCGCCACACAGGCGCGGGAGCCCTGCCTCCGGAAACTTACGCCTTGGGGTCTTCGACCTCTTCGTCGTCCTCAAGGCCGTATTTCTGCAGCAGCGGCCCCTGGGTCATGAAGAACAGGAACATCGCCACCGGCAGACCGAAGGTCTTGAAATAGACCCATGTGTCAGTGGTGAAGAACCGCCAGATCACCTCGTTGGCCACGGCCAGCCCCAGGAAAAAGCCGCAGATCCGTCGGGTGAGGACCATCCAGCCCGCTTCTTCCATCGGCATGACTTCTTCCATCACAACCTTCAGCCAGCTTTCGCCGCGCATCAGCCCGACGGCGAGCAGCCCGCCGAACAACAGGTAGATCATCGTCGGCTTCATCTTGAAGAACCGCTCGTCGTTGAACCAGACCGACAGCCCGCCGAACAGTACGACCAGAACCAGCGTCGCCAGCTGCATCTTCGACAGGTGCCCGGTCAGTTTCCACAGGGCAGCAGTCGACATCATCATCAGCGGCACAAAGGCAGCCGTCACCAGGATGAAACCCTTGTATTCCTCGCCCCCGATCAGAAAGATCTCATCCTTCAGCTTCAGATAGCCGATGAAAAACAGAACAATGGGGCCGAACTCCAGCACCATCTTCAGGATCGGATTGATTTTCTTGCCAGCCATTGGCGCTCCTGTTCGGTTGTCTTCCGGCGGCCCGCGTCAGCCGCCCACTTCCACAATCACCGCGCCCAGCGCGATCAGGGACATCAGCGCGATACGCCGCGGCCCCACGGTTTCTTTCAGCACCAGCCAGCCGATCAGCGCGGCAAAGACGGTCGAGGTTTCCCGCAGCACCGCCGCTTCGCCCACCTTGTCGAGCCGGGTCGCCAGCATCACCGCCCCGAAGGAGGCAAAGGCCACCAGTCCGCCAAAGACGCCCCGGACCAAAAGCGGCCCCGGATCCGGGCGCTCTGCCATCTTGCGCCAGCGCAGGTAGGCGACCGGAGGCATGGCGATTGCGTCGATCATGAAGAACCAGGCCAGAAAGGTGAACGGGTTCGCGGTGGCGCGGATACCATATGCGTCATAGGTGGTATAAAGTGCCACAAACAGCCCCGTCAAAACCGCAAGGCCCAGCGCCACCATCAGCGTGTCGCGGTTGGTTTCCAGATAGCGGTAGTTATAGGCCGCCAAACCAAAAATCCCCATGAGCAGCACCGCAACGCCCATCCATTGCATCACCGTGAAGGTCTCGGAAAACAGGTAATAGGCGCCGATGACGGTGAATAGCGGGCCAGTGCCTCGGACCACCGGATAAACCACCGTGTAGCTGCCCTTGGTATAGGCCAGCGCTTGCAGCACCTTGTAGGCGACGTGAATGACCCAGACCACGGCGAAGATCGGCCACATATGCGGCTCGGGCCAGGGCACGACGAAAAGCGCGAACGGCGCTGCCATCAGCCCGTAGGAGGCGTCAATCGCCCCGCGTGACAGCCAGGGATCGTGTCGCCCTTTTTGAAGTGCACCAAAGACCGCGTGCAGGAAAGCCGCCATCAAGGCCAGCATTAGTGCAGCCTGGTGGCCCGCCTCGGTGCCCTCCAGCGAGATCAGCCAGTCGCTCATCCGCGGTGGCCCTCAGGGCGCGATGGCACCGCGACAGTGGACCTCATCCGGCCGACGAACCGGCGGCTCAAGATCGGTCCAGCCCGGTCAGGGCCGCGGCAAATTCCTCTGGATCAAAGGGCGCAAGGTCATCGATCTGCTCACCCACACCGATGGCATGGATCGGCAGGCCGAACTTGTCCGCCAGCGCCACCAGCACGCCGCCCTTGGCGGTGCCGTCCAGCTTGGTCATCACCAGCCCCGAAACATCGGCCAGTTTCTGGAAGGTGTCGACCTGGTTCAGCGCGTTCTGGCCAGTGGTCGCATCCAGCACCAAAAGCGTATTGTGCGGCGCGGTCTCGTCCTTTTTGCGGATCACCCGCACGATCTTGGCCAGCTCCTCCATCAGGTCGGCGCGGTTCTGCAGCCGCCCGGCGGTGTCGATCAGCAACAGATCCGCCCCGTCCGCTTCGGCGCGGGTCATAGCATCAAAGGCGAGACTCGCCGGATCCGATCCTTCGGGCGCGGTCAGCACAGGCACCCCGGCGCGGTCGCCCCAGACCTGCAGCTGTTCCACCGCCGCGGCGCGGAAGGTATCGCCGGCCGCAATCACCACGTTCTTGCCCGCTGCCTTGAACTGGCTGGCCAGCTTGCCGATGGTGGTGGTCTTGCCGGATCCGTTGACGCCGACAACCAGCACCACCTGCGGCCGCTTGGCGTAGATCGGCAGCGGCTTGGCCACCGGCTCCATCACGCGGGCGATCTCGGCCGAGAGCAGTTCCTTGATCTCCTGCGTGGACAGGCGTTTTCCGAACCGGCCTTCGGCCATATTCGCGGTCACCCGCAGGGCCGTATCCACCCCCATGTCCGAAGCGATCAGCAGCTCTTCCAACTGCTCCAGCATATCGTCGTCGAGCACCCGGCGCGGCGCAGTGCCCCCGGCGCGCCCCATGAGCCGCCCCAACAGCCCCGGCGATTTCTGCGGCTTTTCAGGCTCTGGTTCGGGGATTGGTTCAGCAACAGGTTTGGGGGCGGCGGGCTTCGGTTCAGTCGCGACAGGCTGCGGCGTAGGCACCTCCTCCGCAACAGGCTCCGAAACTTGCGGCGCGGCCTCAGACGCAGCTTCAGGGGCAGCGACATTCTCGACAGCAGCCTTATCCTCGGCCTTCTCGTCGGCCCCTTCCGCAACAATTGCATCCAGCCCATCCTCCAGTTTCGAAGAGGATTTGAACAACCGGTCCTTGAGCTTTGTGAAAAACGCCATCGGGGTCTCCGCAGTAAGTCTGTAACTCACCTAATGCGGTTTGCTCGCGGTTGCAAAGCGGATGACAGCCCTGAGGTCAGGAAAATGCATACCAAAAGCCAAGCTGGGCGCCCCAATAGAGCGGCCAGACCGCATAGGGGGCAATCCGGCGAAACCGGTGCCCCTCGGGCAGTACGAAGGTTTCAAAGGCAAGAACCACGTCCGATGCGACAAAGGCAAAGGCAGCAGGCAGCGCCCAGACCAACGCGCCCTGCCCGGGCAGGGTGGCGGCAGTCGCCCCCATCGACAGGATGATCGGGATATAGGCCAGCACCGCGCCCTTCAGCGCCCCGGCGCGCGGCGCCAGCACCCGCACCATGATACCGCCCAACAGTACCAGAGCGATCACAATGGCCAGACCCGGCATCTGCACCAGCCGCACCATATCGCTGCCGGGCGTGCTAAGGAACAGCACAACATATGCCAGATGCCCGGCGGCAAAGGCCCCGACCCCGGCCATGAACGCCCCCTCCCCATCGCGGGACAGGCAATAGTCACCCAGCGCGCAGAGCAGCAGCCCCAGCGCCAGCAGGACCGGTGCCCCGGCAATCAGCGCCAGCAAAGCCAGCAAGGCAACAGAGGAGGTTTTGAGAATACTGCGCAGCAGCCCTGCGGGGCGTGCCGTGAAAAACAGATAGGCCAGCGCGCAGCCCGCTGCGGCACTCAACAATAGGGTTTCCATCCTGACCTCTCCCCTGCCTCATCTCGCTGCGGCAGATGCCACGCGTCAATGCCCCGCATGCTTGCCCGAGGCGATGGCTTCGGTCAAAGGTAACCAAGGGAAAAGCACGCCTTCATCCCTTTGCACCTGCACAAGGACCGCCCCGATGTTCTGGTTTTCCATTGCCAGCCTGACGCCGCCCGTTCTGATCGGGTTTGCCAGCCTCTGGGGCGGGATCTGGAGCTGGGCAGCCCTTGGATCCATGTCCGTACTGGTGCTGGTACTGGACCGGATCGGGCAACGGGCGCAGAACCAAACCGGCGCGCGCGGCGCAGAGGCGCTTCAGGTCGCGTTGGCTCTTGCCCATTTTGCCTTGCTGCTGCCGGTGGCCACATCCCTGCCCCGGATTGGCTGGAACAGTGCGATTCCGCTGGTTCTGGCGCAGGGGTTGTTAATGGGACAGATCTCGCACCCCAACGCGCATGAGCTGATCCACCGCCCAACCCGGGATTTGCGCCGCCTCGGTGTTCTGGTCTATGCCACCATGCTGATCGGGCACCATGCCTCGGCGCATCTGAAGGTGCATCATGTGCATGTAGCGACCCCACAGGACCCCAATACGGCACGGCGCGGCGAAGGCTTTTACCGGTTCCTGCCGCGGGCCTGGATTGGCTCTTTTCGCGCAGGGCTGGCTGCTGAAAACGCCGCGCGGCAGCGCAAGCAGGTCCCCCCGTCGCCCCTCAGCCATCCCTATATCGCCTATATCGCTATCGCCGTACTGTGCTGTGCGGCCGCCTATCTGGCGGGCGGGATCATCGCCCTCTTTCTTTTCCTGTTTGCCACAGCCCATGCGCAGATGCAGATCTTTCTGGCCGATTACGTGCAGCACTACGGGCTGCTGCGCCAAACCCGTGACACGGGCCGCCCGGTGCCCGTCGGGCCGCAGCATTCCTGGAACGCACCGCATTGGTATTCTTCGGCGATGATGCTGAACGCGCCGCGCCATTCCGACCACCACGTCGTGCCCGCCCGCCGGTTCCCCGAACTGCAGTTGACGCCCAATATGCCGACACTGCCGCATTCCCTGCCCGTGATGGGCGCGATTGCGCTGATCCCCTCCCTCTGGCGGCGCAAGATGGGGCGGGAACTGGCCAAACTGAGCGGCAAGCGGTCCGAAGGCTTGGACTGAGCCCCACCTGTCTGGCACACTTCACTCCATGCGGACCTTGTTGATGATTCCCCTCTGCGCTTTGCTGGCTGTCCCCGGGATGGGCAAAGCCGCTGAGCCGATGGGCGCTGAGGAGTTCGACAGCTACACACGGGGCAAGACGCTGTTCTATGGCTTTGATGGCACCGCCTACGGGGTAGAACGCTATCTGCCGAACCGCCGTGTCATCTGGTCCTTCCTCGATGGCCGCTGTCAGGAAGGGCACTGGTACCAGCAAGCCGATCAGATCTGTTTCCTCTATGAGGACCGCAATGATCCCCAGTGCTGGCGGTTCTCCCTTACCCCCAACGGTCTCAGCGCGCGGTTCCAGAATGACCCCGAAGCCACCGAGCTTTATGAGGCCGAGGATATCGGCGAAGAGATGATCTGCCTCGGCCCGGACGTCGGGGTCTGACGCGCGCTCACTCCGCGCCGAATAGGGAAGTACGGGTCGGCAGGATCAAATTGCTATCAGAACAGCGATCCCTGCTCCCCATCATCCGGGGTGCTCTTGGGTTTGGCTTTGGGCTTGCTGGCCTTTGGCTTGGCTGTCGACGCCTCACCGCCGCCTGTCTTTGCAGCTGGCGCAGGTGCACCGCCCAGATCAAGCCGTCCGTCTTTGAACTCGATTTCCAATGGCCCCGCTTTTTCGGCCGCGGCGCGGGTGGTGATGACAGCCTGACCGGACCGCACCACAGCATAGCCACGCTCCAGCGTTGCCTTGTAGCTGAGAATCTCAAGCTGCCGCCCCGCCGCCGAAAGTTGTTGCCGCTGCCGGTCAAGCCGTTGCCGCTGCACAGTGTCCAGCCGCTGTCCCAACTGGGTGATCCGATCCTGACGCCGCTGGATTTCCTGCTGGATGGGCCGCAAGGACAGCCGAGATGACAGGTTGCGCAAACGGTCCGTCCGCCCCGCCACAAGCTGCCGCAGGGTGGAGGGGCGCAGGCTTACTGCCGCCTCGCTCAGCTGCACGCGGCGGCGCTGCACCACCGAGGTCAGCGCACGCGGCAAGCCATCGCTGGCCTGATCTAGCCGCTGCCGGGGCGTTTCCAGCAAGGTTTCCGGGCGGGGCAAGGCGCGCGACAGGTCATTCAGGCGTTGGCGACGCAGCTGCACCGCCTGCCCCGCGGCACGCGCCAGCCGGGCACCCTGATTCTCGCTCCAGCCCAGAAGATCCAGCCTTACTGGCACCGCCAGCTCGGCCGCCGCCGTCGGCGTCGGCGCCCTACGGTCCGATACAAAATCAATCAGCGTGGTGTCGGTTTCGTGCCCCACGGCAGAGATCAGCGGAATATCCGAGGCCGCCGCTGCCCGGGCCACGATTTCCTCGTTGAAGCCCCAGAGATCCTCGATCGAGCCACCGCCGCGCGCCACGATGATCAGATCGGGGCGCGGCAGAGCGCCGCCCGGGGTCATGCGGTTGAAACCTTCGATGGCGCGGGTCACCTCCGGGGCGCAATTGCTGCCCTGAACGGCAACTGGCCAGACCAGAACCTTGCGCGGGAACCGGTCCCGCAGCCGGTGCAGGATATCGCGGATCACCGCCCCCGAAGGCGAGGTCACGACCCCGATGATTCCCGGCAGATAGGGCAGCGGCTTCTTGCGCTCGGGCGCGAACAACCCCTCGGCCTCCAGCTGTTTCTTGCGCTTTTCCAGCAGCGCCATCAGCGCGCCCTGCCCGGCGACCGCGACTTCTTCGACGTTCATGTTGTATTTGGACTGCGCCCCGAAGGCAGTAAGGCGCCCGGTGACGATCACCTCCAGCCCCTCTTCGGGCACCACCGACAGGCCCGCGATCTGGCCCTTCCAGGTGGTACAGGCCAGCACGTTCCGGTCGTCCTTGATGTCGTAGTACAGATGCCCCGAACGCGCCTTGAACACCCGCCCGACCTCGCCGCGCACCCGGATCCGGCCAAAGGTGCTTTCGAGGGTGCGTTTCACCTCACCCGAGATCTCGGAAACGGTGAATTCCGGCGCGTTCTGACCGGGGGTGGGATCGTCGAGCAGGTCGGACATCGGCGGATCTTTCGGACTGTTATCTGGGCAGTTGAGGTGGCGGCAGGCCTGCGACCATACGCAGTTCTTGTTTTACAGGCCCGCGCAGCATAGAACCCGCGACAAGCATGGCAAGCCCCCGGCGCAGGTGTCATTTCCTGCCCCAGACAGGCCGCTGCCGCATGGCGATATACGCTCCGGTTCCGGGGCGGACAGACCGGAGAAGACGCGATGAATATCCTTATCCTTGGCAGCGGCGGGCGCGAACATGCTCTGGCCTGGGCGGTGATGCAGAACCCCAAATGCGACAAGCTGATCGTGGCGCCCGGCAACGCGGGCATTGCCCAGATCGCCGATTGTGCCAGTCTTGATATCGAGCAAGGCGGCGCGGTGGTGACCTTTGCCGAGGAAAACGCCATCGATTTCGTCATCGTCGGCCCCGAGGCGCCGCTGGCCGCAGGCGTTGCCGACCGGCTGCGCGAGGCGGGCATTCTGGTCTTTGGCCCCTCGCAGGCGGCAGCGGAACTGGAAGCCTCCAAAAGCTTTACCAAGGAGATCTGCGACGCGGCCAAGGCGCCGACCGCAGCCTATGGCCATTTCACCGATGCCGAGGCCGCCAAGGCTTATGTGAAGCAACAAGGCGCTCCCATCGTGGTCAAGGCCGACGGTCTGGCGGCAGGCAAGGGCGTCATCGTCGCGATGGATGAACAGACCGCGCTGGATGCCATTGAGGACATGTTCGGTGGCAGCTTCGGCGGCGCCGGCGCCGAGGTGGTGATCGAGGAGTTCATGGAGGGCGAGGAAGCCTCGCTGTTTGTTCTGGTGGATGGCGAGGACGTGCTGTCCATCGGCACCGCGCAGGATCACAAACGCGTCGGCGAAGGCGACACCGGCCTCAACACTGGCGGTATGGGCGCCTATTCCCCGGCCCCCGTGCTATCGGCCGAGATCGAAGCCCGCGCCATGGAAGAGATCGTCAAACCCACCATGGCCGAGATGGCCCGGCGCGGCGCGCCTTATCAGGGCGTCCTTTATGCCGGCCTGATGATCAAGGACGGTCAGCCCCGCCTGGTGGAATACAACGTGCGCTTTGGCGATCCGGAATGTCAGGTTCTGATGATGCGGCTTGGCGCCCAGGCGCTCGACCTGATGCACGCCGCCGCCGAAGGCCGCCTGAGCGACGCGCAGGTGAACTGGGGCGATGACCACGCCATCACCGTTGTCATGGCGGCAAATGGCTATCCCGGCTCTTACGAAAAAGGCACCGAGATCGGCGGTCTGGATGCCCTGCCCGAGGACAGCAGCAACATGGTCTTCCATGCTGGCACCAAGGCAGACGGCGGCAAGGTTCTGGCCAATGGCGGCCGGGTGCTGAACGTCACCGCCCGCGGCGACAGCCTGGCTGAAGCCCGCGACCGGGCCTATGCGATGGTCGACCAGATCGACTGGAAAGACGGGTTCTTCCGCCGTGACATCGGCTGGCGCGCCCTGTCGTAGCAGGTACAGTTTCCGGGGGCTGCCGACCTGGTCCGGGGCAGCCCTCAGTTGACCACTCCCACTTTTGTTGAAGGACCCTGCCGATGATCCTGCGCGAAAAGCCCGGCATTGTGGCGTTGTTGTTTGCGGTGCGTGGCTCTGTCCTGCCCCGCATACTGCCGCGCATTCTTGCGGTCTCGGCACTGGCCGCTGTGGTGGTCTGGCTGGACGGAAATATTCTTGCGCTGCCCCACACCAACGCCGCGCCCTTTGCGGTCTTCGGCGTGGCCCTGTCGCTGTTTCTCGGTTTTCGCAACAACGCCGCCTATGAACGCTGGTGGGAGGGGCGCTGCCTCTGGGGGCAGCTGCTGGCCGATCTGCGGGCGCTTGGCCGCGATGCGGAGCTGTTCCTGCCGCAGCGCGAAGATCGGCAGCAGCTGTTGCGACTGGCGCTGGGGTTCATCCACCTGCACCGGATCAATCTGCGCAAATCATCGGATTTCACGCAGGCAAACGCATGGGCCGGTGAGGATTTCTCGCAAGCGCCGCATCCGCCCTGCGCCGTGATGAACCGGATGACGACATTGGCCGCAAAATCCGCGCCTGACGGGTTTGCCCGCAAGGCGCTGTCAGAGCGCCTGTCCTCGATCACCCTGGCCCAGGCCGGATGCGAACGGATCGCCGCGACGCCTCTGCCTTACGTCTACTCGCTGCTGGTGTTCCGGACCACCTATCTCTACTGCCTGCTGATCCCCTTTGCGCTGCTGGAAAGCACCGGCTGGATGACCCCCGTCTTTGTCGCCATCGTGGCCTATGTGTTCTTCGGCCTTGCCGAGGTGACCGAGGAATTGTCGCACCCGTTCGGCGAGACCGTGAACGGCCTGCCGCTGGATGCGGTGTGCCGGACGGCCGAAATTTCTCTTTGCGACCATCTGGAGCAAACCCCGCCCGCGCCGATGACACCGCAGAACTATATCCTGACCTGAGAGCGCGCCCATTGCCCGGCCCACCCTGCGGCTTTTGCGCTGTCTATAAGTGTTTTCAGCGGCTTTGCGGTAGGTTACTAACTTGGGTCAAGCCTGGGAGGCACAATGCACAATGGACAAACACCCGGATCCCGCCACGCTGGACAGGCTCTATGCCGACCGCGATCTGGCACAACTTGCCTTTGAATATTCCCCCGTCGGTATCGTGGTGACGGAAAATCGCGTGCTGCGGGAATGCAATCAACGGTTCTGCGACATGTTTGGTTATGCCCGCGAAGAGCTGCTGGACCAGCTGTTTTCCTTCCTCTACCCGTCGGATGAAGAGTTCCAGAACCTGCGAAACCGCGGTGACAAGAGCCTTGGACAGGGCAATCCCTACTGGGACGAGCGGGTGATGAAGCGCAAGACCGGGGATCTGTTCTGGGTGCGGGTGCGGGGCCATACCTTTACCCCGGATGAGCCGCTGGGCCGCGCGGTCTGGAGCTTTGCCGATCTGTCGGGCGTGCGCCCCTATCAACCGCTCACCCGGCGCGAACGCGAGGTCTATTCGCTGCTGCGTGAAGGCAAGACCAGCAAGGAGATCGCCCGGATCCTGACGCTCAGCTATCGCACGGTCGAGGTGCACCGGGCGCGGCTTCTGAAAAAGGTTGGAGCCAACAATACCGCCAGCCTGTTCTCCTCGCTCGGGGATATCGGCGGCGATCACGTGGTGGGCGGCAACAGCCCGTGACTGGCGTTTCCTCACGGCTGACACCAGAGCGCCTGGCCGCATCGGATGCACGTCTTGAGGCGGTTCTCGACCTGATCCGGCGCAGCTTTGCCTTCATGGAGGGGCGCATTGACCCGGCCTCCTCGATGCGGCGTCTGACGGTAGAGGCGCTGCAGGAACAATGCCGACGCGGCGAGATCTGGATCCTTGGCACGCCGCCCTTGGCCTGCGTGTTCCTGACCCCGAAACCGGACTGTCTGTATCTTGGAAAACTGGCGGTGGAGGAAAGCAGCCGCGGAGCTGGACTGGCGCGCATTCTGGTGGATCACGCCGTCCAGCGAGCGAAGGATCTGGATCTGCCCGCCGTGGAGCTACAAACCCGCGTGGAGTTGGTTGAGAACCACCAGACTTTTTCACGGCTGGGATTTGTGCAGGTCGGCGCCACGGCGCATCCCGGCTATGACCGGCCAACCTCGCTGACCTTTCGTCGCCCTGTCTGAGGTTGCCCTGTCTGAAGGTGTATCGTCGCCCTCCCGCCCGCTGAGGCACATTCACAGACTGCTTTCAGCCCTTGCCCCGGCGCCGCCCGGTGGTGCAGCGCTCTGCCGCTCCACGGCGGGCATGCCGCCTTATTCGCAGGTTAGAGCATCCTCCACCGACTGCGTCCCGGAAAAGGGGCCGATGTCGCGGGTCTTGATCCCCACGACGGTCAGGCGAGAGGCCATGATGCGAGACCAGCTGGCATTGGCGGTCACAATCTCGGGGTCGTTTTCACAGCTGCGAATGCCGGAGGTGATGAAATCCTGCCCGATCCGGTGATTGGTCAGCCCTTGCAGGCTTGCAACCTGGGTCAGCGTCCTGCCCTCATAGCGCCAGATGCGCAGTGTCTTGGCCAGATGCGGTCGGTCGATATAGGCAAGCTCCACATGGCCATCGCCATCCAGATCTGCAGCGCCGATAGGGGCCAGCCAGCGGTTGCTTTGCCCGATGTGTGGCGTCTCCGCGATCTTCCCATCAGCGCCATAAAGCGCCAGCGCCGCCCCCTGCGCCATATCCGTTTCCACGACCATCACGGCGTCGGCACGGCCATCCAGTGACAGATCCACGAGGCGCGGTTGCAGATCTTCGAACACGTGATCCTTGGGTAATTCGATCTCGACACGCATGGCGGTGCCATTCGGCCCTGCAAATGTCAGGGAAAGACCGGACCATTCTACCGCGTCCCCCAGCACGCCATGGGCATAGCGTGTCGTCGGGCCGGTATACTCGGCGGACAGGATTTCTGCAGTCCCGTTCGGAGCGCCCTGTCCGTTATCAAATCCGGCCACTTGCGCAGAGGCAGAACCGATCGACAAGGAGGTCCCCCACAGGAGCCACAGGCACAACACCTGCCCGGCGCGGCGGATGGTGCGGGGCCAGGATCGTAACGGCAGACGCCGCGCTCCCATCCCCGGCAAAGTCATCAGATCTGCTTTTCGGGCATCTTTACAACGAGACCGTCCAGAGCATCCGTCACCTTCAGCTGACAGGTCAGACGGGAGCGCTCGGGATCGGGCTCAAAGGCGAAATCCAGCATGTCCTCTTCCATGTCGTCCTTGGCGGGTAGCTTCTCGACCCAGGCGGGATCGACATAGACGTGGCAGGTGGAGCAGGCACAGGCGCCGCCGCAGTCGGCTTCGATCCCCGGAATATTGTTATCCCGCGCGCCTTCCATCACGGTCAGTCCGTTGGCCACTTCCACAACATGCTCGGTGCCGTTGTGCTCGACATAGGTAATCTTTGCCATGGTCGTTTCTTCCCCTTCTCGGTCCTTCCCGCCTGTTTATCCAAGGCCCCGCCGCTGCACCAGTGCAATCTGCCCTGACCCGGGCCAGGGGTGGACTTTGACGGCGCATGTTCTATTTTTGTTCCTAACTTTCAAACCACCAAAGCGTCACGATGACACCCGCCCCACCACAGAAAAGCCGCACCGCCCCCGGATGGCCTCGCCCGCCCGCCTGCCTCAGGGCTGCCGAGCTGGAGCGGGTACCGCAACAGGCCCGCGTCACGGTGGCCGGGCTGGTGATCCTGCGCCAGCGCCCCGGCACCGCCAAAGGGGTGATCTTCATCACGCTGGAGGATGAAACCGGGGTGGTGAATGTCATCGTCTGGCGCAAGGTATACGAGGCCTACCGCCGCGCCGTCATTTCCGGGCGGCTTCTGCGGATCACCGGCCGCCTGCAACGCGGCGACGGTGTCACCCATGTGATTGCCGAGGGGATCGAGGATATCTCGGGCATGCTGGACATCCTGCTGAGCCGTCAGGGACGCAGCGAGGATCCGGCCTTTGCGCCAGTGCAGAAAATGGACTAACCTGCGGCAAAACCCGCCGGTCTGCCTGCAGACCCTCAGAGGTCCGAGCATATGATCAGCGCCCCCTTGCCGAGGCTCCAGATACGACAGCTGAAACGCCCGTCGATGCCGCCCCAGATAAGACATCTGGCAGGGTTGCTGCGGCGGCCCCTGCTCCAGTCCTCGGTCATCCTTCTGACATACGCAGCGCTCAGCGCCTGTACACCAGCCAGTGCCCCCGGCATCGGCGCCGATGCGCGCTCCCGACCTGCAGCCCCGCCCGGCGCGGCGCCGGACAGTTGCTGGGACCGCCACGTCAGCCCCGCCATCATTGAAACGGTAACTGTCCAGGTTTTGGCCGAGCCGGAACAGCGCGACGCCGATGGCCGGATTGTTCAGCCCGCTGTCTTCCGCACCGAAACCCGGCAGGACATCGTGCGCCCGCGCACCGAAAGCTGGCTGCAGATCACCTGCCCCGTCGACATGACGCCGGACTTCATTGCCTCGCTGCAGCGCGCCTTGGCCGTGCGGGGGCACTACAAGGGCAGCGTTACCGGCAAGCTGGACCGGCCCACGCGGCAGGCGATCCTGCGCTATCAGCAGCGACACGGCCTTGAGAGCCACATCCTGTCGCTGGACAGCGCCCGCCGTCTGGGCCTGATCGCGATCCCGAAATCGTAAGCGCAACAGCAGTTCCCCGCCCGCCCCGCCTCTGATAGTGTCTGGCGCAAAAGACCGTACCGGCGCCGGAAAACGGCACCCCGGACAAACCTCTGCGGAGATGACACGATGCGACATGACCGCCTGCCGGACACAGGGTTCCTTTCCGGGGCCTCGGCGCCGCTGCGGCAGATGCTGGAAAGCCAGGCCAGTGACATCCGGCTGTCCCAAGGCGAAGTTCTGTTCGAACAAGGCGATACCGGCGATGCGCTTTATGCCATCATCGAGGGCGCCCTGGAGTTCTCGATCTTATCCATCGCGGGGCGCAAGCTGACGCTCGATCTGATGCGCCCCGGAGCGGTGTTTGGAGAGATTGCCCTATTTGATCCGGGCGCTCGCACCGCAACAGTCACCGCCAGCGAGCCCAGCCGTATCCGGCGGCTGCGCAACCGGGATGTGCTGGCTCAGATCCAGCAACATCCCGAACTGGCCGGGGACCTGTTGCGACTGGCGGGGCAGCGCATGCGCTGGATGAATGCACAGCTGAACGAGCAGGTGTTTCTGCCGATGCCGGTCCGGCTGGCCCGCAAATTGCTGTACCTTACCCCGGACAGCGGCGACGGGCGACTGGGACTGTCGCAAAGTGAGCTTGCCGAATTCGTCGGCGCCACCCGCGAGGCGGTGTCGAAAACACTGTCGAACTGGAAACGCAGCGGCATCATCGAAATCAACCGCGGCGCCCTACAGATCCTCGATCGCACGGCCCTGGGCCTGCTGGCGGAACCGGAACTGATCTGAGCCAAACGACCCAAAAACACATTTTCTGACATTGGTGTGAACTGGGTCACAGAGTCGGGACCGCTGATCTGCGAAGGTCATTTCAAGGGCAGGCATTTACCGTTCCATCCCAATGCCTGCCTGTACCTACAAGAGCCATGTGCCCGCCAGCACATGGCTCTTTTCTATTCGCGCCCAGAGCCCAAAGCCCAGCGTGGCGCCACACGCTTCCGGCACCAAATAGAAAAGGCCGGGACAATGCCCGGCCTTTTGCACGAAGTCCTGCGCCGCGCCCGGCGACAGGTCCGTGGATTATTCCGCCAGATTGAGCGCCACGAAACGCGGCTCACCGTTGCGGCGGACCAGCAGCAGGAGCGACTTGCGGCCCGCTTCCTTGGCCTCGTCGATACGGGCCTCCAGATCGCTGATGCCAGAGAGTTTCTGCTGCCCGGCTTCGGTGATCACATCACCTGCGCGCAGCCCCTTCTCCCAGGCTTCCGAGGTTTCGTCGACCGACAGGATCACCAGACCATTGGTGCCTTCGGGGACATTCAGCTCACCACGTAGCTGGTCGTTCAGAACGCCAACCGACAGACCCAGAAGCTGCTTCTCGGTCTGCTCCTGCGGGGTATCGTCCCCACCGGCAGGACCGGCCTTGCGCTCGGCATCTTCACGACGACCCAGCGTGACCTTGAGCGTCTCAGTCTTGCCTTCACGGTAGACGATCACGCGCACGGTCTTGCCGACTTCGGTGTTACCCACGGTGCGCACCAGGCTGCGGGTGTCTTCGACATCGTTGCCGTCAAAGCTGAGGATCACATCGCCCGCCAGCATGCCAGCCTCTTGTGCCGGACCTTCGGGAACGTCTGTAACCAGAGCGCCTTTGGCTTTGTCCATGCCCATCGCCTCGGCCACGTCACTGGTCACGTCCTGGATCCGCACACCCAGCCAACCACGGCGGGTTTCGCCGAATTCCTTCAGCTGTTTAACCACCTTGCTGACCACGTTCGACGCCATCGAAAAGCCAATCCCGATGGAGCCGCCATTAGGCGACAGGATCGCCGTGTTCACGCCGACAACCGAGCCATCCATATTAAACAGCGGCCCGCCCGAGTTACCCCGGTTGATGGCTGCGTCCGTCTGAATGTAGTCGTCATAGGAACCCGAAAGTTCCCGGTTACGGGCGGAGACAATGCCCGCCGACAGAGAGAACCCCTGCCCCAGCGGGTTACCCATGGCAATCACCCAGTCACCCACACGGGCAGTGTCACTGTCGCCAAAGGTCACGAATTTCAGAGGCATCGGCGCATCGACCTTCAACAGGGCGATATCGGTATTGGGGTCGGTGCCCACCACCTTCGCCGGGAGCGGCTGTGCAGGCTGACCGTCGCCGGGGAAGAATTCGATCTCGATCTCGTCAGCGGATTCGATCACGTGGTTGTTGGTGACGATATAGCCGTCTTCGGAGATCACGAAGCCGGAGCCAAGTGCCGAAGAGCGGCGCGGACGGTCATTGCCGCCATTGCTTCCATTGCGGTCCTGGAACTCGCGAAAGAAATCTTCGAAGGGAGAGCCTTCGGGGACGATCCCCTGTGGACCAGACCGGCCTTCGATCACGGTCGTGGTGGTGATGTTGACTACAGCAGGGCTGACTTTTTCCGCCAGCGGTGCCAGGCTTTCGGGGCGGGCCTGGGCCATCAGGACCTGGGCCAGTACCATGATGCTGCTGATCAGGGCGAGCATCAGAAGCCGCCATGGCGCCCCTGTCCTGTCCTGCGCATCCGAATAAGAAATTGCCTGTGCTTGCACGGCACTACTCCTTGTCATCGCCATTCCGGTTTTTCCTCCTGACCTCTGCCTGCGGTTCCACGCATGATCGGCAGAAGTACAGGATGGGATTAATGTAGGGACTCTCTCCCTCGCTGCAATGAATGTTGCACGTCTTCGAGGCAAAGTGAAAGCGGTAGAGAACCGGAGCGCGCCATTTTCCCCCATTTAATCCGTCACTTAAAGGGCACCAAGAATCCACCAGGATGCCCGGCGCGGCGCTCATCACAAGGTTTTGAACAAAATTGCAAGTTTGGTGCAGCTCAGGGTGTTCCTTGCAGCCCCTGCCTTTTCCCGCCTTTTTCCCGCCAGACCAAGGCTGGGGAGACACCGGCAGCGGACGTCAGCCCGGCTGCCCCTCCAACGCGACGCAGGCCACGCAGAGCAAATGAAAAGGGGGCCGACGCAATGTCGGCCCCTTTTTATTTTTGAAACTCTTCGAAACCCTGTGAAACCAGCGCGTTATCGCGTCGAAACTCCACCGGTCGAGGATTTCAGGTAGTTGAAGAACTCGCTGTCCGGCGACAGAACCATCGAGGAATTGCCGTCCTGCATCGACCGCGCATAGGCGGTGAGGCTACGGTAGAACTCGAAGAACTCCGGATCGCGGCCATAGGCTTCGGCGAAGATCGCGTTGCGCTCCGCATCCGCTTCACCGCGAATGACTTCGGCTTCGCGTTCAGCTTCGGACACCAATTCGACCTCGGTCCGGTCCGCTTGCGCACGCACCCGCTGGGCGGCTTCCTCACCGCGGGCGATCTCGTCGGCGGCCTCTCGCTCACGCTCAGCGCGCATCCGCGCAAAGGTAGCATCGAGGTTGGCCTGCGGCAGGTCGGTACGCTTCAGACGCACGTCGATCACCTCGATCCCGAAACCGCTGGCCTCGCTGATCGCACCGTTGCGGATGCGCAGCATCAGGGCAGCCCGGTCCGAAGACAGGATGTCATTCGAGCTGACGGAGCCCAGCACCTCACGCGTCTGAGCGCGCATGATCTTGTCCAGACGGTTTTCTGCGCCCGGAATGCCGGAGGCACCCACCGCCTCACGGAATTGACGCAGATCGGTGATCCGGTAGCGGGCAAAGGCATCGACCACCAGACGGCGGTCATCCTCGGGGGTGACTTCCAGCGGACCAACCTCAAGGCTGAGGATCCGGTCATCATAGGTGACAACTTCGTCGATCAGCGGCACCTTGAAGGCCAGACCGGGCTGTTCCTGTACCGCGACCACACGGCCAAAGCGCAGCACCAGCGCCTTTTCGCGTTCGTCCACGATGAAGACAGCGGACAGGGCCGCGACAACGGCGATCACCAGAATGGGCAGGATAAACGTAGTCTTTTTCATCACTTGCCCTCCGTCCGGCGCAACTCGTTAAGCGGCAGATAAGGCACCACGCCCTGGCCGCCTTCGCCGACGGACGAGTCGATGATGACCTTGTCCACGTTGCCCAGCACCTCTTCCATGGTCTCCAGATACAGACGCTTGCGGGTCACCTCAGGCGCCTTTTCATATTCGGCAAGAACCGCCGAGAAACGGCTGGCTTCACCGCTGGCCTGGTTGACCACCTGAGCACGATAGGCTTCGGCCTCTTCCAGCGTCTGTGCGGATTGACCCCGTGCGGAGGCCAGTTTCCGGTTGGCATAGGCATCCGCTTGTTTTTCCAGACGGTCACGTTCCTGACCGGCGGACTGCACTTCGCGGAAGGCATCCTTCACAGGCTCTGGCGGATCGGCACCATCAAAGTTGACCCGGACGATGTTCACGCCACTGTCGTAGCTGTCCAGCGTCGACTGGATCAGCTCCTCAAGCCGCGAGGTGATCACACCCCGGTCCCGGTTGAGGATCGGTGCCAGTTCGGACTGGGCAATGATTTCCCGCATAGCGGATTCGGCGACAGCCTGAATCGTGGCCCGCGGATCGCGCAGGTTGAACAGGTACTTGTCCGGCTCGTTGATGTTCCAGACGACCTGGAAATCGACGTCGATGATATTCTCATCGCCCGTCAGCATCAGCCCGGCATCAACCCCGCGCGAACCTGCGCCGATGTTCTCGGTCTGCTCGACCAGAACCGGGATCACCTCGTAGGTGACCAGCGGCCAGGGGGCAAAGTTCAGACCGGGCTGGCCGGTATCCCAGTATTCACCAAGGAACAGTTCGACAGAGCGTTCTTCGGTCTTGACCGAATAGAAGCTGGCCATGCCCCACAGAACCGCAGCGGCAATCGCGCCAATGGCTACGGTGCCTTTGGTGAACAGCGGCGCACCGCCGCCAGAACCACCGCGACCACCACCACCGGAGCCGTCACCACCCCGGCCGCCCATCAGGACCCGGAATTGCTCCTGGCCCTTCTTGAGCAGCTCGTCGATTTCGGGAATCTGAGGATCCTCGGGGCGACGGCCACCGCCGCCGCCACCGCCGTTGTTATCGCCCCGGTTGCCTCCACCGCCACCGGAAGAGCCTCCGCCCCCCCAGGGACCACCGCTATTTCCCGCCATGTGTCTCCTATCCCTTTGCTGCCGCATGGTTGCGGCACATGTTTTCCTGCGACCTAACCTGTGGTCCGAAACCGATAATTCAAGCGGTCCGGACCGGAGTCTTCATCGTCACAAGCTCTTCGGACATGGTCGGGTGTACCGCCACGGTCCGGTCAAAGTCTTCTTTTGTCGCGCCCATCTTGACCGCAATGCCTGCCAGCTGGATCATCTCGCCCGCGCCGGGTGCGACGATATGGCATCCCAGGACCTTGCGAGTGGCCTGGCTGACGATGAGTTTCATCAGCACCCGCTGGGCGCGCCCGGCAAAGGCCTGCTGCATCGGCTTGAACGATGTCGCATAGACCTCGATCGGCTCCTGCTTGGCTGCGTCTTCCTCGCTCAGACCCACGGTGCCCATTTCAGGCTGGGTGAAGATCGCCGTCGGGATCAGCTCATGATCCGGGCTGGTCGGGTTGCCATTGAACACGGTTTCGACAAAGGCCATGCCTTCGCGGATCGCCACCGGCGTCAGGTTCACCCGATCGGTCACATCGCCGATTGCATAGACAGACGGCACCCCGGTCTGGCTGTATTCATCGACCAGAATCTCGCCCTTGCGGCCGCGTTCGATGCCAAGACCTTCGAGCCCCAGATCATCGGCATTGGGCGCACGACCGGTGGCATACATCACCTGATCGAACAGCGCCTCGTCGCCATTGGTGGCCTTGACGCGGATCTTGTCGCCCTCGCGGGCCATCTCGATCACATTGGTGCCCAGATGCAGGTTGATCCCAGCCTGGCACATTTCATCGGAGACCAGACCGCGCGCCTCATCGTCGAAGCCGCGCAGGATCTGCGCACCGCGGTAGTATTGCGTGGTTTTCACGCCCAGCCCGTTCATGATGCCGGCAAATTCGCAGGCGATATAGCCGCCGCCGACAATCAGGATGCTTTCGGGTAACTTATCGAGGTGGAAGATATCGTTTGAGGTGATCGCCAGATCACTGCCCGGGAATTCCGGCACGATGGGGCGGCCACCAGTGGCGATCAGGATGTGCTTGGCGCTTTTGCGGGTCCCGTCGGACAGCTCCACCGTATGGGCGTCGACCAGTTTTGCGCGCGCATCAAAGCTTTCGACACCGCTGTTTTTCAGAAGATTGCGGTAGATCCCTTCGAGCCGGTCCAGCTCCGCTTCCAGCTTGCCCTTGAAGGCATCCCAGTTGAAGGCGCCGGGCTGAATGTCCCAGCCATAGGCCTGTGCATCCTCGACCATACCAGAGTATTCGCTGGCAAAAACCATCAGTTTCTTGGGCACACAGCCACGGATCACGCAGGTCCCGCCATAGCGGTCTTCCTCGGCCAGGGCGACCTTGGCACCACCGCCAGCCGCCACCCGCGCCGCGCGTACGCCGCCGGAGCCACCGCCAATGACAAAGAGATCATAATCAAAACTCATGGAATTTCAGCCTTTTCAGTCCGCCAGATCCGTGAACAGGTTGTCGGTCTCGACAAAGTCGAGCCTGTCCTTCTCCACGGTTCCTTCATTGATATCGCGTGTTTCAACCTCACCATCGCCATAGCCGATGATGACGGTGTCACAAATATCGATAAAGAGTCCGTTTTCAACCACACCGGGGATCTGGTTCAGCACCATGGCAAGCTGTCGGCAATTGCCGATCCGCTTCAGATGCAGGTCCAGAATATAGTTGCCTTCATCCGTCACAAACGGCGCATCACCATTCATCCGCAGCGTCGCTGTACGCCCCAGAACATCCATAGAAACAAGGGTTTCCTCGATCAACGCCTGAGTGGTCTGCCAACCGAAGGGAATCACCTCTGCCGGAAGCGGGAAAGCCCCCAGTGTTTCCACCTCTTTTCCGGCATCGGCGATAACAACCATTTGATCGGATGCGGTCGCGACGATCTTCTCCTGCAACAGCGCACCGCCGCCGCCCTTGATCAGGTTGAGGTCGGCGTCAAATTCATCAGCGCCGTCGATGGTCAGGTCGAGCCACTTGGCCTCATCCAGCGAAATCACCCGGATGCCCATTTCACGCGCCAGCTCCGCCGTGCGGGTCGATGTCGGCACCGCCGTGAAATTCAGCCCCTGTTCGCGCACCATCTCACCAAGGCAGCGCACTAGCCAGGCGGCGGTCGATCCGGTTCCCAGCCCCACGCGCATGCCATCTTCAACCAGATCGGCAGCCCGTTTCGCGGCAACGAATTTTGCCTTGTCGATGGGTGACAGTTCTCCGGCCATAGTAACGGCTCCGTGATAAGGGTTTGATGGCCTTATAAAGAATGTCCCCCGGAAGGGCGAGAAACAATTCCAAGGCTTTTGCCATGTATCCTTGGCGGCTGCGGAGCCTTTGGCGTGTTTCCTATTGGAAACGCCGGAAACGGACGTTACCCCTGTGACGAGTATTTCTAAGGTTGCCCCATGACGCCCAGCTACCGCCTTCACTATGCCCCCGACAACGCCTCGCTGGTGATCCGGCTGGCGCTGGAAGAGATGCAGCAACCCTATGAGACGGTTTTGATCGACCGCCGGGGCGGCGCGCTGGACAGCCCGGCCTATCGCAGCCTCAACCCGCAAGGGCTGATCCCGGTGCTGGAAACGCCTGCTGGCACCCTATTTGAGACCGGCGCGATCCTTTTGTGGCTGGCCGACCGCCACGCTGCGCTGCTGCCGATGGCGGATAGTCCGGACCGGGGATGGACGCTGAAGTGGTTGTTCTTTCTGTCCAACACCCTGCATGCTGACCTGCGCATGTTATTCTACCCGCAGAAATACATCGGCGATGATCTGGCGCAGCAGGATACGTTGCACCGTCATCTGACCGCCCGCCTCACCACGCATCTGACCACGCTGGAACGCGCAGCCAGCGACGGCGGCATCTGGTTGGCGGCAGAGGATCCGTCGATACTGGACCTCTATCTCGCCTGCCTGATGCGCTGGATGGCGCTGTATCCCATGAGCCGGGATCGCAGCTGGTTCGATCTGGCCGACTATCCGCGCCTCTCTGCCATGCTGCACCGCCTTGAGCAGCGCCCCGCTACGGCTGCCGCCCAGACCGCCGAAGGTCTGGGTCCTGCGCCCTTCACCGCCCCTGTTTACGCAAATCCCCCAGAAGGATCGGCTACCTGAATGTTCCTCTCCGTTTTTGATATGTTCAAAGTGGGCATCGGCCCCTCGTCCTCGCACACCATGGGCCCGATGGTGGCAGCGGCGCGGTTCCTTGACCAGATGCGCGCCTCGCCCTTTGATTTTCACGGGCTGCGCGCTTCGCTGCATGGATCGCTGGCTTTTACCGGCGTCGGCCACGCCAGTGACCGCGCCACCACCCTGGGCCTCGCCGGGTTCCGCCCCGACACCTACGACGACGAAAAGGCCGAAACCGCGCTGGCCCAAATCCGCGAGACCGGTCAGGTCAGCCCCGAGGGGCTGGGCACGCTGGCCTACGATCCGAAGACCGACCTGATCTTCGACTACGATCACACGCTTGAAGGCCACGCCAACGGAATGATCCTGATGGGCACCGATGCGCAGGGCGACGTGATCCTGCAGCAGGTGTTCTACTCTGTCGGCGGTGGCTTTGTCCTGACCGAGGAAGAACTGGCGGCAGGCAAGGCGACGGACGAAGGCGCACCGGTGCCCTACCCGTTCAAATCCGCCGCAGAGATGCTGGAAATGGCCAAGCAGAGCGGCAAAAGCATCGCCGCAATGAAACGCGCAAACGAGGTCTCCCGCTGCAGTGAAATCAGCCTGAAAGAGGGCACCGCGCGGCTGTGGCAGGTGATGAACGATTGCATCAATCGCGGACTGGAGCGCGACGGCATCCTGCCCGGTGGTCTCAGCATCCGCCGCCGCGCCAAGGGGATCCACGAGGCGCTGATGGCCGAGCGTGGCATGAACCTGACTGCACCGCATACGATCAACGACTGGATCAGCGTCTATGCGATTGCCGTCAACGAAGAGAACGCCGCCGGCGGACAGGTGGTGACCGCCCCCACCAATGGCGCAGCCGGGGTACTGCCGGCCGTCATGCGCTATTACCTCGATCACGTCCCTGGCGCATCCGAGCGCAATATCGAGGATTTCCTTCTGACCGCCGCCGCAATCGGCGGGCTGGTGAAATTCAACGCCTCCATCTCGGGCGCCGAAGCGGGCTGCCAAGCCGAGGTAGGCTCCGCTGCCGCGATGGCGGCTGCCGGTCTTTGCGCCGTGATGGGTGGCAACCCCGAACAGGTCGAAAACGCCGCCGAGATCGCGCTGGAACACCATCTGGGCATGACCTGCGATCCGGTCAAAGGCCTGGTGCAGGTGCCTTGTATCGAACGCAATGGGCTTGGCGCGATCAAGGCGGTCTCTGCTGCATCGCTGGCCCTGCGCGGCGACGGACATCATTTCGTGCCGCTTGATGCGGTGATCGAAACCATGCGGCAGACTGGCGCCGACATGAATGAAAAATACAAGGAAACATCGCTTGGGGGGCTGGCCGTAAACGTGCCAAATTGTTGATCAGGCGGGATTACCTGTCTTGCCCTTCCCGGGACGCCCGCCTAGCGTGCGTTCCATGACCCAAGATCGTCCCCTTCTCGGCATCCTTCTGATGCTTGGCTTTTGTATCCTCGCGCCGCTGGGCGATGCGGTGGCCAAACTGCTTGGCCAGCATATCCCGCTGGGAGAGCTGATTTTTGTCCGCTTTGCCGCGCAGGTGATTCTGTTGGTGCCGCTGGTCTGGGGCGGCGCCCGCATGTGGCGCATGCGCGGGCGGGTGCTGCGGCTGACATTCCTGCGTACCCTGCTGCATATCGGCGGGATCGGAGCGATGTTCACCGGGCTCAAATATCTGCCGCTGGCGGATGCGGTGGCGATTGCCTTTGTCATGCCCTTCATCATGTTGCTGATCGGCAAGTTCATCCTGCTCGAAGAGGTCGGCATCCGCCGCATCCTGGCCTGCGTCGTTGGGTTTGCAGGTACCTTGCTGGTAATCCAGCCCAGCTTTGCCGAGGTGGGCCTGCACGCGCTGTGGCCGCTGGCAGTGGCGGTGATCTTTGCCCTGTTCATGATGGTCACCCGACAGATCGCCAAGGAGACCGATCCGATCAGCCTTCAAGCCGTATCAGGCGCGATGGCCTGCGTTATGCTGGCGCCGTTGCTCCTGCTCGGTGATCCGCTGGGGGTCGAGGGTTTGCAGATCGTGGTTCCGGATCTGTGGACCAGCTTTCTGATGCTTGGCATCGGGGTTCTGGGCACCGGCGCGCATCTGCTGATGACCTGGAGCCTGCGCTATGCCCCGGCCGCGACCCTGGCGCCAATGCAGTATCTGGAAATCCCGGTGGCCACCCTGTTCGGCTGGCTGATCTTCATCGAACTGCCGGATGGCCTCGCCGCCCTTGGGATCACCATCACCGTTGCGGCGGGTCTTTACGTCATCCTGCGCGAACAGGCCGTGGCACGGCAAGCGGCGCAATCTAGCAAGGCACCGGTGACGCAATCGCCTGCATAAGTGCTGCCAGATAGTGGCGCGGCACGATGCCCAGCAACCCCGGCCCATCCGCTTCGATCCAGACCGGCCCCACGGCCCGGTTGGATGTTCCGATCCGGCTGGTCGGGCACATCTGAAGCCCCTCGATCGGCCAGACCAGCCCGCCGGAGCGTCCGGTTACCGGCTGCATCGGGAACAGCGACACCACATCGCCCGCCGCCATCGGCAGGGCAATACGCCGGGTGACGTGAAATACCAGTTCAGTCGCACCGATCAGAATGCAGGGGCTGCGCCCGGGCTGGATCAGCGTGTGAAAGGCCGCCAACTGGTGATCGACCCGCGCCCCAAGGAACCCCGCCCCCAGCACTACCGGCGCTCGGATCGACCGCAGCGCCTTATCAAAATCGGTGGTGTCCTGCTCTGGAAGATGGAACAGGTTTTCCGCAGGCAAACGGTTTTGTACCGCCTCAGGCAGCGAATCGAAGTCCCCGATCACCGCCTCAGGTACGTGTCCCTGCTCCAGCGCGGCCCCCGCGCCGCCGTCCGCAGCCACGAGCACCGGCGCATGGCGCAACGCCTCATTCAGGTCTTCCAGACCCAGATGACCGCCACCAACCAGGGTTACTGGCGTCATCTCATCAACAATCAGCTTATTCATGCCGGGATTTCTCGCAGATCTGGAAACAGGCCACAATCTAAACACAAAATGATACGATCAATTGCACGGATTCGCGCAGAATTTGACGACCTGATCCATACTGTAAACGTCAACGACTTTGGTGAGGACGCGCAGCCCTATGGTACAAAATAACAAAGTTTTGACCGTTTCTTACGGGACATTCTCCTGCACGCTGGAAGGGTTCGAGGACTCCTTTGGCACCATGAAGGCGATTGCAGAGTATTTTCGTGACCTGGCCTCTGACGACCGGTATTTCGGTGCCGAACCGCCGCAGCCCGACGCAGACATGCTCGCCCGTATTGCGCAGCGGGAGATCGCACGTCAGGTCGAGGCCCGCACCAGCACCGAAGGCATCCATCTGCGCGCCGCCACAGCGCCACAGCCCGCTGCAGACGCAGCGGTTTCAGACGCACCGACTGAAGAAGCGCAGGTTAGAGGTACCCAGAAAACAGATGTTGAAGACACTGTCGCTCCGACCAGCGAACAGCCAGAGCCGACAGAACACAGCGCAGCCGAGCCGAGCATCGAAGATTCCCCGGCGCCCGAAGCCTCCGCCGACGAGGCCGCAGAAGAACCCGCGAAAGCAACGGATACTGATGAGGCGGACGGCGATGCCGACCCCCTAGCCGACGAAGAGCAGGCACGGCCCCCAGCTCCTGACGCGGACAAGATCGCCGCCATCTCGGCCGCTGCCGCAGCCCATGACAGTGAAGTCGCCGAAGCTGCAGAAGACGAAGACTCGAGGCCCGCGAAAGCAGCTGAAGACGAAAGCGCCGAAGCGGAAATCGCAGAGCCGAAAGCGCCGAAGCGTGACGCCGCCGCCGCCGAAAGCATCGCCGCCAAACTGCGCCGGATCCGTGCCGTGGTGTCCCAGACCCCACAAGAGGATTTCTCCGAAGACGAACACGCCGAAAGCATCCTGTCAGAGGCCGCCAGCGACATCTCCGAAGCCCTGGCCGAGGACGCGGCCGCAGAGGAAGCCAAAGCCGACGAAGACGCTTCGAATGATGACGAGATCTCCCGTGTTCTGGCCCAACTGGGCAAAGACAACGCCGAAGCCGAGGACCGCGTAGCGGATCAGCCTGTTGTAGAGGCAGCGGTTGAATCTGAACCGGAACCTGCGCCCGAGACTGCCCCGGAACAGGAACCCGCGCAGCCAGAGGCACAGGCTGAACCGGAACAGGCTGAACCCGAACAGGCCGAGCCGGAAACGGCTGAGGAGCCGCGCCGTCCGATGCGCGCCCGTGTTATCAAAGTCAAACGGGCCGATCTTGAACAGGTTGTCGCCACAGGGGCCCTGACAAAGCTTTCCGCGAGCGCCGAGGACGAGCCCGCCACTGCCTCCGCAACCCCTGGCGTCGACAGCAGCCTGTCGGACGAGGATGAAGCCGATCTGATGCGCGAACTGGCAGAGGTCGAGGCCGAACTCCTCGCCGCCTCGCAAGAGACCGAAGAAGACCGGCAGGAAGAGCAAAAAGCCCAAACCGCGACGGCAGAAGAAAGCACCGAAGAGGCCGAAGCGGCAGCGGCCGCCGAGGATGCTGCCAGGAAACGCCCGGCAGCCCCTTCCGCAGATTTCCCCGACAGTGATGTATCGCGGCTGATGGATGCAGCAGATGCCAAACTCGACGCGCCGGAAACCGCCTCTTCGCGCGAAACCTACGGCCATCTGCGCGCCGCAGTGGCAGCAGCCGAGGCAGATCGCTCTGCCGGTGGCAGCGCAGGTAGCGAAAACAGTGAAGACGCCTACCGCCAGGATCTGGCCAGCGTGGTTAAACCGCGTCGGCCGGTACCGACCGGTGCCCGCAGCGCGCGCGAACGGAGCAATGCGTCCCGTCCCGCGCCTTTGAAACTGGTGGCGGAGCAGCGCATCGATCCCTCCCCCGCAGCCGAGGACAACGCCAGCAGCACGCCGCAAGCCACGCGCCCCGTGCGCCCGCGTCGGATTTCGGTGCTGAAGGATGAAGGCTCTGCCTCGGATGCCACTGCCGCAGATTTCGCGGCCTATGCCGCAGAGCGCGGCGCGGTCGAGCTGCAGGATCTGCTGGAGGCTGCAGCAGCTTATATGAGCTTTGTCGAAGGCCGCGATCACTTCTCCCGCCCGCAGTTGATGAACAAGGTGCGCGATGCAGGCGCTGCCGAATTCAATCGCGAAGACGGGTTGCGCTCCTTTGGGCAGTTGCTGCGGGAAGGCAAGATCGAGCGATCCGAAAACGGCCGCTTTGCCGCAACCGAGGAAACCGGCTTCCGCCCGGCCAAACGGGCCGTTGGCTAATCCGACGCGGTAGGGTTTTGCACCCAAACCATCCAAACGAAAAGGCGGGCCGAACAGCCCGCCTTTTTTGCATTTGGATATGCTCTTACCGGACCAGGTCTATTCTTCCGGTGGCTGATCCGGGTCGGCCTGGCCGATACCCCGGAACACGAACTTGAACGGTAGCGCCCAAGCGATGCCCAGCACCGCGTAGACCAGCAGTTCAACCACCACCGGCGGTCGGTTCAGCAGGTTGAGGATGGTCACCGCGATGACGATATAAAGCGGCATGCCAATCAGCAGCAGCACCAGCGCCCAGCGACGGCGGGCCTTGTAGCTGAGACGGGGTTTATCCGCCATCAGTCAGCAAACGGGTCTGTCACCAGAATGGTGTCGTCCCGCTCCGGGCTGGTGGAGAGAAGCGCAACCGGGCATTCGATCAGCTCTTCCACGCGTTTCACGTACTTGATGGCATTGGCAGGCAGGTCGTTCCAGCTGCGCGCGCCTTCGGTGGATTCGGACCAGCCGGGCATTTCCTCGTAGATCGGCGTGCAGCGGGCCTGCTGGTCTGCCGCGGTCGGCAGGTAATCCAGACGTTCTCCGTCCAGATCGTAGCCGGTGCAGATCTTCAGCGTCTCGAACCCATCCAGAACGTCAAGCTTGGTCAGCGAAATACCGTTGATGCCAGAGGTGGCACAGGTCTGGCGCACCAGACAGGCATCGAACCAGCCACAGCGGCGTTGACGGCCGGTAGTGGTGCCGAATTCATGCCCGCGGGTGCCAAGGCGTTCACCATCCGCATCGGGTTTGCCATCGGCGCCCAGCAGTTCGGTCGGGAACGGGCCTTCCCCCACGCGGGTGGTATAGGCTTTGACGATGCCCAGAACATAGTCGATGGACCCAGGCCCGATACCGACACCCGTTGCCGCTTGACCCGCAATCACATTGGAGGAGGTCACAAAGGGATAAGTGCCGAAATCGATATCCAGCAGCGCGCCTTGGGCTCCTTCAAAGAGGATCCGCTTTCCGGCCTTGCGCTTTTCGTTGAGAACCTTCCAGACCGGCGCCGCATAGGGCAGGATCTTGGGAGCAATCTCTTTCAGCTGCGCGATCAACGCATCGCGGTCGATCGGGTCGACGCCAAGCCCCTTACGCAGCGGATCGTGATGCTGCAGCGCGCGGTCCACACGGGCCTCCAGCGTGGCTTCGTCTGCCAGGTCGGCAACGCGGATGGCACGGCGGCCAACCTTGTCTTCGTATGCCGGGCCAATGCCACGACCGGTGGTACCGATCTTGGTGCCCTTGCTGGCGGCTTCTTCGCGGGCGCGATCCAACTCACCATGCAGCGGCAGGATCAGCGGCGTGTTTTCGGCGATCATCAGCGTCTCGGGCGTGATATCGACGCCCTGTTCCCGTACGGTTTCGATCTCCTTGATCAGGTGCCAGGGATCAAGAACCACGCCGTTGCCGATGACCGACAGCTTGCCACCACGCACAACACCAGAGGGCAGCGCGTGCAGCTTGTAGACCTTGCTGTCGATGACCAGCGTATGGCCGGCGTTATGGCCGCCCTGAAAGCGCGCGATCACATCGGCGCGCTCGCTCAGCCAGTCCACGATCTTGCCTTTTCCCTCGTCGCCCCACTGGGCGCCGACTACGACGACATTGGCCATATCCGGTCCTTTATAGCTGTCTGGTTCAAACCCGGGCCGGTATAGCGGTGCCGCAGGCCCAGTAAAACCGCAAATTCGCCGCAGCAGCGGGTCGGCGCCGTGATTCTTGCCGGTTACCCCGTGTTATCCGTCCTGCAGGACCACCGGATGCCCATGCGGAGTTTCCAGATAGGCCTGTTTCCACCCTTCGCGGGTGGTTTCGACCTCCTCGGCGGGGGCGACGCCGTCCTCTGCTAGAATCGCCTCCAGGGTTTCAAGCCAGGCGGTGAAGTAGTCATCGCCGCCGTTGAGGTCTCGCGACACGCCATGCCGGACCAGGGTGGCCGAGAACCGCGAAACCCAGTCGGCCCAGGTGAAACGACCGCTTTCATTGAGATGCACCGTCAGCGCAAAGGCCTGCGCATGCCAGGGCTGCTCAAACGCCGGTTCCGGGGTATCATCAGGACGACATATGTTCATGGTCATACCGCCTCCAGATAGCTTTGCCACAGGTCCAGAACCACCTCATCCGCCGGGTCTTCCGGATGGCTCCACAATTCCCCCGCCGGGAAAACGACCGCATAAAGTGGCTCCGGCGCCTCACCCAGACCGTGCGCAGCGCTGTCTGGCAGCACGTGGGTTCCTTGCAGGCGTAGAATGCGGCCCGTCGCGCCGGTGGCATAGGCAGGCAGCCGTGTGTGGCCGCCGTCGACCAACCTGCTGCCACCGGGATGGCGCGTGCGCACGCTCTGGCCTTCGCTGAAAACCGGCTCCGGCCCGCCGGTGCGGGTAGCGGGACCGCCCTTGGCCAGCATCGCGGCCACAGCGTCGGCAGCAAGTTTCCGATCCGCCAGGGAGTGCGGACCATCCCCTCCCTGCCCAGCCAGATCATCCTCGCTAAGGACGCCCTTCTGGACCAGAAGATCCGCGAGCGCGGCAAGCCAGATTTCATAGTAGGAAAACCGGGTGTAATCGAGCGGCGCCAGTTTTTCGCGGGCATGGCGGGAGGTATCGATATTCCATTGTCCCAGGGCGCCACAGGCCAGCGTCACCGCCAGCGCGCGGGCATGCCATTCTGCGGCGAAGACCGGCGCATTCGGCCCCTCCGGCCGTACCGGCCCGTCACCAAAGCGTCCGCCCATATCATGCAGTCGGGTCATCAGGGTGCCCCAGGCGTTTTCGGCAGGCCGGTGCCCACCATGCTGTCGCGGGTCACAAGCGCAGCAAGCGCATCTTCGTCCAGTCCTTCACTGCCCTCGGGACGCATTGGAAGGACCAGATAACGGACCTCGGCGGTGGAATCCCAGACCCGCACCCGGGTGCCTTCAGGCAGAGTCACGCCAAATTCAGAGAGCACCGCACGCGGCGCACGCACGGCGCGGGCGCGGTAGGCATCCGATTTGTACCAGCCCGGCGGGATTCCCAAAAGCGGCCACGGATAGCAACTGCACAGGGTGCAGACGACCATATTATGTTGCTCGGGTGTGTTTTCGACCACCACCATGTGTTCTCCCTGACGGCCATAATAGCCGAGTTCGGACAACACCGGGTCCGCATCCGCCAGAAGCGCTGCCTTGAAGGCGGCATCACTCCAGGCGCGGGCGACCACGCGGGCGCCATTCTGCGGGCCCACCTTGGTCTGATAGGTGTCGATGATCTCATCGAGTGCAGCCGGGTCGATCAGCCCCTTGCGGGTCAGAATCGTTTCAAGCGCCTTGACCCGCAGGGCGGGATCGGGCGGCAGCAAAGCATGCGGGTGGTCAGAATGATCATGTGGCATAGTCAAACAGTGCCCCCCGGGCGCCAATTCTGTCCAGTCACAAATACCGGAAATTCCGCAGAAGGGCGCGAAAACAGGGCGCTTCCCGCGTCCGGTTCGGTTTCATTTGACACATTCGGGCGCGACAGAATGCGGCCCGGCCAACTCGGCCCTTGCCCCTGTCTGCATTCTTCCCTATTTACCGCCCGATACTGAGCCAACCGCCGCAGGGACCCATGGAAAACGTTGTACTGATCATCCATCTTCTTCTGGCTCTGGGCCTGATTGCTGTCGTTCTGCTGCAACGGTCCGAAGGCGGCGGCCTTGGCATGGGCGGCGGTGGCGGTGGCGGCGCAATGACCGGCCGCGCTGCAGCGACGGCGCTGAGCAAAGTGACCTGGATCCTCGCAGCGGCCTTCATCGTTACCTCGATCACCCTGACCGTTCTGGCGGCCCAGAAATCCGCAGGTTCTTCGGTTGCTGACCGCATCGTTGCACCCGCTGGCGATGACGGCGCAGAGACGGCACCGGCGGCGCCCCTTGGCAGTGACCTGCTGCCGCCGGCAGAAGGCGACAACGCACCGCTGGTACCCAGCGCCGACTAACCTACTACAGCTAGAAAATAAAATGGGGACCGTAACAGCATCTTGCGGTTCCCTTGCGCTTATTGCGCGAATCCTTTATACGTAAAGTCCCGTGATGCTGCGGTTTTTACAGGCCGTCGGGCAGCTGAAATCTGACTTCTCACGGGGGCAGCCGAACACTCATGGCGCGATTTATCTTTATCACCGGTGGCGTTGTTTCATCGCTTGGCAAAGGGCTGGCATCTGCAGCCCTTGGCGCATTGTTGCAGGCACGCGGCTACTCCGTTCGCCTGCGCAAGCTGGATCCGTATCTGAACGTCGATCCCGGCACGATGAGCCCCTTTGAACACGGCGAGGTCTTCGTCACCGACGATGGCGCAGAAACCGACCTCGACCTTGGTCACTACGAGCGGTTCACTGGCGTACCGGCGCGCAAGACCGACTCGATTTCATCGGGCCGCATCTACACCAACGTGCTGGAGAAGGAGCGCCGCGGCGACTACCTCGGCAAGACCATTCAGGTGATCCCGCACGTCACCAACGAGATCAAGGACTTCATCTCGATCGGCGAGGACGAGGTCGATTTCATGCTTTGTGAGATCGGCGGCACCGTGGGCGACATCGAAGGCCTGCCCTTCTTTGAAGCAATCCGTCAGTTCAGCCAGGACAAACCGCGCGGCCAGTGTATCTTCATGCACCTGACCCTGCTGCCCTATATCAAGGCCTCTGGCGAGCTGAAAACCAAGCCAACCCAGCACTCGGTGAAGGAACTGCGCTCGATCGGTCTGGCGCCTGACATTCTGGTCTGCCGCTCCGAAGGCCCGATTCCGAAGAAAGAGCGCGAGAAGCTCGCCTTGTTCTGCAACGTGCGCCCCGACAGCGTCATCGCCGCGCAGGATCTGAAATCCATCTACGAGGCGCCGCTGGCCTACCACCGCGAAGGCATGGATCAGGCTGTTCTGGATGCCTTTGGCATTGCCCCGGCTCCAAAACCCAATCTGATGCGCTGGGACGATGTGGCCGACCGCATCTACAACCCCGAAGGCGAAGTGAAGGTCGCCATCGTGGGCAAATACACCCAGCTGGAAGACGCTTATAAGTCCATCGCCGAGGCCCTGACCCACGGCGGCATGGCCAACCGCGTCAAGGTCAAGATCGAGTGGGTCGACGCCGAACTGTTCGACCGTGAGGACGCCACGCCGCACCTGCAGGGGTTCCACGCGATTCTGGTACCCGGCGGGTTTGGCGAACGCGGAACCGAAGGCAAGATCAAGGCGGCCCAATATGCACGCGAGCATAATGTTCCCTATCTGGGGATCTGCCTCGGCATGCAGATGGCGGTAATCGAGGCCGCCCGCAATGTGGCCGGGATCACCGAGGCCGGTTCTGAGGAATTCGACCACGAGGCAGGCAAGAAACGGTTTGAACCCGTCGTCTACCACCTCAAGGAATGGGTACAGGGCAACCACAAGGTCAGCCGCAAGGCCGATGACGACAAGGGCGGCACCATGCGTCTGGGCGCCTATGATGCGACGCTGGCCGAAGGCTCCAAAGTGGCCGAAGTTTATGGCAGCACCCACATCGAGGAACGTCACCGCCACCGCTATGAGGTGGACATCAAATACAAGGACCAGCTGGAAGCCTGCGGGCTGAAATTCTCCGGCATGTCGCCGGATGGCCGCCTGCCGGAAATCGTGGAATGGTCCGACCATCCATGGTTCATCGGCGTGCAGTTCCACCCGGAACTGAAATCCAAACCCTTTGCGCCGCATCCCCTGTTCAAGGACTTCGTGCGCGCGGCCAAGGAAACCTCGCGTCTGGTTTAAAACCGGAGTGACAAACCAAATTCAGCAAACGGCAGACCTAAACGTCTGCCGTTTTGCATTTCACCCTGCACAGTCCCCGCGACACTATACCGTTCTTGCAACTGGCTGCGGTCCACCCCATTCTGCCACTCATGATACGGGCCTTTCGCAAACTCATCGAAGATCAGATCCGCTCGGCCAATGCCCGGGGGCAGCTCTCTGGGCTTGAGGGCGAAGGCAAACCCCTACCCGACCGCACCGGACAGGAACTGGTTGATCCCGGTTTAGCGGCGGGATTGCGGGTGATGGCCGAGGCAGGCGCGGTTCCCGAAGAATTCACGCTCAAGAAAGAACTCGACGCAGCCCGGGCGGAATACGCCACACTGACCGATGCAGAGGAGCGCCGCGCAGCCATGGCCCGTATCGCGGATCTGGAACTGCGCTGGGGCATGGCGCGGGATGCGCGTAAATCCTTCTTCCGTTAGCGCAATCGCTCACACTGTTAGCGCAACCGTATGACAGGCCAGTTGTTTCTGTTCACGGGCACGGTATAGACGGTTGGAAATAGTCCAACAGATATTCGCGGAGATCCCGACCCATGGCGCAAGAGACGTCCACCAAGCAGGAACAGTTTGACCGTATTGCAAAGGGCAAGGGCTTCATCGCCGCATTGGATCAGTCGGGCGGCTCCACCCCCAAGGCGCTGGCGCTTTATGGTGTGATGGAAGACGCCTATTCGAACGATGATGAGATGTTTGGCGAGATCCAGAAAATGCGCGCCCGGATCATCACCGCGCCGGATTTCAACAGCGACAAGATCCTTGGCGCGATCCTGTTCGAAAAGACGATGGACAATGCAATTGATGGCATTCAGGTCCCCACCTACCTGTGGGAAAAATGCGGCGTAGTGCCCTTTCTGAAGGTGGACAAGGGTCTGGCCGACGAACAGGACGGCGCCCAGATGATGAAACCGATGCCCGATCTGGACGCGCTTCTGGCGCGGGCCGTGGCAGCGGGGATCTTCGGCACCAAGATGCGCTCGGTCATCAAGGAAGCCAACGAAACCGGCATCAAGAATGTGGTCGCCCAGCAGTTCGAAGTGGGCAAGCAGATCGCCGCCGCCGGACTGGTTCCGATCATCGAGCCCGAGGTCGACATCCACTCCGCGACCAAGGCCGAAGCCGAAGCCATCCTGAAGACCGAGCTGAAAGCCGCGCTCGACGCCCTTCCGAGCGGCACCAAGGTTGCGCTGAAGCTGACCATCCCGACCGAAGCCGGTCTTTATGATGATCTGGCCGACCACCCCGAGGTGGTGCGCGTTGTTGCCCTCTCCGGCGGCTACAGCACCGACGATGCCTGCGCGAAACTGTCCCAGAACCCCAAGATGATCGCCTCCTTCAGCCGCGCGCTGACCGAAGGTCTGAATGTGTCGATGAGCGATGCGGAGTATAATGCCGCCCTTGCCGCGAATATTTCCAAGATCTATGACGCGTCGCTGTAAGGCGCGCTAACAGCAAAAGATCCGGGCCGCGTCTGATATCAGGCGCGGCCTTTTCCTTTTGTCCCGGATGTGAAATCCTGTTTCTAGTATTGCAGCTCCGGTAACAGCCACGGGCGTGATGATTTGCAGCAGGAACCATCCAGCGGGATTTACGATGGCACAGAGTGACGACGACAAGATTGATGGCCGTCTGCACGGCGAACAATTTGAACCCGAGGGCGAGGATGGCCTGCTGACACGGCTGATCTACATGCTGATCATCGCCGTCCTGATCTCACTGGCGCAGACGGTGCTGGGCGTGGTGACTGTCATTCAGTTCGTGGTGATGTTGCTCAACAACAAGCAGCCAAACGAACGGCTGGCGGAGTTCGGCACGGACCTTGGCATCTGGGTCGCAAAGGCGGCGCGCTATCAGACCGCCGCCAGCAAGGTCAAACCCTGGCCCTGGACGGATCTGGACTGACAAGGGCATTCCACCCTATCTGAGGACAAAGACCAGCAGCGCCAGCAGGGTCACAATGACCACCGCCCGGATCGCCAGAGACACCCGGCGCCGCATTGGTCGGGTTCGCAGGAACTCAGCCATAGTCGAACCTTTCTGAAAGGATCCGGCCGGATGAGACGCCACGTGCGATCAGGTGATCCTCGACCGTATCCATCATGATCGGCGGCCCGCAGAGGACGAACAGCCACTTTGCAAACTCATCATCCGTGAAACTCCCATCCAACAGGTCTGGGCCGATCATCCCGGTCTCCCCCAGCCAGCCCACAGGTGGCTCTGACAGTACCAGAATCGTATCCTCGCGCTGCAAGTCCTCCCGGAACACGATCTGCTCTTCAAGGCGGTTGCCGTAGATCAACCGGACCCGGCGCGAATCTCCGGTCAGGCGCAGCTGGTTCAGAATGCTCAGCATCGGCGCAATACCAACGCCGCCGGCGATCAATGCGATCCCCGGCTCTGACCGCCCCTCTACCGACATGCTGCCATAGGGACCATCCAGATAGGCGCGCATGCCCGGCTTCACCTGATCCAGAGAGCCGGTGAAATCGCCAAGCTCCTTGATCACGAATGACACCGCGTCCCCCGCAGCCGGGGCGGAGCTGATCGAGAACGGGTTTTCATCAAGCGAGAAGGCCGAGTGATCAATGTTCAGCCAGGCAAATTGCCCGGCCTTGTAGCGCAGCCCATCGTGCCCGTTTGGTGTCAGGGTCAATCCCCACTGCCGGGGCGTCAGGCGCTTGATCTCAGCCACCTGCCAGGGCCGCGCCCGCAGCGGCTCAACCACATAGACCCAGACCAGCGATCCCACCGCCACGGCGGTCATACCACCCCAAAGCCAGACCATAGCAGGGTCAGCGCTGTAGCGCCCCGCTGCCAAGGCATGATGAAGTAAGGCACCGGCGATCAGCACCGCGCCAACCCCGTGCATCAGGCGCCAGGTCTCGTACTTGTAATCCAGCTGCGTGCGAAAGGCAGCCAACGCCACCAGTGCGGGCAGCAGCAGGAAGGCGACAATCCCGGTCGACAGGGCGGAAAAATCGGTCGTCACGGTCAAAACCCGCGTCTGATCCCAGGGCCGTTGCCCGCCGACAAGGCTGCCGCCGTAGAAAAACGGATGCAGCAGCGCAAACACCAGCGCCACCCGCGCCATGACCTGATGAAACCGCATGGTCACATCCATACCGATCTCGGACGACACCCGCCTGAACCGGCCAGACAAGACGAATTCGGTCAAAATCATGGCATAGGCGAACATCCCCAGCCCGGTGCCCAGTTCAGCCCCGAAAGAGCGCGGCGGTCCCCCGAAAATCGCAGAGACCACAAGCGGCGATATGACCACAGCAACGTAAAGCAGTATGAGAAATAGCGATTTCATAGGCCTTGTCTGATCGGTTTCCCTCCCGGCGTCCTTGATCCGTCTCAATATCCCGCAGTGCGATCACTGCCCTTGTGGCTTGTGGCCTATTCCGGTTCTTCCCACAGGCGGGCGGTATCGGCCAGAATCGCATCGGCGCGGCTGCGGACCAGTTTGTAGAACACCCAGTTCTTGATCTTCTTGCTGGTCACCAGCCCTGCCTCTTGCAGGACGCGCATATGGTTCGTCACGGTCGGCTGCCTCAGCCCGATCTTTTCGGTGATGAACCCCACACAGACCCCGTCCCTGACCAGATCGCCATCCTCCTGCGGCGGGAAATGCTGCTCCGGATCGCTGAGCCAGTGCAGAATCTGCAGCCGGTTCTCATTGGCCAACGCCTTCAACGCAGTGGCCGTTGACAGCAAATCGACAGACGTATAGTCAATCATCTATATAGATTCTCCGCTATGCAGGTCAGTCATGTCACAGCGCAACCGCTCTTACAACTTTGTCCATTGTGATGTCTTCGCATCCCGCCCCTACTCCGGCAACAGTCTTGCGGTTTTTCCCGATAGTGCGGGCCTCAGCGCCGCACAGATGCTGACCATGACGCAAGAGCTGCGCCATTTCGAATCCATCTTCCTGACGGAAACCGAAGGCCAGATCGAAGCGCGGGTCTTTGACCTGAGCGAGGAACTGCCTTTTGCTGGCCATCCGATCATCGGAGCGGCCTGTAGCCTTCATATGCAATGCGGGGCGCCCGGGAAAAAATCCTGGACCTTCACCCTGCAGGGCGGCCGATCAGTGCGCGTGACCACCATGGCCCGCGCCGGACGCTACTTCGGAACGCTGGATCAGGGACAGCCCGATTTCCTGGGCACCGCGCCGGACAACAGCCGCACCGCCTTCGCCGAAGCCTTCAACCTGTCCACTGGTGACCTGTCGCCCCTGCCGCTTGAGATTATATCGACGGGGTTGAAGTACCTGGTGGTCCCCGTGACCGGCGGACTACGTGAGGCCCGGATCATGGTTCCCGACCTTGAGGACAGGCTGCGGACCGTTGGCGCTGAATTCGCCTACCTTTTCGACACCAAGAGCTTCGAAGGCCGCCACTGGAACAACGACGGTCTGCTTGAGGACGTCGCCACCGGCAGTGCCGCTGGTGTCATCGGCGCCTATGCAATGAAACACGGACTGGCGCAGGCGGACCACACCTTTACCCTGACGCAAGGCCACTACATCGGACGGCCCAGCGCCCTGCTCGTGACCCCCTATGGCACCCCCGATGCCATCAGCCATGTCACCGTTGCGGGCGAGGTTGCCTTTGTCGGAACCGGAGAGATCAGCGCGCCATGATCCCGATCTACACCGCAGAGGATATTCGTCCCCATATGTCTGTCGCGGATCTGATCCCCTCCGCGAAACAGGCCTTTCGCGCGCTGTCCGACGGGACGGCAACAGCGCCTGTGCAGGTGCTCTACCCATCACCGGGCGCAGACATTCATGTGAAATCCGCGACGCTTGCAGGCTGCCCCATTTTCACCGTGAAGATGGCAGGATGGTCGCAGGATCTCGCCAACATCGGCGCACCGCCGTCGAGCGGAATGATTGTGGTGTTCGACAGCCAGACCTGCAGGCCAGTTGCTATCCTGCAAGATGATCATCTGATCTCGGATTACCGGACCGCCGCCGCTAGCGCGGTCGTGGCCGATCTTCTGGTCATCGACCGGGCGCAACACGCCGTCGTCATTGGCACCGGCACGCAGGCGCGGCTGCAGGTTGAGGCGCTGCTTTTGGTACGCCCCGTGACCTCGGTTCAGGTCTGGGGGCGAGACCATGCCAAGGCGCAGGCGCTGGTGGATAAGTTGCAGGCACAATTTGCCAGGGTGCGGTTTGAGGTCGCCGATGATCTGGAACAGGCCGTCCGGTCCTCCGATGTGATCCTGACCGCCACCGGAGCAAAACAACCGCTGATCCATGCCGATTGGCTCAGCCCCGGCCAACATATCACTTCGGTCGGATCAGACGACGAAACGAAATGCGAAATTGATCCCGTGGCCCTGTCGCAGGCGCAGGTCTTTGTCGATGCGCGCGCGTCAGGTCTGGCTTTTGGCGCGCCGCACCGTGCGATCCGATCCGGACTGATGGCCGCGACGGATCTGACCGAGATCGGCGCGGCGCTGAAGGCAGGCACTTGCAAGAACCCTGAGCGGACAAGCATCGCCTGCCTGTCCGGGCTCGGGGTTCAGGATCTCACCGCGGTCAATGCCATCTGGCCCAAGCTGTTGCACAAGGCGCCGTTGCCGCCTCAGGGCGCGCCTATCAGTCCTTAAACTGCGGCGGGCGTTTCTGCATCTGCGCTGCGATGGCCTCCATCTGGTTGGGCGTGCCAATCAGGGCCACCTGCTCGCGGCTTTCCTCCATCAGCACTGTGGCCTGATCCGCGGTTTCGGCCACACCGATCAGCCGTTTGGCCGCGCGGATGCCTTCGGGGTTCTTGCCTGCAATCTCTGCCGCCAGCGCCTGCGCAGCGGCAAGGGGATCGTCGGACACTTCGGTCACTAGCCCCCAGTCCAGCGCCTGCGGAGCCTCGAACACTTCGGCGGTATAGGTCAGGCGTCGCAGCACGTCCGAGCGCAGCAGCCGGGGCAACAGCGCCATGCCGCCCATGTCGGGGACGATGCCCCATTTCATCTCCATCACCGAAAACCGCGCATCCGACGCAGCAATGCGGATATCCGCGCCGAGCGCCAGTTGCAAACCGCCGCCAAAGCAGACGCCCTGTACGGCCGCGATCACCGGCACCGGTACCCGGCGCCAGGCCATCGCGACCTCCTGCACCTCGTTTGCATCGTCAAAGCTGCGGGCCATCAGCCATTCTTCGGGATCCATCTGCCCCATCTTGGCAAAGCTCATCAGGTCAAGCCCGGCGCAAAACGCCTTACCCTCCCCCGCCAGCACCACGGCACGCGCCTTGGAGGCGGCGACCTCGTGCCCAGCGGCGATGATCCCCTTGATCATCTCGTCGTCCAGCGCGTTCATCTTGTCCCCGCGCGTCAGCGTCACATGGGCGATGTGGTCTTTGTACTCGACGGATACCCGTGCCATCTGCGGCTCCTCCTGCTTTCGGTTTGCGCCAGACTGCACCGCAACGCCGCCGCGATCCAGTCTAACGCCGGGGCAGATTGGACCGAGCCGAACCCGCCTAGGGCCGGATCGGCGGCAGATCCGCCACCGGCAGCCGCGCGAAACTGTCACTATCCAGCGTCATCACGTAAAGCTGGTCGCCGACAATGCGCCCGCCAGTGGTGATCCCCAGCCCGCCCGCAGGATCCTGAAGGGTGCGTAGAATGTTACCATCCGCATCGAACTGCATGATCATGCCGCGATGGATCGGCGCCGGGCGCACCTTCGGCCCCAGCCGCCACAGCACCTTGCGCAGGAAGGGATAGGGCATCAGCACTTCGGACGGCACGCGCGGGCTTGCAAAGGCCAGCCAGAAGGTGCCATCACCCTGCGCCTCAAGGTTATCCGGATAGCCCGGCAGATTGCCGAGAAACAGTTCCTGCTGCCCGGCGTTGGGACCGGTCAACCACAACCGGTGCACCCGGGCGCGGCCCGTTTCGTTGATCAGCAGGAAATCCTCATCCGGCGACAGGGCAACACCGTTGGTATAGACAAACCCGGTGGCGATCTTCTCAACCGTTCCATCGGGGGTGCGGCGGGCCACGTAGCCCGTGTCGGACTGTTCCCAGACGGTCAGCACCGAGGTGGGTTTGGTGCCGCCCATGGTCTCCGGGTCGAACCGGTCCGAGGAATTGGAGAAATAGATCGTGCCATCGCGCGCCACATCCAATTGGTTGGCATAGATCACCGGGGCACCGTCAATCTCGCTCACCAGGGTTTCCAGCGTGCCGGGGCCGCTCCAGCGCATGATGCCACGGAAACTGTCGGCGATATAAAGCGCGCCATCCGGCCCGGCCTTCAGCCCCAGCGGCCGCCCGCCCAGCGCCTCCACCAGTTTGGGTTGGTCGCCATCAATGCGATAAAGGTTCCCGTCCAGATCGGTGGTGTAGACCGTCCCATCCGGCATCACCGCCAGATCTTCGGGACCGATGGCGCCATTGGGCAGGACCACCTTCTGCGCGCCCTCAAGGGCGGTGTTTTCCTCAAACTCTCCGGTAAATCCCGGCCCCTTGGGCGGGTCATAGGACACAGGTTCGACCGGCACCGGCCAGAACAGAAGATAGGCCAGCCCCAGCGCCAGCACGCCCAGAAAAATGCGCATCGTTAAATTCTCCCAAAACTGGCGCCAGTCTGCGCTGCCCGGGCGCCCTCTGCAAGGCTTGCCACCCGCAGAACCTGCGACATTCGCTGCCGCCATGCCCACTTGATGCGGCGGGCCGGTTCACGTTATCTGCCCGCATGACCACACCTCGTTATACCCCGCTTACCCAGTCCCTGCCTGCAACCGTGCCCTTTGTTGGCCCCGAAACGCAGGAGCGTGAGCGCGGCGCGCCCTTTGCCGCCCGCCTTGGCGCCAATGAGAACATCTTTGGCCCCTCGCCCAAGGCGATTGCCGCGATGCAGGCCGAAGCGGGCGAGATTTGGAAATACGGCGACGCGCAAAGCTATGATCTGCGCATGGAACTCGCGAGGTTCCACGGCGTCGCGCCTGAGAATATTCTGGTCGGCGAAGGCATCGACGGGCTGCTTGGCTATCTGGTACGCCTGCTGGTGACCAGCGGCGATCACGTGGTGACATCGCTGGGCGCCTATCCGACATTTAATTACCACGTCGCGGGCTTTGGCGGCACGCTGCACACGGTCCCCTATCGCGACGACCACGAAGATCCCGAGGCCCTGTTTGCCAAGGCGGCGGAGGTCGATGCCAAGCTGGTCTACCTTGCCAACCCCGACAACCCGATGGGCAGCTGGCACAGCGGCGCCGATATCGTTGCCGCACTGGATCACCTGCCAGATGGCTGCCTGCTGTTGCTGGACGAAGCCTATGTGGAATTCGCGCCCGAAGGCACCGCAGCGCCGATCGACATCAACGATACCCGCGTCATCCGCATGCACACCTTTTCCAAGGCCTATGGCATGGCGGGCGCCCGCGTTGGCTATGCCATGGCGCAGGCGGATCTGATTTCGGCCTTCAACAAGGTGCGCAACCATTTCGGCATGAACCGCATGGCGCAGGCGGGCGCATTGGCGGCGCTGCTGGATCAGGACTGGCTTGCGCATGTGACGAATGAGATCGCAGTGGCCCGGACCCGCATTGGAGAGATCGCCAGTGAGAACGGGCTGACTGCCCTGCCCTCAGCCACCAATTTCGTTGCTATTGATTGCGGACAGGACGGAGCCTTTGCCAAGGCGGTACTGGACGGGCTGGTGGATCAGGGCGTTTTTGTGCGCATGCCCTTCGCCGCGCCGCAAAACCGCTGCATCCGCGTAAGCTGTGGTCGCCCCCAGGATCTGGACGCCTTTGCCAAGGCGCTGCCCATCGCGCTGGAGCGCGCCCGACAAGCCTGAGTGAAGGGTATCGACCAAAACCCTGCGACCGACTGGCCGCAGGGCGCTTTACGCCGCATTCACCGAATTATGTCAGTCTTGAGCCCGAACCACGTCACATCGCGTTTGGGGAACTGCATCATGCAACAGGACAAGACCGCACGGAAACAGCCGCGTCAGGCGGCGGCGCAGGCACCGGATCTGCTGGAAACCACCCTGCGTTTTGCCGTCATCAACATGCCGTGGATCTTTTTCACGCTCTGGCTGCTCTACGGCATGGTGCCCGTGTTGCTACTGGCCGCGCTGATCAACCACATGATCACTCGCCTAGAGATGAGAACCTGAAACGCGAGCCTGACCTCAGACGGGGACAAGACCCCGCCTGATCAACTGTTTTGGCTCACGCCCTCTCAGGACGCCTTTTGCCCGGCTTCGGACAGAACTGCAGCCGCCGCATCCAGCGCCCCGGCGCCGTGGGGAATATCAAGGGCGCGCAGGCCCGCCTCGATACCGCCCAGAAGCCCCATGACCATGTGACCGTTCAGGTGGCCCATATGGCCCAGCCGGAAGAACCCGTGCCATTCCGGGCTGCGCGGTGGCGCCATGCCAAGGCCGATCCCCAATGTCAGCCCCAGGGTCTGCTCCAGCCACTCGCGCAGCTGCGTCGCGCGCGATCCGCCCAGACGCAGTGCCGTCACCGCATGAGAGCGCAGCGCGGGATCGGTCACGTTCATTGCCATGGGTCCGTCCTGCCCCCAGGCCTCACACGCCGCCCAGATCGCACGGGCCAGCTGCGCATGCCGTGCCCAGACGTTTTCGATCCCTTCGGCGTGGATCATGTCGAGCGAGGCCCGCAACCCATAAAGATGATGGGTCGGAGCGGTGCCGCCGAAATACTGGTAGAACTCTTCCGGGTTGGCGCGCGGGGTCCAGTCCCAGTAGCGGCTGACCCGCGGCATCGCGGCGCGCACCGCAGCAGCCTTGTCGTTGAAGAACACGAAGGCCAGCCCCGCCGGGACCATCAGCCCTTTCTGGCTGCCGGTGACCATGACATCGACGCCCCAGTCGTCCATCTCGAACCGGTCACAGCCCAGCGAGGCGATGCAATCGGCCATCAACAGCGCCGGGTGCTGCTCCGCATCCAGAACTGCGCGCAGGCCGGGTACGTCGTTACGGATCGAACTGGAGGTATCGACATGCACCCCCAGCACCGCCTTGATCTGATGGCTGGTATCCGCCTTCAGCCGCTCGGCCACACGGGCCAGATCCCAGGGCGCATGGTTGCCAAAATCGATGACCTCCACGTCAATGCCCAGCCCCTCAGCCATTTCCGACCAACCGATAGCAAACCGCCCCGAGGACGGGACCAGCACCTTGTCCCCCGGCTGCAGCACATTCGAAAGGGCAGCCTCCCAGGCGCCATGACCGTTGCAAATGTAGATCGCCGCGTGATGCTTCGTGCGCGCCACCCGGCGTAAATCCGGGATCAGTGTCGCGGTCATATCCACCAGCTCACCCGCGTAGATATTGGGTGACGGACGGTGCATCGCCTGCAGCACCTGATCCGGAATCACCGAAGGTCCCGGGATCGCCAGATAGGATCGCCCTGCCGATAGGTTTAAAGTCCCGCTCATCTTTGATCTTCCCTGCAATGGAACCCTGGGCCTGGGGCCGGTTCGCGCTCAAATTTCCGGTACAGTACAATGCGGCAGAGGAAGGTCAATTCCACAATGGGTGCAGTGCAGCGGGACTGCCCATCAACCGGGCATGGCGCAAAGCTTGCGCCTAAAGCCTCAGCTGCTTAAATGGCCCGGGTCAAAAACAGAAAGCGCCGCATGACCCGCACATCCTGCAAATACACCAGCCGGAACCGTCCTGCATGACCCGCAAACACACCTCCTCGAAAGAGCTGATCATCTGGCTGTGGCGCGGTTATCTGCGCCATTACATGGGCCTGCTGGGCCTTGCGGTGGTCTTTATGCTGATCGAAGGCGGCACTGTTGGTGCGCTCAGCTACATGATGCAGCCGATGTTCGATCTGGTCTTTGTCGCCGGAAATTCCGACGCCCTGTTCTGGGTCAGCCTGGCCTTTCTGATCATCTTTTCCCTGCGCGGTGTCGCCAGCGTCTGCCAGAAGGTCATCCTGTCGAAGATCTCGCAGACCTCGGCTGCGCATATGCGCAAGGACATGCTGGACCGGCTGATCCGTCAGGATCCAGCCTTTCACCAGGTGCACCCGCCGGGCTTCCTGATCCAGCGCGTTCAAAGCGACGTCATGGCGATCAATCAGGTCTGGCAGGCGCTGATCACCGGTGCGGGGCGCGACATGGCACAGATGGTGGCCGTCCTTGGCGTTGCCATCAGCGTCGACTGGCGCTGGACGGCGATCATGCTGATCGGCCTGCCCCTGTTGTTGCTGCCGATCTCGGCGCTGCAACGCTATGTCCGCAAGAAAGCCGCCACCGCGCGCGATCTTGGTGCTTCGCTGGCGACGCGGCTGGACGAGATTTTCCACGGCATCGTGCCGATCAAGCTGAACAGCCTGGAACAGTATCAGGCGCGCCGGTTCAGCACCCATATGGACCAATTCGTACGCTCCGAAGTGCGTGCCTCTTTTGGCACCGCCTCGATCACCGGCATGATCGATATCATGGCCGGTCTCGGTGTCATGGGCGTAGTTCTTTATGGCGGCCAGGAAATCATCACCGGCGAAAAGACTGTCGGCCAGTTCATGAGCTTCTTCACCGCCATCGGTCTGGCCTTTGACCCGATGCGCCGCCTCGCCTCGATCAGCGGCACCTGGCAAAGCGCCGCCGCCGCGATGGAGCGCATCAAGGAGTTACTGGACGCGCCGATCAAGCTGCTGCCGCCGGTGAAACCCGTGGCCGCGCCAAAGGGCCTGCCCGAGGTGCGTTTGGATCACGTCACCCTGAACTATGGTGACACCACGATCCTGAAGGACCTATCTCTGATCGCCGAGCCGGGCAAGACCACGGCGCTTGTCGGGGCCTCGGGCGCCGGTAAATCCACCATTTTCAACCTGCTGACACGACTGGTCGATCCGCAATCCGGACTGGTCACGATTGGCGGCACCCCGGTGGGCAATCTCGCCTTCGAGGACCTGCGCGGCCTGTTCTCGGTGGTCTCGCAAGAGGCGCTGCTGTTTGATGAAACCCTGCGGGAAAACATCCTTCTGGGACGCACGGATGTCAGCGAGGAGCGCCTGAAAGAGGTTCTGGACGCCGCCCATGTCTCTGACTTCCTGCCCAAGCTGGCCAATGGTCTTGATACCCTCGTGGGGCCGCGCGGCTCTGCCTTGTCGGGCGGGCAGCGGCAGCGGGTGGTGATCGCGCGCGCCCTGCTACGCGACACGCCAGTGCTGCTGCTGGACGAGGCGACCTCGGCGCTGGACGCGCAATCGGAAAAGGTCGTGCAGCAGGCGCTGGACCGGCTGTCGGGCGGGCGCACCACGCTGGTCATCGCCCACCGCCTGTCCACCATCCGCAATGCTGACAAGATCGTGGTGATGGAGCGCGGCGAGGTGATGGATCAGGGCACCCATGCCGAGCTGCTGGAGCGCGGTGGGATCTACGCCGATCTCTATCGACTGCAATTCCAGGACGGCAAGACGCTGGTAGAACGCGAAGACCTCAATATGGCGCAGCCTCTGGCGGCGCAGCAGTCTGCCGATCAATCCGGCCTGTTCCGGCGTGTCTGGCGCCGGGTCTTCCGGTAAAGAAGCAGAGGGTTATTTGCGATAGGCCCGCGCCAACCGCTCTGGGCTGACGCCAAGGGCATAGCGCGCGAGTGTCCAGAGATTGCGGGCGCCGCGCCGCAGCCAGCCGTCGCGCTCGTATCGCGCGGCCGAGGTCCGCGCCTGAACCGGGATCTCGACAAGACCCTTCAGGCGCAGCGACAGGGCAACATCCTCCATCAATGGCTGATCGAGGTAGCCGCCCATTGCCTCATAATCGCTGCGGCGCACAAGCAGCCCCTGATCGCCGTAGGGCAGACCAAACAGACGCGCCCGCAGGTTCGCCCAGCCTGCCACCAGCGCGGGGCGCAGCCCCCGGGCCCGGAACGCCAGGCGGAAATACCCCGGCCTGCCTTCGCCCTGCTCCAGATGGCGGGACACCGCATCGCTCCAGCCCGCGGACAGTCGGGTATCGGCGTGCAGGATCAGCAGCCAGTCGCCTTGTGCCGCTTCGCAGCCCCGGCGCAGCTGTCCGCCCCGCGACGGCGCGCCGCACAGCAGTTCGGCACCGACCTCTTCGGCGATGGTGGCCGTGTGATCCTGCGATCCGCCATCCGAGATCACCAACTCCCGGATCAGTCCTGAGGCCAACCCCTCCATCAGCGCCTCAAGGCAGCCGGGCAGTTCCGCCTCGGAATTGAGTGTCGGGATCACGATACTGATCGGAGCGGGCATGGGCAGTTTCCTGTTCAACTCGGCTGTGATTTCTATATCACTTGCTGAAACAAGAACATGGTGATCTGCTGATCCGCCCCCATCAACTGGAGAACAGACATGAGTGCCCGCACAATTCTTCGCCTGTCCGGCCCCGACACCCGTGACTTCCTACAGGGGCTGGTCACCAACGATGTCGCAAAACTGGACCAGAACGTGCTGGTCTATGCCGCGATGCTGACGCCGCAGGGCAAATACTTGGCCGATTTCTTTCTGGCCCCTGACGGTGCAGATGTGTTGCTGGATGTAGACGCGGATCTGGCCGAAGGGCTGATGAAACGCCTGTCGATGTACCGCCTGCGCGCCGATGTTCAGATCGAGGTCACGGATCTGCAGGTGCGTCGAGGCACCGGCCCCGCCCCCGAAGGCGCCTTTGCCGATCCGCGCCACCCGGATATGGGCTGGCGCCTTTATGGCGCGGAGGGCGGCGATGACGGCAGCGACTGGGATGCGCTGCGCATCGCCCATTGCATACCCGAAAGCGGCGTCGAACTGACGCCGGACAGCTATATCCTTGAGGCCGGGTTCGAGGCGCTGAACGGGGTCGATTTCCGCAAGGGCTGCTATGTCGGACAAGAGGTGACCGCCCGGATGAAACACAAGACCGAGTTGCGCAAGGGGCTGCAGATCGTGGAGATCGAAGGCACAGCCCCCGTGGGCACCGATATCACCGCCGGAGACAAGGCCGCAGGCACCCTGTTCACGCAAAGCGGTGGCAAGGCGATTGCCTATCTGCGCTATGACCGTGTTAGGGACAAAGACTTGCAGGCAGGCGAGGCAAGACTCTCCTGGTCCGAATAGGCGGCCCTACAGCACGCAAGCCTCATTTAACCTGTTGGGTTTAGATACGCAGATGCCGGCATGTTATGGCGGCGACGGTATCACTGAGGGATTACTCAAATGCGTGCGATTTTTCTGCTGGCCCTGACCAGCCTGCCCCTGCAGGCAGGTGCAGCCGATTACTGGGAATACAAGGACTGGCGCGTCTGGAGCGAGCAGATCGACACTGGCGAAGACCTGCGCCGCACCTGTGCGGCCTCGACCGGCGGCGATGGCGACCCGGTGCTGCGCCTTGAGGTGTCGGACGGCGATGTCGGCCCGCCGGATTTCTACCCCTACCCGGTGATCAGCGAAACCGCGCCGCGCCATTACACCACGCAGATGCAGGACGGTCAGGTCATCCAGTTCCGCGTCGACACCGGCACCATCTTTTCCGGCGCCGCCTTCGTCACGCTCACGAATGAAGGTCTTGCGCACGCCGAGGCCGCGATCAACCTGCCCAACAACCGGCCGGTCCTGAAGGCCATGAAAAAGGGCAGCAGCATGGTGATCGAGGCGGGCGGCCGCACCATCTTCCACGCCTCTCTCGCCGGGTTCACGGCGGCCTATGGCAAGATGATGGATGTCTGCGGCTTCAGCCTATCGCTCGACTGACCGCAAAGAACGCAAAGACGTTATGCAAAAGAAAACCCCGCGCAGGACTGCGCGGGGCATTATAGCGTCAATGCAGCAGGCCGGATCAGGCGCGCTCGGAGTATTCCATGGTTTCGGTGTTCACCACGATCATCTCGTCCTGACCGACGAAGGGCGGCACCATGACTTTGACACCGTTATCAAGGATCGCGGGCTTGAAGGAATTCGCAGCCGTCTGGCCTTTTACAACCGGCTCGGTTTCGACGATCTTGCAGGTGACCTTCTGCGGCACGGTGGCGTTCAGAGCTTCGGACTCGTAGAACTCGACAACGATGGTCATGCCATCCTGCAGGAACGGGCGACGATCCCCCAGCAGATCGGCGGGCAGTTCGATCTGCTCATAAGTCTCGGTGTCCATGAACACGAGCATGCCGTCGTTTTCATACAGGAATTGCTGGTCTTTCTGCTCAAGGCGCACACGTTCGACCTTGTCGGCGCTGCGGAACCGCTCGTTCAGCTTGGAGCCGTTACGCAGGTTGCGCAGTTCGACCTGAGCAAAGGCGCCGCCCTTGCCGGGTTTGACGTGATCGACCTTCACAGCGGCCCACAGACCGTCGTTGTGCTCCAGAACATTGCCAGGGCGGATTTCGTTACCGTTGATCTTGGGCATCGGAAAAATCCCTCTCGGGTGGTTGATGAACTCTTAACTGCCCCTATATCTGGCGTGGACTCGGCTGGCAAGACAACGATATCTCGTGGGCACCCCCGGCAAGCTATGCACAAATCGCATGAAAGCTATGCATCTACGGGCTATCCGAATCGTCATAGTTCCGTCATAAGGAGCGCCACGCCGAAATTGCAATAGCAAGAACAACAAAGGAAACGGGATGCGAGATTTCGTTGACGGCACCGCTTACAATAACGAGCAAGGCAACCGCGCACGCAAACTTTTTGCCGCCGTGGTGCTGGCCGCATTGGACGACGCCATCGCTGACGACAAGAAATACGGGAACGGCCCCGAGCAGATCGCGCGGTGGGCGCGCTCTCGCGATGGCCGTGAAGTCCTTTCCTGCGCCGGGATCGACCCGAACGAGCGCGTGGTCGAAGGGCTGATGGAATTCGTCGGTCGTGGCGTGCGGACTTCGGTCGCACTGTCGCGTGAAGAAAGCGAGCGCCGCAATGCTGCACAGGCCGAAGCTGCCTGATCTAAGCTGCCATTGAGACACAGAAAAGCGCGTCCTGGGGGGCGCGTTTTTCTTTTGTGGCTCCGCTTTTTTCGCCTGCGCTTTCCGTACACCTCCTGACCCCCAATAACGCCGCACAGCTTCTGCAGGCCCCTGCCCGGCCATCCGATCAGGCAATGCTTTCGATTGCCGTTGACCTGCGCCCGCCCGCATTGCAACTGTCTGCGCGAACAAGGGTGAGCAGTAAGGCAGGCGCATGACGGCACGGGCACTGATGATCCAAGGCACCGGCAGCAATGTCGGAAAATCGCTTCTGGTTGCGGGGCTGGCGCGCGCCTATACGCGGCGCGGCCTGCGTGTGGCGCCGTTCAAACCGCAGAACATGTCGAACAACGCGGCTGTCACCCCCGAAGGTGGCGAAATTGGCCGCGCGCAGGCGCTGCAGGCCCGCGCTGCCAAGCGCGTGCCGCATACGGATATGAACCCGGTGCTGCTGAAGCCCGAAACCGATACCGGTGCGCAGATCATCGTTCAGGGAAAACGGCGCGGAACCCAAGGCGCCAGATCCTTCATGCGCGATAAATCGGGGCTGCTCGAGGCTGTACTCGACAGCTATTACCGGCTGGCCGCTGACGCTGATCTGGTGCTGATCGAAGGGGCCGGTTCTCCGGCGGAAACCAACCTGCGTCCGCGCGACATCGCCAATATGGGTTTTGCCTGCGCGGCAGAGGTGCCGGTGGTACTGGTTGGTGACATTCACCGCGGCGGCGTCATCGCGCAGATCGTCGGCACCAAGGCAGTGCTGGAGCCTGCGGATCTGGAACGCATCGTCGGCTTTGCCGTGAACCGGTTCCGCGGCGATCTCAGCCTGTTTGACGGCGGGCGCGATGACATCGTGGCCCGCACCGGCTGGCCATCACTGGGCGTTGTTCCCTGGTTCTGGGACGCCTGGAAACTGCCAGCCGAGGATATGATGGACATCGCCTCCCGCGCGGGCGGCGCCTGCAAGGTGGTGGTGCCACAGCTGGAGCGGATGGCGAATTTCGATGATCTGGATCCGCTGGCCGCCGAACCGGATGTGACGGTCGAGATCGTGCCCCCCGGGCGTGCCCTGCCCGGCGATGCGGATCTGGTGCTGATCCCCGGCAGCAAATCCACGATTGGCGATCTCACCTTCCTGCGCGCCCAAGGCTGGGACATCGACATCCTTGCACACCACCGGCGCGGTGGTCATGTGCTGGGCCTTTGTGGCGGCTATCAGATGCTTGGCCAAACCATCGATGATCCGGAGGGTGTCGACGGCCGCCCCGGCAAGGTGGTCGGGCTTGGCCTGCTGGAAGTGCATACGACCATGGTGGGCGACAAGCGCGTGACCCTGAGCGAGGCCACCACGCGGGACGGTAACCTGCCGGTCTCTGGCTACGAGATCCACATGGGGCGCACCAGTGGCCCCGATACAGACCGCGCCTGGCTCAGCGTCGAAAACCGGGCCGAGGGCGCGGTGTCACCGGATGGACGCGTGCGCGGTTCATATTTGCATGGGCTGTTCAGCTCCGATGCCTTCCGCGCTGCCTTTCTGGCCGATCTGGGGCACGAAAGCCGGACTTCCTACGAGGATGACGTCGATGCAGCTCTCGACGATCTTGCAGCGCATCTGGAGCACTACATGGACCTCAATCAACTGCTCGAGCTGTCGCAGCCCATCAGCCCGCGCACATAGGCGCAGCGCCCCGTGCCAGAGCGCGACCGCGCCGAGCGCAGCCCGGCGCCCGACCCAACGGGAGAGGGGAATTGAAAAATGCCCGATCCGGGCGGGAGCGCTCTGCCCTGATGTTCGGCAGGGGCGCCGCTTACACGGGACATGACCGTAACTCAGGAGGCAACCAATGCCACATAATGCCGTAGCGCAGGAGGTCAGAGCAGGTCTTGTGCTGCCAGCGCCCGGTGGATTTCCCGGCGCACCAGTTTGCGGACGTTGCGGGTGATGCGCTCACCAAGCGCGCCCTGCAATTCTTCGCGTACGATCTCGGCCACCAACTCGCGCAGGCTCTCCTCGTCTAGATACGTGTCCTCTTCGGTCAGCGCGCCCAGCGTTTCGACGGTGATGGCCTCTTCGGCAATGCCGCGCGCCGGGTCTGCATGCTCAGTCTCGGTTGCCGGACCGAACTCTGGGCCTGCATCCTCAGCCGTATCTGCGGTGGCCTCGCTTTCGGGCCAGGAGACCACCTCTTCCGCTGTCTCTTCAGATGCCGGATCCTCGTCGTGATGATCCTGCCACTGCAGCGTTTCGACATTGGTACCTGCATAGGGATCGCTGGACCTGCCGTCTGGCTCCCATTGCTCTTCGGAGCGCGCAACCTTGGCTTCCAGCTCCGTAATTTTCTGCACAACGGCGAACACCCGGTCAGCTGGGTCAGTCTCTTCCAGCATTGCATCGGACAGGGAGGCTTCAGACTTCGCCTCTACCTCATCAGAAGCATCCTGAAAGCCCTCAACTCCGGTTACGCCCGCCGCTTGATAGAGGGTCGCCCAGGGATCTTTCCAGGGCGCATCTTCCGCCGCATCAGTGGCATCCTCATCGGAAGGGCTCTGGGCTTCCTCTGCCGGTGTTTCTTCTGCCGGTTCAACGGCCGACCCTGCCGCCCCTGCGTCTGTCTCATCAGTCGCCACCGAGGTGAGGTCTGTATCGACTTCCACCGCGGGGATCGAACTGGCGCTGATGTCGGTGACCTCAGGGGGTACCTCCCGCGCATATGCGGTATCGATAGGGTCGGCCGCCTCGGGCTTGGCCTCTGACACCCGTAGCGCAGGCGTCAGCACAAGTCGCGTCGCCGCCTTCTCGGACCGTGGTTCGGCTGGCTCCGGTGACGCAGGCTCCGCAGACCCGGTGACCCGGGCAGCCCCTTTTCTGTCGTCTTCGCTCACGAGACGACGGATAGAGGACAGGACATCTTCGATTTCTGCCTGCGTTACAGGTTCGGACATAATAATCAGCACCACTTTAGCCAGTGACACAACTGTAGCCGCCGAACGGCGGCCACACAACAATTAGGGTAAATTTTCAGTTGTTCCCGGCAGCACCCGCCGCCAGAACGCGCGTCAGTCGCGGCCCAGAGCCTTCAGGACCCGGTCCAGATCCTTGCTACGCTTGCTGATATGGGCCGGAGCGTCCTTGACCAGATTATAATACAGGGTCGGGTCATAGATCTCGACGGCAAGCCCCAGATGCTCGGCTGTGAGCAGGCCCTGCGCCTGCAACAACTGATATGCCGCCAGCGCCTGATTGGCTCGCGCCTGCACCCGCGCGGTCTGCGCGCCCAGAAGTTCCTGCTCAGCCTGCAGCACATCCAGTGTCGTGCGCGCGCCCAGCGTGGCCTCTTCGCGGATCCCTTCGAATGCGACCTGCGCCGCCCGCACCCGCTCGACCGAAGACACAAGGCTGGCCCGCGCTGCTTCGAGCGACACATAGGCCGCCGCCACCGATTGGGTCACAGATCTTTGGGTGGAGATCAGCGCGCCCCTTTCGGCATCCAGCCGGGCAATATCTGCCCGCCGCGCTGCGGCAAGCCCGCCGCCCGCGTAAAGCCGCTGGGACAGAGTCAGGCTAACACCTGAGGTATCCGAATCGCCGTTGCCGTTCAGATCATAGGTATGGCCTGCATCGGCGCGCAGGCGCACGCTGGGGCCAAGGTTCTTTTCAGTGCTGGCCGCAGTATGCTGCGCTGCCTTCACCGAATGCTGACGCGCCAGAAGGCTGGGATGATTGCGCATCGCAACGCTTTCAGCGGCCTGCAAGGAGGCCACCCGCTGCGGCAGCGGCGGTTGGCCTGCAACCACGTTGATCGGGTTGCCGACAACCTCGATATAGGTCGCCTTGGCCTCCAACAGATCGCCCTGGCTTTCGGTGAGGCTGGCCTGCGCGGCTGCCACACGGCTTTCGGCGAGGGCGACATCGGTGCGGGTTACTTCGCCGACCTCGAACCGGTCCTGAGCGGCCCGCAGTTCTTCACGCAGAAGACGCAGGTTGTTGCCCCGCAAGCGCACGGTGTCCTGCTGCAACAGCACGTTCACATAGGCCTGAACGGCGGAAAACAGAACTTGCTGTTCGATATCCAGCAGGCTTTGACGGGTGGCCAGAACCGTTTCCTGCGCCGCCAGCTGACCCAGCCGCGAGGCGCCGCCATCATAAAGCAGCCATTCCATCGAGACACCGACATCAAGCCCATTGGTATCGTGGTCGCGGAACCCGAAGGTGGAGATGCCCCGGCTGTAGCGGTGGCTTGCGGTCATCGCAAAATCAACGATCGGGCGCAAACGCGCCACCGCAACAGCGACGCTTTCATCCGTGGCGCGCAGCAGCGCCCTGTTTTGCTCCAGCAATCCGCTGGTTTTGTAGGCGCCTATCATGGCGTCCGACAGGTTGTCCGCCACCGCGGATTTTGGCGCGGCCAGCGCCGCTGCAACTGCGCCGACATATACAAACGTTTTCAAAAAACGGACCGAGAATTTCTTTCGCATCGGTTGCCTTATCGTTTGCCGCGCCGCCAGCCGCGGTTGGTTTGCCTCACCCCGCGCCCCCTGCCCGGGACGCGGGAATATTCTGCCCCGGCGGGTTATAGTGCGAATTCGCGAACCTTTTCAAAGCCCGGCAGTACCGGGGCGCCCGCGTTGAATGCAAAACGCCAGGAAACCTGGCCGCCTGTCTTATGGCCGATCTTCACCTCTCCCAGCGCGCCGGTCATGAAGACCGCGGCGATCCGGCCACCATCGCGCAGCTGTTCGAGCAGCGCCGAAGGAACATCTTCGACACCACCCTGGATCATGATCACATCATAGGGACCATGTTCCGCCGCGCCTTCGGCCAACGCACCAACGTGCACGATGGCATTGTCAGCTCCGGCCTCGGCCAATTGATCCTGAGTGTCGCGGCCCATGTCCTCGTCCTGCTCGACGCCGATCACCATCTGGGCAACGCGGGCAGCCACAGCCGTGGAATAGCCCAGCCCGCAAGCCACATCGAGCACCATCTCATCATTCTGGATATCCAGTGCATCCAGAATCTTGGCCAGGGTGCGCGGCTCCAGCAGGACGCGGCTGTCGCCAAGATCGATGTTCTGATCCGCATAGGCGGCTTCACGTTGTGCATCAGGCACAAAGCTTTCGCGAGGTACCGCGAGCATCGCTTCGATAATCGGGTATTTCGTCACATCCGAGGGGCGGACCTGGGTGTCGACCATCATGCGGCGACGTTCGGCGAAGTCAGTCATGTGCTAAACTCGTCTGTTCAGTCTGTTGATATTGCTTGTGCCACATCGCGGAAGGCGCGGCAACGGTGGCTTTGGGAAATTGCTGGGCTGATGCCATGCGGCATCTACTTCTTCTTCACGAATTTCGTGAGGATGACGATCCGCTGACCCTCGACCCGCCCTTCGATGTGTTCGGGGTTGTCCTGAACCAGGGAAATACCGCGCACCGCCGTACCGCGTTTGGCGGTGAACCCGCCCCCTTTAACCGGAAGGTCCTTGATCAAGACAACGTTATCACCTTGCGCCAGAGGCGCCCCGTTGCTGTCCACATGGGCGCTGGCCGCCGGAACATTGTCGGCCCAGGCGCGGGTTTCATCGTCCAGCCACAGCTGCTCGGCCAGATCGCGGGCCCAGTCCTGATCGGAAAGACGTGCCAGAAGACGCGCCGCCAGCACCTGCACGGCAGGCTCTTCCGACCACATCGATGATGACAGGCAGCGCCAGTGGTTGGGATCAAGATCTCCGGCGATCTGCTCCGCACAGGTGGCACAGATCTCAACCCCGGCGCCGTCCGGCCCTCCCGGAACCTCAACAAAGGACAGGGGCGCGTCGGCGGAACAGAGGGCGCAGGGCATAAGGGTATCTCCGTGTCAGAATAGCTATGATCGCTTTAGACCCGGCGCGCGCCAAAGGAAAGCACCGCCCGACGCCACGCGCGCCTATGCCCCGGTCACCAGTCTTATTTGGCGCATTTCTTGCAAAAAGGTGTCGCAGGAAGCAGGTCCAGCCGTTCAGCCGAAATGGCATCACCGCAGATCTGGCAGAAACCGTAGTCACCGCTTTCGATACGCGCCAGTGCCGCATCGATCTGGCGCAGCTCATCCAGTTCAGCCTTGCCAAGGCTTTCCAGCACCTCGTCGCCCTGCCGCTCGGACGATCGGTCCTCCCAATCCTTGGGCATGGGCGCGTCCAGCGTGTGCTCCACCTCGACCAGATGCCCTGTCAGGGCCTTACGCCGCGCCTCAAGCGCCTCTTTACGGATCTCAAATGCCATTCGTCTAATCCTCCCGATAGGTCGTGTTCGGCACATGTTGCCACGTGCTTATCCCCGAACACCTATTAGAGAACATTGACCTCCATCAACAAAGCTGTCGAACCGCGCAGCTCGATGAGCAGCGACTTTCCGCCTCTGGCTGCTCATCTCAGGCGATGCTAGACAACACGCAAAGAACGATGGAGTACACCATGATCAAACATGTCCTGATTGCCCTGAGCCTGCTGAGCCTTGCTGCCTGCGAAACCGCAAAAGGTGCGGGCCGCGACATCAACAAAGCCGGAACCGCCCTTGAGCAGGCGGCCGACGACATTCAGAAGAAACTGTAAGGCTGGGCGCAGGTCAGCGCAGGTTGTAAAGCTTGCGCGCGACCAGCCACGTCACCGGAAAGGCCGCGATAAAGCCAAGCGCTGCCGCGATCAGGATGGGCTGAAGGCTGTCCTGCCCCGTGGCCAAGGCCGCTACCACGGCGCTACCTGCAAGGGTGGAGCCGATAAACAGATGCAGGATGAAAGCAAGACGATACATGTGATGGCCTTTCCGAATAGATGAATCGGGGTCCTGTCGGTGAACCGGACCCATGCCATCATGTTTCAGAATTTGCTGGCAATCGCCTTGATCTGGGTCAGCTTCGGCACTGCGCGCACCTGAATGGCAGGCCCCTCACAGCTTCAAGGCGGACAACCTCACGATTGCCCACCTCAGTCTATATTCAAAATGGTGTGAATTGGGCCAGAGGTCAGTCGCGCGGCTGTTTCCGGCGATCCTGCGGGCGCGGCGCCACGGCTTTTACCCGGATCGGTTCAAAATGGTTCACCACCGGAGTTCCCCGGCGCGGCCCTGCGTCATCATCGCGGGCCAGTGACATCACCGCCCAAGCGAATTGCACCCCGGCAAAAACAATCCCGTTCATGAACCAAAGAATGCCAATCGCCAAAAGCCCGACATCAGACGTGCTGACCAGCCCCCAAAGGTTCATTACGTTGAACCAGAGCAGCAGCCCGACGAAGACCGCAGCGATTCCGAACCCCAGCGCAACGTTGCGGATATAGAGTTGAATGAGCTTTGGCATGAGATTCCCTCCATAGGCTGCTTCTTAATGTTAGCACCCGGCGGCAGGCGGTCCAGAGAATAAAGCGGAAAATACATGCGATCGGCGGAATTTGTCCTGCATCTCCTCCACGATCGGAACGAATAACGATCCCCCCCCTGTAAAAACAAAAACAGGCGCACCGGGGTGCGCCTGATTGCAAAGGTCACCTGAAAAGAAGGTTCAGAACGCCTCGGGGCGCGCTTCGCGGGCCATGTGATCCAGAACCGCGTTGACGAATTTCGGCTCCTTGCCTTCGGGGAAAAACGCGCGCGCCACGTCGACGAATTCGTTGATCACCACCTTGGGCGGGGTCTTCGTCTCGACCAGTTCCGAGCCTGCAGCGCGGAACAGCGCCCGCAGGGTCGGGTCGATCCGGGCAATCGGCCATTTCGCAACCAGCGCGCGGTCGGTCATCTGGTCGATCTTGGCCTGATGATTGACGGCGCCTTCGACCAGCTGGCGAAATAACTTGGGGTCACCCTCGGCGTATTCATCACCTTCATAGACAGCGCCGAAACGGTGATCCTCGAATTCGACGATCACCTTGTCGTAGGTCTGGCTGCTGTGCTCCATCTGGAACAGCGCCTGCACGGCAAAAAGCCGGGCCGCCGATTTCATCTGAGTCTTGCCGTTGCCCTTCGGGACGCTGTCTGGGTTGGTCATGCCTTGGTGGATCCGTTGTCTGTGCCAGCCAGCTGGATGGCCTCGGAAGGGGCCTTAAAGCCGACTCCCTTGCTCTGGGCGCTCCACTTACGCGTCAGTGCGATCAGATGCAAGGCCGCAGCCGCAGCGCCCCCGCCCTTATTCTGATCGGCGGGATCGGCGCGCACCTCGGCCTGGGCGCGGTTCTCTACGGTCAGGATGCCGTTGCCGATGCACAGGCCCTGCAGGCCCATCAGCTGGATCGCGCGGCTGCTGTCGTTGCAGACCGTATCATAATGGGTGGTCTCGCCGCGGATCACGCAGCCCAGTGCCACGTAGCCGTCAAAGTTCGAGGTGCGATCGGCAATAGAGATCGCCGTAGGAACCTCCAGCGCGCCGGGCACTTCGACCAGATCCCAGGTGCCGCCAGCGGCCTCGATCTCGACCTTGGCGCCTGCGACCATATTGTCGGCGATGTCCTTGTAGTAAGGCGCAACCACGATCAGCAGCTTGACCGGTTTGTCAAAGCTGGGACGCGGCAGGATGTAGTGGCTTTCGTGTCCGGCCATATCAGTCTTCCTTCAGAATGGGACGGCTGCCGACGATGGACAGCCCATAGGCATCAAGACCCACATATTTGGTCGAGGGGGAATCGGTCAGCAGGATCAGGTCCTTCAGGCCAAGGTTCGACAGGATCTGCGCGCCGATGCCGGTCTGTTTGATGGTCACCGTGCGCGATCCGTCATCCTCATAGGCATAAAGCGCGTTGCGCGGCTGGCGGAACAGGGTCACAACCCCGCGCCCCTCGGCAGCGATGATCTCCATCGCGCGGGGCAATTGACGGGCGGATTTGGGACCGAGGCCCAGAATGTCGGTCGCCTCGTGCAGCGCATGGGTGCGGGCCAGAACAGGCTCGGGCGTGGTGATGTCACCCTTGATCATCACCACGTGTTCAACGCCGTGGGTCTGATCGGTGAACAGGCGCATGTCCCATTCGCCGCCGAATTCCGAATTCACGATCTCCCGGGAGGTTTCGGTGACCAGATTGTCGTTGCGGGCGCGATAGGCGATCAGATCGCTGATGGTGCCGATCTTCTGGCCGTGCTCAGCCGCGAAATCCACCAGATCAGGCAACCGCGCCATGGTGCCGTCTTCCTTCATGATCTCGCAGATCACGCCCGAAGGATGCAGCCCGGCAAGGCGGGAAATATCCACGGCCGCCTCGGTATGGCCCGCACGGACCAGAACGCCGCCGCGTTTGGCGCGCAGCGGGAAGACATGGCCCGGCGTTGCGATTTCCGCCATCGAATTCTGCTCGTTGATCGCGGTCGCGACGGTCAGTGCCCGGTCGGCAGCGGAAATGCCGGTCGAGACACCTTCGCGCGCCTCGATGGAGACGGTAAAGGCGGTCTCGTGGCGCGAGGAGTTGTTGACCGCCATCATCGGCAGCCCGAGGCTGTCGATCCGGTCCGCGGTCATCGGCAGGCAGATCAGCCCGCGCCCGTGTGTCGCCATGAAGTTGATGGCATCGGCATCCGCGAATTGCGCCGGGATCACCAGATCGCCCTCATTCTCGCGGTCCTCGTGATCCACAAGGATGAACATGCGACCCTGTCGGGCCTCTTCGATGATCTCTTCAATCGGGCTGATTGCGTCGCGCAGGCGGGCCTCGACCGGCCCCGGTGTTTCAAAGCTCATGTCATGGCCTTTCATGATCCGTGTCGCAGGCCCTCGAGTGGCGCTGCCGCGTTGCCAGCGAAATAGCGCAGCCGCGCCCCAAAGGCCAGCCCGCTTGGCTCTCTTGGAATCACGGACGCGACGTTTGCAGATGCGCAGAAGGCTGCTAGCGTTCCAGCATAAAACCAAAATCAGACCAAACGCGAAAGCCAAGCCCATGCGCACTTCCCGTATCCTGCAAGCCTATGAAGCCCACGCCGAGGGCGAACCGGGCCGTGTCATCACCGGTGGCATGCCGCTGCTGAAGGGCGCCAGCGTGTTTGAAAAAATGCAGGACATGGCGGCCAACCACGATGAAATCCGCCTGATGATGCTGCGCGAGCCGCGCGGCAATCCAGGGCTTTGCGGCAATGTCCTCGTGCCGCCCTGCCATCCGGAGGCGGACGCCGGTTTCATCATCTTCGAGCAGACCGAATACCCGCCGATGTCCGGCTCCAACACCATCTGCGTGGTGACGGTGCTGCTGGAGACCGGCATCCTGCCGATAATTGAGCCGGTGACCGAGCTGACACTGGAAGCCCCCGCCGGGCTGATCCGGGTGCGCGCGGAGTGCCGTGACGGCAAGGTTACACAGGTCAGCTTTCGCAATGTGCCCGCCTTTGCCGTGCATCTGGACGCCAAGGTCGAGGTGACGGGGCTGGGCACCGTCAGTGTCGATGTGGCCTGGGGCGGGATGTTCTTCGTTCTGGCCAATGCTGACCGGCTGGGCGTCGATCTTTCGGCAGACAATGGCAAGGACATCACCCGCGTCAGCGAGGCCATCCGCCACGCCACGGCCGAGCAACTGCCCGTCACCCATCCGGAAAACCCCGCGATCACTGGCCCGACGATCACCAACCTCTGGGGCACACCGATTGCCGAAGGCACCCATGGGCGCGGCGCCATCACCCTCTCCACGGGCACCTTTGATCCGGACCGCCTACAGGATGCCAGCGGCATTCTGGACCGCTCCCCCTGCGGCACTGGCACCTGCGCCAAGATGGCGGTTCTACATGCACGGGGCCTGCTTGCGCCGGGACAGGACTACGTCAACGCCGGGCCGCTTGGCACCACCTTCACCGGACGTATTATCGAAGAAACCAAAGTCGGCCCCTACCCCGCCATCGTACCAACCCTGTCCGGGCAAGGCTGGATCTATGGATTGTCCAGCTACACGCTGGATCCCAGCGATCCATTTCCTGCGGGCTATACCGTCGGCGACATGTGGTGATGCGCGCCGCGGCAGCGGCGCGCCTGGCCCAACACCTCGAGCCTGCATCTTCGATGCTGGCTCAGGGGGCGGGAGCCACCCTGCGGCTCGCAGGATGGGCGGCTCAGGCGGACTGATGCGCGAAATATTCGCTCGCGGACAGATAGGCAGCTGCGCGCCCGGCGGTGCTCCATTCGCTTTCCAGCGGCGCATCCCCGATCACCACCACCGAAGCGCCGGGCAATCCCTGGCGACGCATCAGGTCCTGAACCCGCACGCGCATCTCGGACCAGCTTTCGCTGAACCGCGGCGCCGCACCTGCATCGTTCAGAACCGGGTGGACGGCCAGAACCGCCTCGGGCGTATTGGGCCGGTGCACCAGCGCCAGTTTGCTGGCGTTCTGCACAGCCTCCAGCGCATGCCGCTCACGCTCAGGCATGTGGGCGCCATAGGCAATGATGCGCAGCGCGTTGGAGGAGAACAGCAGCCCGGTGATGTCCTGCCCCGAAGTCTGCCGCACGCGGGCGTAGGTCTTGTAATCCATGCCCAGCTCCGCGGCGCGTTTGATGCGCATCTGCAGAACCAGTTTCGGGATCGTGTTGGGCATCAGCTTTTTCTGGGCGCTGCGCCAGGCGTGTACGCGCCACGCCCGGCCCTGCTCCATGCTGGGGCCGTTATTGTGGCCGATCCCGGCGGGCGCCGCGCCGGATGCCAGACCAGACATCACCCTGCCTCCGCCAGCCGCGCCACGTAGCGGGCCAGCGTGTCGATTTCCAGATTGACCTTGTCGCCCAGCTTCACATCCCCCCAGGTGGTCACCTCTTTGGTGTGGGGGATGAAATTGATACCGAAATCACAGCCTTCCACATCGTTGACCGTCAGCGACGTCCCGTTGAGCGCCACCGAGCCCTTGGGGGCGATGAAACGCGCCAAGTCCTTGGGCGCACGCAGGGTCACCCGGGTGCTGTCGCCGTCATCCGTGATATCGACCACCTCGGCCACGCCATCGACATGGCCCGATACGATATGTCCCCCCAGTTCGTCCCCGACCTTCAGGGCGCGCTCAAGGTTGACGCGTTTGCCCACGGTCCAGGCGCCGATGTTGGTCTTGGAAACGGTTTCTGCAGAGATCTGAACATCGTACCAATCCGGTCCCAGCTCGATTACCGTCAGGCATACCCCATCCGAGGCGATGGAGGCGCCCAGGTCGATCCCTGCCGTGTCATAGCCGGTGCTGATGCGCGCGCGCAGATCGCCCTCTTGCTCCAGCGCCTTGATGGTGCCGACGTCGGTGATGATACCTGTGAACATGGAGCCGCTCCTTGCCAGTCGTCCGAACGGGTCAGCGCCCGTCCTCCATTCCGTGTTGGCCAAGAGGTAGCGCCTGCACCCTGGCTTCACAAGTCCCCGCAGGCCCTGCACGCAGTGACTTGGCACCGAACCCGTTTGCACGCCCGCCGCCTCAGCCTTAGTTTCGCCCCAGTCATTCGTTAACCGGGAGATGTTACATTCCCGGAAACCCGAGAAATCGCATGTCCGAGCCTGACACAGATCCGCATCGTCGCTTCCTGTTTCTGCAGGGGCCGCATGGGCCGTTCTTCAACCGCCTTGGCGCGATGCTGCGCGCGGCAGGTTGTTCGGTATGGCGGGTCGGCTTTAACGCCGGGGACAGTGCCTTCTGGCGCCACAGGACGAGCTACATTCCCTATCAGGGCACGCCGCAGGACTGGCCCGCGACCTTTGCGGGGATCTGCGACCAGCACCAGATCACCGATATCGTGCTGTACGGTGACACCCGCCCGATCCACGCCGAGGCGATCAAGGCCGCAAAACAGCGGGGCCTCTGCGTGCATGTCTTTGAAGAAGGTTACATGCGCCCCTATTGGGTGACCTATGAACGGGGTGGCTCCAATGGCAATTCGCGGCTGATGGACATGTCAGTTCCGGATATGCAGCAGGCACTGGCCCTATCGGATATGGAAGCGCCGCTGCCCCCATCCCACTGGGGGGATATGCGGCAGCATATCTTTTACGGGGCGCTCTATCACTGGTTCGTCATGTTCCGGAACCGGCGTTACCGGAACTTCCGCCCACACCGATCACTGCCGGTGGCGCGTGAATTCCAGCTTTACCTGCAACGGCTCTTGCTAATGCCTGCCCAAGCGCTGGACCGGCGGCTGGCCACGTGGCGCATCCGCAGCGGTGGCTTTCCCTACCATCTGGCGCTCTTGCAGCTGGAGCATGACAGCTCGTTCCAGATGCATTCCCCGTTTGAAAGCATGGCCGATTTCCTGGCCGAGGTGATCACCGGTTTCGCCGAAAGCGCGCCGCGCCACCACCACCTGGTGATCAAGGCGCACCCGCTGGAGGATGGCCGTGTGCCGCTGCGCAGCGTGGTGCGCAGGCTGGCGCGGGAGCACGGCATCAAGGACCGCATTCACTACGTTCGCGGTGGCAAGCTGGCGCAGCTGCTGAACGAGGCGCGCACTGCCATTACCGTCAATTCGACCGCCGGACAGCAGGTCCTGTGGCGTGGCATACCGCTCAAGGTCTTTGGCCGCGCGGTCTATGACAAGGCCGAGTTCGTCTCGACCCAGAGCCTGGGGGAGTTCTTTGCCACCCCGGCCCGCCCCGACAACCGCGCCTATAAGGATTACCGTCGCTTCCTCCTCGAAACATCGCAATTGCCGGGGGGCTACTACTCTCGCAAAGGACGGCGGCAATTGCTGCGTCAGGTGGTGGACATGATGCTGGCGCCGGACGATCCCTACGATGCGCTGAGGCGTGGCACAGCGGCTCCTCGGCAACAGTTGCGTATCGTGAACTGAGCCGCACAGACCGCAAGACTGGATTTCCGTTACCTGCTCCGCTATCCTGTCTGAAAAAATTGAGGCAAAACAATAACAGGTCGAGGAGACCGAGCAGTGACAAACGTCCCATTTCGCTGGGCGCGCCCTATCGCGATTCTCGCCGCAGTATCGCTTGCGGCGTCCTGTGGCTTGCCCAAGGTTGGCCCGAACAAACGCCAGATCTTTGCCGGTTCGGTGCAGAAAGAGGGCGATGCCTTTATCGTTTCCGTGAATGACCGGGTGGCGCGGGCAACCGCTGTGGTGCCCGCGCTTGGCTTTTCATCCGATTTTACCTCGGCCGGCCGACTGACCTCTGACATCATCCGGCCCGGCGACGTCCTGGGACTGACCATCTGGGAAAACGTCGATGATGGCCTTCTGGCCGCCGAAACCTCGAACGCGACCGCGCTTGAAGAAGTGCAGGTCGATGGCGCCGGCTATATCTTCGTGCCCTATGCCGGTCGTCTCAGGGCTTCGGGCAACACCCCGGAGCAACTGCGTGAAGAGATTACCAAGAAGCTTGAAGACCAGACCCCGGATCCGCAGGTGCAGGTCCGCCGTCTGGCCGGCGATGGTGCCACGGTCAGCCTGACCGGCGCCGTGGGCGGACAGGGGATTTATCCCATCGAGCGTCCCACCCGCACATTGGCCACCATGCTGGCCCAGGCTGGCGGTGTGACGATCCAGCCCGAAATCGCCCAGGTCACCGTGATCCGCGGGAAGCAGCAAGGTAAGATCTGGTTCCAGGACCTCTATGATCATCCCGAACTCGACATCGCCCTGCGCGGCGGTGACAAGATCCTTGTCGAAGAGGACACCCGTTCCTTTACCGCGCTTGGCGCCACCAGCGCCCAGGCCCGCGTTCCCTTTGAAAGCCAGGACCTGTCGGGGCTTGAAGCCATCGCCCAGGTTGGCGGTCTGATTTCCACCGCCTCGGACCCGACCGGGGTGTTCATCCTGCGCAACGAACCGGCCGAGATCGCCAATCAGGTGCTGGGCCGCGACGACCTGATCGGTGCCCAGCGGATGGTCTATGTGCTGAACCTGACGCAGCCGAACGGGCTGTTCATTGCCCGTGATTTCGTGATCCGCGATGATGACACGCTCTATGTCACCGAGGCGCCCTATACTCAGTGGACCAAGACGATTTCCCTGCTGGTCACGCCCCTTGGATCGCTGTCGAGCGCCGCGTCCATCGCTGGCGGGTAACGCCGCAATGCTAAGGTCGCCGACAGGCATAACGAAAGCCGGGAACGACAGATCCCGGCTTTTTGTTTACAACGGCGGTTTCCTGACCCAATCCCGATTGCGTCGGATCCTGTCCCTTGCGGGTTATGATATCCGGCTGGGGCTGCCACGCGATGGGGATTTGGTGGGGATCTGGGGTAATTCCCCCACGGCCCATCGTGGAAAGGCTATTGCTCACAAATATGGTTCTGCCCTGCTGCGGGTCGAAGACGCCTTTCTACGCTCGGTCTATCCAGGCCGCGCGGGTGAGCTACCTCTGGGGTTGCTGCTGGACCGCTCGGGCGTGCATTTCGACCCCAACACGCCATCTGACCTGGAGCAGCTGCTGGCCACGCACCCCTTGGATGACAGCAGCATGATGCGCCGCGCCCGTGATGCCATCGGGCGGCTGATGGATGCGCATCTCAGCAAGTACAACGCCTACGCTGCCGAAGCGCCGGTTCCCGATCCCGGTTACGTACTGGTCGTGGATCAGGCGCGCGGCGATGCCTCAGTCACGGCCTCAGGAGCAGATGCAGCGCGGTTCCGCGAAATGCTGGTTTTCGCGCAAGAGGAAAACCCCGGCGCCCGTATTCTGATCAAAACCCATCCGGAAACCCGCGCCGGATACCGGCCTGGCTATTTCGGCCCGGAAGATGCCAATGATCGGATAGAACTGCTGACGCGTCCCGTGTCGCCCTGGCCCCTGCTGGAGGGTGCGGTCGCGGTCTATACCGTCTCCTCGCAACTGGGGTTCGAGGCCATTCTGGCTGGCCACAAACCGCGCGTCTTTGGCCAGCCCTTCTATGCCGGTTGGGGCCTGACGCAGGACGAGATGCCACCGCCGCGCCGCAACCGCCGCCTGACCCGCGCACAACTGTTTTCCGCGGCAATGATCCTGTACCCCACCTGGTACGACCCCTTCCGCGACCAGCTGTGCGAGCTGGAAACCGTGATCGACGCGCTGGAGGCCCGCGTGCGCGCCTGGCGTCAGGATCGCGTCGGCTGGGCCGCCTCCGGCATGCGAATGTGGAAACGGCGGCCACTGCAGGGCTTTTTCGGCAGTGAAAAGAAAATGCTGTTCACCGAGGATCCCGAAAAGGCACGCAAGAGCGGGCGCAACTGGATGGTCTGGGCCTCCAAAGCAGACAAATCCCACGCCGGGGCTTTTCATCTAGAGGACGGCTTCCTGCGCTCCCGCGGCCTTGGCGCCGAACTGGTGCCGCCGATGTCGCTGGTTCTGGACCGTCAGGGGATCTATTACGATCCACGCCAGGCCTCGGATCTGGATGATCTGATCGCCCAGCGCGAGGACCTAAACGATGCCGAGGCCCGCCGCGCCGAGCGACTGATCATGAGCCTGACGCAGAACAGCCTGTCGAAGTACAATCTGGGCGGCGACATCCCCGATTTGCCCGCGGGGCACCGAATCCTCGTGCCCGGTCAGGTCGAAGACGATGCCTCGATCCTGGCGGGGGCGGGCAAGATACGCAGCAATCTGGATCTCTTGCGCGCTGTGCGCGCCGCCAATCCCAAGGCGGTGATCATCTACAAGCCCCACCCAGATGTCGAAGCAGGTCTGCGCAAGGGGCAGATCGTGCCCGAGGATCTGGCCGATGTCGTGGCGCAGAATGCCGATCCGATGGCGCTTCTGGATCACGTGCAGGAGGTCTGGACCATGACCTCGCTCTTGGGGTTCGAGGCACTGCTGAGGGGCGTCAAGGTGACCGTGGTCGGATCCCCCTTCTATGCCGGCTGGGGGCTGACCCGAGATATCATCTCCGCCCCGGCCTGGCGCAAGGCCCGGCCAGGTCTTATCGGCTTGGCCCATGCGGTACTGATCGACTATCCGCGCTATCACGACCCGGTCACAGGGCTGCCCTGCCCTGTCGAGGTCGTGGTTGAGCGCCTGATCAAGGGCGAGCAACCATCGCCTGGCCTTGGCAACCGCAGCCTGTCAAAACTACAGGGCCTGTTTGCAACCTACGCCCACCTGTGGCGGTGAGCTGTCGTCCTTAGCTCAGCGCCCGGCGCCAGCGGTGCAGGATATCGCCGCCCAACGGGCGCACCTCAGCCAGTTCGAAACGGGGCGCCTCGTCCAGCCGTCCAAGGCCAAGCGCGCCAATCGAGGGCAGCCCCTCGGCGCCGATGCCGATCCCGGCGGTAAAGCCGATCAGCTCATCCACCAGATCAAAGGCCAGCAATGAGGCCGCCAGCGCGCTGCCGCCTTCGCAGAACACGCGTGTCAGACCCGCCTGACCAAGCTGCTGCAGGATATCCACCGCCGAGAGCTGCACACCGTGGCTGGCACAGGGCAGCAACCGGGCGCCCAGCCCTTCCCAGGCGCGCAGCCGCTCAATATCGGCGCCCTGCCCGTGGCACAGCCAGACCGGAACCTCTTGCGCAGTGCGGGCCAGCTGGCTCATCAGCGGCAGATCCAGATGGCGGGAGGCAATCACCCGCACCGGCTGTTTGTCGATGCCCAGATCGCGCACGGTCAGCGAGGGATCATCCGCCCGCACGGTCCCAGCGCCGACCATGACCGCATCATGACAGGCACGCATCGCATGCACTGCGCGGCGTGCTTCGGGGCCGGTGATCCATTTGCTCTGCCCCGATCCGGTGGCAATCCGCCCGTCAAAACTGCTGGCCAGCTTCAGTGTAACGAAGGGACGCCCCTGTTCGGTCTTCAGGAAGAAACCAGCGTGATCGCGGGCGGCCTGTTCTGCGAGAACCCCGGTGGTGACCTCCACCCCGGCATAACGCAGCATTTCAAACCCCTGCCCAGAAACCCGCGGATCACTATCGCCGATGGCCGCGACCACACGCGCCACCCCGGCGTCGATCAGCGCCTGCGCACAGGGCGGTGTCGCACCATGATGCGAACAGGGTTCAAGGGTCACATAGACGGTGGCGCCACGCGCCGCTGCGCCTGCCTGTGCAAGCGCCTGCGGCTCCGCGTGCGGGCGGCCGCCCGGTTGGGTCCAGCCCCGCCCGACGATGCGACCATCCTTGACGATGACGCAGCCCACCGCGGGGTTGGGCCAGCAATTGCCATGCCCACGCCGCCCCAGGGACAGGGCCAGCGCCATGAACCGTTCATCCACGGCAATGTCATAACGGCTCATCGGGGTGATCACTCTTCCGGGGGGTGCGGGCGCAGCTCGTGGACGAAGTCCTCGAAATCATCGGCGGCCTGGAAATTCTTGTAGACGCTGGCAAAGCGCACATAGGCGACGGTGTCGATCCGCGCCAAAGCCTCCATGACGATCTCGCCGATCTTCTTGGACTGAATATCCGTCTCGCCCATGCTTTCAAGGCGGCGGACAATGCCCGAGATCATCTGATCGATACGCTCGGGGTCGATCGGGCGCTTCTGCATCGAAATGCGGATCGAGCGCTCCAGCTTGTCCCGGTCGAAGTCTTCGCGTTTGCCGTTGGTCTTGACCACCACCAGATCGCGCAACTGCACCCGTTCGTAGGTGGTGAAACGCCCGCCACAGGCCGGGCAGAACCGGCGGCGACGGATCGACACGTGATCCTCTGCCGGGCGCGAATCCTTGACCTGAGTATCGATATTTCCGCAAAACGGGCAGCGCATCAGCCAGTCCCCTTCATGATCAATGCCTGTAGATTGCGCCTGACCCGGCGCAGTTATCCACAACTATAGGACAGCCTCAACAGTTTGGGTAGAGGCGAAATCACACCGCTAGATCAAGCAGTTCAGGCAAGATGCGCCGCAACCTTGCGCCGGTGCGGCGCGTCGCGGTGTTCAAACAGGTAGACCCCCTGCCAAGTGCCCAGAACAGCCGCGCCATCCGTGACCGGGATCGACAGGCTGACCGGCATCATTGCTGCCTTGATATGGGCGGGCATATCATCGGGGCCTTCGTAGGTATGGCGCAGATAAGACATCGACGGGTCCGTGCTGGGCGGCACCAGTCGGGCAAAATAGGCCCGAAGATCCGTCTGCACCTCGGGGTCGGCGTTTTCCTGTATCAGCAGGGAGCAGGAAGTGTGCCGCACAAACAGCGTCAGCAGCCCCTGCCGCACACCGCAGGACCCAACCCAGGACTGAAGCTCTCGGGTGAATTCGTAAAGGCCCTGCCCGGCCGTTTCGATCTGGAATTCGGTTTGCATGAGGACAGCATTGCCGCAGGACGCGCTGCTTCACAAGTGCCCCTATGAAGTGATCAGGGGCGCCGGAAGAAAGGATCGTCGAACCGGTCATAGCAATAGTTGCGGGCGGTGGCGGCGTTCAGGTTGTAGCCCGGCTTTTTCACTGACAGGGAATACCCTTTTTCCGTACTCGCTCCCGGCGGCGGGGTCAGCGCGAATTTCACCGACTTTCTGCCAGGGCGGTTGACCGAAGGGCCGACGCCCTCCCAGACATAGATCCGCTGGGTGGCGCTGGTACGCAGCTGTGATATGGCAAAATCCCCGATCCCACACCAGTAATCCTGCGCCGAGGTGCCGACCCGACTCACCACTTCCCAGACCCCCTCTTCGACAGGCAGCACTTCGTGGCGGTTCCAAGACCACCAGGCCTGCACCGAGACGGATTGTGCGGTAACAGGCTGCACCGCAAGGACCGCCGCAAATGCCAAGGCAGGCCAGAACATCGGTTTCATCGGTCTACTCCCCTGTTGCGTCACCAGAAGTATAGCACAGGCCCGCTGTTCGGCGACCTCAGCCGGTTCGCCAGCGCCCGTCAGCGGGTCAGAAACCCGTCGGCAATTGGTGACAGAATGACAGGGCTGCGCGCACCTGCATCGCATCGCCGACGTTCAGGCGGTTGATCGGCGGATTAGTGATAGGCTCCGCTCCCGCCAGCATATTCGCATCGAGCGTGAACTGCACCGCAGAGCGGCGGTTGGTCGTATCGCTGGGTCCCATGCCGCGGGACACATAAACCATTGCCGACATCGGCGCGCCAAGCGCACGCACGGCATAATCCCCAGCGCCACACCAATAGTCCAATCCGGTCCCGCCTGCGATCGGAACGACCTCGAACACCTGCTCCGATACCGGGTTGACCCGCGCCGACTTGCGGCTGGTAAAGGCGTCAGCCGCCCCGGCAAGGCCAAGAGCCGCCGAGGCCGAAAAGACGACCACTGCAAATGAAAATCTTCGCGCCATTGCGACACCCTCCAATACCGTCAAGTTCTATTCCTGACACGGTATGATCCTAGGGCCAGCCCCGCTTCGCGCCAGCCCCGGGGCTATCACGCTCTCGTGTATCTGTCGCTTCGAACGTGGCGCGCCCACCGGCCTGCGTATCAGGGACGGATCGGACGCTGGCTGCAATAGGTTCTGGCCTGCTGGACCGACATGGAGTCGCCGGGACGGATGCCAAAGGTGAACCAACCGCGATCCGTACCCAGCCCGGCGACCTGATCAGCCGAGAGGGTGAATTGCACGGCAGACCGCTTACCTGTGGTGACGCTTTCACCGCGCCCACGCAGGACATAAATCGGGTCGCGCCAATCCGCGCCAAGCACGCGGCGGGCATATTCGGAGGCCCCGCACCAGAATTCCTCAACAGTGCCAGAACTGCGCGGAACGACTTCGAACACCGTGTCACTCACGGCATTCACCTGCACCCCATTGGCAAGCGTGAAGGCCTGCCCGACGGAGGGAGACAGGAGAAAAAGGGCGCACCCGAGGCTGGATAGAAAATTCTTCATGGCAGGAAATCCGTTGTTTTCTCAAACATAGGGATCCCCGTAGGCAGAACCAAGGGGCGGCGCCCTCACTTAGAGAAGATCAGCAAAGACCTGCTTTAGTTCGCATTCCGCAGCAGGTACGCGGCCGTCGGCACATCCAGCTCCCCAGACGGGCCGGGATCAGTTGCGTTTGGGAAAGGGAATGATCTGCGCGCTTTGCTGTGTGCCGAGTGTCTGTTCCAGAATGGCCAGAACTTCGGGTTTCGGTGTCTTTCCCTTGGTCGGGCTGAACCGGCTTCGTGCCTGCTCCCGCAGCATGCTGCGCGCGGTATCGCCGTCAATTTCCTGCAAGCGTTCGCCCTGATCCTTCAGAACCTCCAGCATGAACTGGTTGGCCTCGGTCAGGTTCTTGAGATGCAGCAGCTTTTCCTCAAGTTCACTCAGAGCGGCGGTGGTTCCCCGGTTTGCAGACATCATTTCCCCCGAAATGCAAAGTTCCTTAACCAAAAGTTTACGCAGCTCCCCCGCCAAGGGCAAGGATCAGGGTAAAGAGATGGTTAACGACGTGCGCAGGCCCGTCGCCCTTCCCGCGAGATGCCTGCACGGGAAGGGCATTCAACGCCTTTCGGAAGAAAGAAAAAGGCGCCGTGAGAGGCGCCTTTTTGATCACTGGTCGAGGAAGCTGCGCAGCTTGCGGCTCCGGCTCGGATGCTTGAGCTTGCGCAGCGCTTTTGCCTCGATCTGGCGGATCCGCTCGCGGGTCACGCTGAACTGCTGACCGACCTCTTCGAGCGTGTGGTCGGTGTTCATGCCGATGCCGAACCGCATCCGCAGAACCCGCTCCTCGCGCGGGGTGAGCGAGGCCAGCACCCGGGTGGTGGTCTCCTTGAGGTTTTCCTGAATCGCGCTGTCGAGCGGCAGAACCGCGTTCTTGTCCTCGATGAAATCGCCGAGCTGGCTGTCTTCCTCGTCGCCGATCGGCGTCTCGAGAGAGATCGGCTCCTTGGCGATTTTCATCACCTTGCGGACCTTCTCCAGCGGCATCTGCAGCTTTTCGGCCAGCTCTTCCGGCGTCGGCTCGCGGCCGATCTCGTGCAGCATCTGGCGCCCAGTGCGGACCAGCTTGTTGATCGTCTCGATCATGTGGACCGGGATACGGATGGTGCGCGCCTGATCCGCGATGCTGCGCGTGATCGCCTGCCGGATCCACCAGGTCGCATAGGTCGAGAACTTGTAGCCGCGACGGTATTCGAACTTGTCCACCGCCTTCATCAGGCCGATGTTGCCTTCCTGAATGAGGTCGAGGAACTGCAGGCCGCGGTTGGTGTATTTCTTCGCGATAGAGATCACGAGACGCAGGTTCGCCTCGACCATTTCCTTCTTGGCCTGACGCGCCTCTTTTTCGCCCTTCTGCACCTGTTGCACGATGCGGCGGAATTCGCTGATGTCGAGGCCGACATACTGGCCGACCTGCGCCATATCGGCGCGCAGCTCTTCCACCTTGTCGGTGGAGCGTTCGATGAACATCTGCCAGCCCCGCCCCGGTTTCGCGGACATATCCGCCAGCCAGTTCGGATCCAGCTCGCGGCCACGGTATTCCTCAACGAATTCGCGACGGTTGATACGGGCCTGGTCAGCCAGCTTCACCATGGCGCTATCGATCTGCATCACGCGGCGGTTGATGCCGTAAAGCTGGTCGATCAGGGCTTCGATACGGTTGTTGTGCAGGTGCAGACCATTCACCAGTTCCACGATCTCGGACCGCAGCTGTTGGTAGGTCTTTTCGTCCTGCGCGCTGAACGATCCGTCCTCATTCAGAGTGGCCGAAATCCGGCTGTCCTGCATTTCGCTCAGCTGAGCGTAATCCGAGGAGATCTGCTCCAGCGTGGTCAGCACGCGATCCTTGAGTGCGGCCTCCATCGCAGCCAGGGACATATTGGCCTGTTCGTCCTCGTCATCGTCGTCATCGCTGGCAATCGGATTGCCGTCGGCGTCGAGTTCGGGCCCCTTGTCTTCCTTGGCGGGTTTGGCGGCATCGGACACCGCACCGGTGTTCACCACCGGTTCGGCAACTTCGCCCTCTTCGTCCATCTGGTTGCCAAAGGTGGCCTCAAGATCGATGACGTCGCGCAGCAGAATGTCTTCGGACAGGAGTTCGTCGTGCCAGATCGTGATCGCCTGGAAGGTCAGCGGGCTTTCGCAGAGGCCCAGGATCATCGTATTCCGGCCGGCTTCGATCCGCTTGGCGATGGCGATCTCGCCTTCGCGGCTCAGCAGTTCGACAGAGCCCATTTCACGCAGATACATGCGGACCGGATCATCGGTGCGGTCCAGTTTTTCCGCAGCCGCCCCGGCCACCGCGACTTCGCGATTGGATTCGGTCGTCACCAGTTCGGTCGAGCCTTTATTCTGCTCTTCCTCTTCGGCCTCTTCGTCCTCGATGATATTGATGCCCATTTCGGAGAGCATCGACATCACGTCCTCGATCTGTTCCGAGCTGACCTGATCCGGCGGCAGGACCTGATTGAGCTGATCGTAGGTGATGTAACCCTTCTCGCGGGCCTCCGCGATCATCTTCTTGACCTGGGCCTGGCTCATGTCCAGAGAGATTTCGGCTTCCTGATCGTCAGGTTTGCGGTCGTCGGTGTCTTTGGCGGCCATTCAATGCTCCTCTAAGAGGCTGGGGCGATTCGGGTATCGCGAATCATTAGCGCGAACTTCTGATTCGTCACCCCGTTTACCCAATTTTCTTTCGCTCTTCCTTAGGAAAACACCCTTTTGTCCAAAGGTGTGTCATTTCTCGGAAAAGCCGATTCGGTCCAGAAGGGCGCCAAATGCATCGCGTTCCTCGCGATCCAGACGGGCGCCGTTCTCGCCAACGTCATATTGTGCCCTGTCTTCATTTTCACTTCGCACGGCCCTGTTCCGCGCCTCGGCGGCCTGCTTCAACCGCCAAGTCAAAGCCTCGTCCGCAAGACCGCTCAGGTCCTCCTCCGCCTCGGCCAGTTCCGCGTCCAGCCCGCGCAGGGCTTCGAGTTTCGGGAACTCTTCGGCCAGTGTCAGCCGGGCAGCCTCAGCATCGCCGGGTTTGCGCAGGCAGGGGATAATTGCCACATGGCGAAGGGCAAAGAGATTTTCAAGAGCGTGCGGGCCTAGGCTGTATTCGATTTCTTCTTTCAGCCGCTCCGGTGCGTCGATGCCATAGCGCAGGACCATGTCGCGCAGGGCCGCCAGATCCGGATCGGTGCACAGCATCCGCTCCAGATTGGTTTCGAACTCATGGACCACCGCAGGGGTGGTGATCACGGTGGCCAGAATGACGGCCTCACGTGCGCGGGCCAGGCCCGCCTCATCCGATCCGGCCAGCAGCGAGCTGCGGGTGCTGGCCAGTGGTGTCAGAACCGCTCCCGGTCCGCGCCAGGGCGGTCGCGCTCCGTCGCGAAAGCCTCGCCCGCCCTTGGGGCTGCTGCCCGTCGGGGAAAACCCTTCGCTGCGCTGCGGACGGTTGCCGCGGAACAGTTGCCAGCGCAGCTCCTTGATATCCTCGCCATAGTGCTGGCGGATGGAGGGATCTCGGATCAGGCGGATCTTTTCGCGCAACGCCTTGTCCAGCGCCGCCTTGCGTTCGGGGCTGTCGAACACACGCCCTTCGGTTTCGCGCTGCCACAGGAGTTTCACCATCGGCATCGCCTGATCCAGCACCGCCTGCACCGCGGCAGGGCCTTCGCTGCGGATCATGTCGTCGGGATCCTTGCCCTCCGGCATGATCGCAAAACGCAGGGATTTCCCGGCCTCGAGACGCGGCAGCGCCAGATCAATCAGCCGCATGGCGGCGCGGATACCCGCCTTGTCGCCATCAAGGGCGATCACCGGCTCATCCGACATCCGCCACAGCATCTGCAGCTGATTGTCGGTAATCGCCGTGCCCAGCGGCGCCACGCAGGAGGCAAAGCCGCCTTCTGACAAAGCGATCACATCCATATAGCCTTCGGCCACGATCAGTGGCGTGTCCCGCCCAGCGGCGGCGCGGGCCGGACCGTGATTGTACAGGCTGCGGCCCTTGTCAAAGAGCTCGGTCTCGGGAGAGTTCAGGTATTTGGCGTTGTCGTTCGGGTCCATCGCCCGCCCGCCAAATGCAATCGCCCGTCCCCGCGCATCGCGGATCGGGAACATGATCCGGTTGCGGAAGGTGTCATAGGGTTTGCCGCCCTTGCTTGAGGGCTTGGCAAGCCCAGCCGCCATGATCAGGTCCTCGGGCACGCTTTTGCCGCGCAGGTGATCCCAAAGCCCCTGCCAGCCATCCGGAGCAAAGCCGATCTGCCAGCGCTCCAACGCCTCCCCAGTCAATCCGCGTCCGGCCAGATAGGCGCGCGCGGCGGTGCCACCCTGAGTGTTCAGCTGCAGACGGAAGAACTGCACCGCCTGTTCCATCACTTCGGCCAGTTGGCTGCGGCGATCCTGTTTCTGCTGCGCCTGCGGATCGCGCCGGGGCATCTCCATGCCCGCCTCCCCCGCGAGGATCTCAACCGCCTCCATGAAACCGACGTTTTCGGTTTCCTGCACGAATTTCAGCGCATCACCTTTGGCCTGACAGCCAAAGCAATAGTAAAAGCCCTTGCGGTCATCGACATGGAAACTGGCGGATTTTTCGTGATGAAACGGACAGGGCGCCCACATGTCGCCCTTGCCCATGTTGGATTTGCGCTGATCCCACATGACCTTGCGCCCGACGACAGCGGTCAGGCTGGTCCGGGTACGCAATTCATCCAGAAAACCAGGCGGCAGGGACATGTCAGTTCGATTGCAGCTGTTTTTTCATCGCCTGGATCTGATCCCAGTTTTCCAGGCACTGCTCTTCAAAGGTGGCTCCAAGGTCCACCTTGCGCAGATCGCGGCGTTTCATTGAGTAGACATGCGCGGTCAGTTGCGGGATCGCCTTGGAATACTGTTCCGGCCACTCCGGATTGTCCGCCAGAATCGTCTGCTCCACCTTTTCCTGCCGCACCCGGTCCATCCGCGCCTGCTGCACGGCGGCCATTACCTGCCCTTGATACCTGCAGCTTTCCTCTTTGCTTTCAGCGGCATAGGACGGTGCGGCGAGCAAGGCAGCCAGAATGGCTGCGACAGGGGTCGCGACGGGAAGAATGCGGATCATAGATACGCTCCGGGAATCAGTTGGTGATCCCGGAAGACTACCCCCGCGCGGCGACGGCTTCCATGGCTGTTTTCAGATCGTGCACCAGTGTCGCCGCAAGCGAGCGGAACACCATGATCTGGAAACTGTCCGCGCCAATGCGCGTGACCGAGGCCATCATGTGACGCAATTCGGTGCGCGCCGTGTGGCCGCGCTTGAAGCTCTGCACGCGCAGATCGATGGGGCACAGCCGGGCCAGGACGTCTTCAGCCCCTGCCCCTTCCAGCCGCACCACGGCCCAGGCATCGCTCTGATCCGTCAGCGCCGCATGGCTCGCCAGCGATGCATCCGGCGCGGGTCCGGCCAGCAGGACCATGTTCCGGCCAAACCAGATCGCGCGGCTGCCCGCCTTGCCGGTGCTGCGCCCCGGCGCTGGCAGTTTCATGCCATGGGCGGCCTCAAGCGCCGCCTCCAATGCCTGATCCTTACCGTTGAACACCGCGATGGTGGTCAGATGGCCCAGATCCTCTTCGCTCAGCTTCAGTTTACCAACGGTGACCGGCAGCAGACCGTCACAGGGGCTTTTTGCAGTCAGTTCAGCCACGGGCACGCTCTCCTTCCGGGTCATAGAATTGCGGTTCAACCACTTCGCACAGGGTGTCGATGCCACGCATGTGATCGACCAGACGCACGGTATCGCCGATCCGTTTCGCTCCCTTCGTCAGGAAGGCCAGTGCAATGGAATGCCCCAGCGTGGGCGAGAACCCGGCCGAGGTGACATAGCCCTGATCGTGCACCTGTTCGACCGGGTCTTCGGGGTTGAACAGATGCGCCCCGGCGGTCAGCTGCTTCACCGCGCCGACGGGTTTGAGGCCAACCATCTGCATACGATCCTCTGCCATCAGCCCTTCGCGCTGGGACATGGGCTTGCCAAAGAAGTCCTTCTTCTTGGACATCATGCCCTGCAAACCAAGGTCAAAGGCGGTCACGGTGCCGTTGATCTCGGCATGGGTGATAAAGCCCTTTTCGATCCTGAGGACATTCAGCGCCTCCATGCCGTAGGCGCCACCGCCTGCGGCCTCCGCGCGCGAGACCAACTCGCGGAACAGGGCATCGCCATAGCGGGCCGGAACCGCCAGTTCATAGGCTTCCTCGCCGCTGAAGGAGATGCGGAACAGCCGCCCCGCGACACCCATCACCGAGACCTCGCCACAGGCCATGAAGGGCCAGCTTTCGCTGTCGATCTCACTGTCGAGAAGACCATTCAGCAGCGCCCGTGCCTTGGGACCGGCGACGGCAAACTGCGCCCATTGCTCAGTGACCGAGGCAATGCGCACATCCCAGTCGGGGCGCAGGATCTGCATCACATATTCCAGATGCGCCATCACCTGACCGGCACCAGAGGTGGTGGTGGTCATCACAAAATGCTCGTCGCCCAGCCGCGCGGTGGTGCCATCGTCCATAACAAAACCATCTTCGCGCAGCATCAGACCATAGCGCGTGCGCCCGACCTTCAGGGTCGAGAACATGTTGGTATAGACGTAATCCAACAGCTTGCCCGCGTCGGGGCCCTGAATGTCGATCTTGCCCAGGGTCGACACATCGCAGATGCCCACATGATTGCGCACATATGTGACTTCGCGGTCGCAGGACTGACGCCAGTTCGTCTCCCCGTGTTTCGGGAAATAAGCGGCCCGGTACCACAGGCCGACTTCCAGCTGCTGCGCGCCGCGTTCCTCGCTTGCCTGATGCGAGGTCAGGTGGCGCTGCGGCTTGAAGCCCTGCCCCTCGGCCCCCGCGCCCATGGCACCAATACTGACCGGCACGAAAGGCGGACGGAAGGTGGTTGTGCCGGTTTCAGGGATGCTGCGCCCAGTAGCATCAGCCAGTACCGCCAGCGCCGCCACGTTCGAATTCTTGCCCTGATCGGCCGCCATACCTTGGGTGGTGTAGCGTTTCATATGCTCGACCGAGCGGAAGTTCTCCCCGGCGGCCTGTTTCACATCCTTGACGGTAACGTCGTTCTGGAAATCGAGCCAGGCGCGCCCCTTGCCCGGCACCGCCCACAAGGGGGTGATGCGATAGGGATCATCCTCGGCCTGCGGCAAATCCGCAGAGACCACCTTGAGGCCCAGCGCCTCAAGCGCAGCACTTGCCGCTGCAGCGCCTTCGCGCAGGGCACCGGCAGTGGAGAACTCGCCATTGCAGGCCCCCGCTGTCACCAGACCCGGCACGCTGCCCTCGCGCGGCACAAAGGCGGCGATATCGCGGCGCCAGACCGGGCGGGCATTCAGATGGCAGGTCAGATGCACCGACGGGTTCCAGCCGCCCGACATGGCGAGGCAATCTGTCTGGATCTTTTCCTCACCAGCGACAGAACGCACGGTGATGTTTTCCAGCCGCTTGCGCCCGCCTGCATCGCAGACCTGCGCGCCCTTCATTACCGGGAAGAGATCACTTCCCGGCGCATCGTGGCGGCTGTCGATCAGCGCCGCGACATGCACGCCTGCCTGCGCCAGATCACGGGCGGTGCGGTGCGCATCGTCGTTATTGGCAAATATGGTAACCCGCTCCCCCGGGGCAACGCCCCAGCGGTTGAGATAGGCCCGCACCGCGCTGGCGGTCATGATGCCTGGGCGGTCGTTGTTGCGGAAGGCAACCGGACGCTCGATCGCGCCGGCCGCCAGTACCGCGTGTTTGGCAGCAATACGCCAGAAACATTCCCGCGGCAGATGGCATTCCTTCAGCGAATGACGGCGCGGCATGTGGTGGGCGACACGCTCCAGCGCGCCATAGGTGCCCTGATCATAGGCGCCGGTCACGGCGGTGCGCGGCATCAGGCGCACATTGTCCATCTCCGAAAGCTCTTTCAAAGCGTCCTTTGCCCAAAGGTGGGCAGGCTTGCCGTCGATGTCTTCCTGTTCCGTCAAAAGACGTCCGCCCATGCGGCTGTCCTCTTCGGCCAGGATCACATCAGCCCCCGCACGCCCCGCGGTCAGCGCCGCCATCAGACCCGCCGGTCCCGATCCGATCACCAGAAGATCGCAGAAGGCATAGGCTTTCTCGTAGCAATCCGGATCGGCCGCGCCGCTGAGTGCACCAAGCCCCGCCGCGCGGCGGATCATCGGCTCATACAGCTTTTCCCAGAAGGCTGCCGGCCACATGAAAGTCTTGTAGTAGAACCCCGCGCCCAGGAACGGCGCCGCCAGATCATTGACCGCCATCAGGTCCGTCTCGACCGAAGGCCAGCAATTCTGGCTGCTAGCGCTCAGCCCTTCGAACAGCTCCTGCGTGGTGGCCCGCACATTGGGATCGGCGAATTCGCCGCTGCCCACGGTGACCAGCGCGTTCGGCTCCTCGCTGCCAGCGGTGAGGATGCCACGCGGGCGGTGGTATTTGAACGACCGGCCCACCAGATGCACCCCATTGGCCAGCAAGGCCGAGGCCAGCGTGTCGCCTTCGAGCCCCATCATGTGGCGACCATTGAAGGAGAAGGTGACCGGCTTTGCGCCCTCAACCAGCCCTTTGCCGGGCAATCTCATGCTCATGCCGCACCTCCCAGACCCGCATCCGAGGCCAGTGTCACCTCAAGGATCTCATGGCTTGTGGTATTGCGCAGCACCTTCAGCCAGGCGCCACAGCCCATTTCGTGATACCAAAGCTCTTCCAGCGGGCCTGCCGGGTTTTCCCGCAGGTTCACGTGCTGGTGCCAGACGTCCAGATCCGCATCCGCTGCGGGCTGCTCCAGCGCCGCACCGCGATAGTAGAATTCGCGGCGGTCCCGCTCTCCGCAATTCGGGCAGGTGATCCTCATGACTGCCGCTCTCCCGTGGTTCTGATCCGTATTCCGTTCATCTGTGTTGCCGCTGTTCGGCGCGTCGCGGGGTCAATGCAGGTTATGCTGTGCACCGGTCCCCTCCTCATCCATGAGTCCGACGCCGGTGCGGAAACGATCCAGTTTGAACCGGGTTGCCGCGCCATGCGGGCGGTCGGTGGCAATAAGATGCGCGTAGACATTGCCGGAGCCCGGCGTTGCCTTGAAGCCGCCGTAGCACCAGCCGCAATTGAGATAGAGCCCGTCTATGGGCGAATGGTCGATGATGGGCGATCCGTCCGGCGTCATATCCATGATGCCGCCCCAGCTGCGCAAAAGCCGTGCCTTGCCCACCGCAGGCACCATGGCCATGCAGGTTTCCATAGTGTGTTCCACCATCGGCAGGTTCCCCCGCGCCGCATAAGAGCTGTAGAAATCAAGATAGCTGCCAAAGACCAGCCCGCCCTTGTCGGACTGGCTGATATACAGATGCCCCTCGGCAAAGGTGATGACGTTGTCGATGATCGGCTTCACCCCTTCGGAGACGAAGGCCTGTAAGACGTGGCTTTCGATTGGCAGGGTCAGCCCCGCCATTGCCGCCACCTGCCCCGAGCGCCCGGCGGCCGCCATCGCGACCTTCTTGGCCCGTATCGGCCCGCGCGCGGTCTGCACCCCGGTGACGCGTCCGTTTTCGACGTCGATACCGGTGACTTCGCAGTTCTGGATCAGATCGACCCCGCGCATGTCGGCGCCACGGGCAAAGCCCCAGGCCACCGCATCGTGGCGCGCAGTGCCGGCCCGGCGCTGCAGCAGACCGCCCATGATCGGAAAGCGGTTGTTGTCGAAGTTGAGGAAAGGCGCCATGCGGCGCACGCCTTCGCGGTCCAGAAGTTCCGCATCGTCCCCCTGATTGACGATGGAGTTGCCCCGCCGAACGATGGCATCGCGCTGGCCGTCGTTGTGAAACAGGTTGATGATCCCGCGCTGCGACATCATCGCGTTATAGTTCAGCTCCTGCTCCAGGCTTTCCCACAGGCGCAGGGAGTGAGAGTAGAATTCGGAGTTGCCCGGAAGGTAGTAATTGGCGCGCACGATGGTGGTGTTGCGCCCGACGTTACCACCGCCGATATAGCCACGCTCCAGCACCGCGACATTGGTAATACCGTGCTCGGCGGCCAGATAGTAAGCCGTCGCCAGACCGTGGCCACCGCCGCCGATGATGATCACATCATATTCGCGCTTGGGCTCGGGATCGCGCCAATGCGGACGCCAGCCCTTGTTGCCGGTCAGCCCTTCCCTCAGCACCCGCCAACCCGAAAACCGCATCTGTGACCTCCACCTTTCAGTCCCGCCCTCGCTGCGCATGTATGGCGCCGCAGGCTCTATCGTAGTGCTAGCGATTTTACCGGGCGGCTCCTACCCCTTTTTCGACAGAAAGCCCCGGAACCGCGCATCGCACAGGCCGCAATGCACCCTTTCTGGGCAGGTCTGTCTAGTCCTCAATACGACAGATCGTGACGCAACTGGACCAAGGTGCAAATTCCCACACTGCCGTGGCCGCATCAGTAAGCCCTCCACACACAGAAACGGCGGGCACAGGGCCCGCCGCAAGATTGCGATCAGCTGTTTGCGAGAAATGCCCCTTACAGCCCCTTGGCGCGGTAGCTGGCAGCGACTTTTTCGATCGAGACCAGATAGGCGGCGGTGCGCAGATCCATCACGTCGTCGCGGTCATGCCAGACCTCGCGCATCGACTGGTAGGCGATACGCATGGTATCATCGAGGCCGGAACGCACCAGCTCAAGCTCATCGGCACCGCGCAGATACCTCTGTTTGAAATCCGGGCTCGGCGACCAAGTCTTGCCCAGCGCCTCGCTCAGGCTCTCCATCTGGTCCACCACCAGTTGGTGACGCGCCTCTTCCTGACGGCGCTGCATACGGCCAAAGCGGATGTGGCTGAGGTTCTTGACCCATTCAAAGTAAGAGACCGTCACGCCGCCCGCGTTGGCGTACATGTCAGGAATGATCACCGTCCCCTTGTCGCGCAGCACCTCATCCGCGCCGGCGGTGACCGGGCCATTGGCGGCCTCAATGATCAGCGGCGCCTTGATGCGGGCGGCGTTGGACATGTTGATAACGCCTTCCAGCGCCGCCGGGATCAGGATGTCGCAGTCCTGCTCCAAAAGCGCGGCACCATCGGCGGTATGGGTGGCGTCGGGATACCCGGAGATGCCGCCATGTTTGACGATCCAGTTGCGCACGGCCTCCACGTCCAGCCCCTCTTCGCGGTGCAGGGCACCGTCGCGTTCGATGATCCCGGTAATGAGGGCACCATCTTCCTCGCTCAGGAACTTGGCGGCGTGATAGCCCACGTTGCCAAGACCCTGCACAATGACGCGCTTGCCATCGAGGGTGCCCGACAGGCCCGCCTTGGCAATATCCTCGGGGTGGCGGAAGAACTCCCGCAGGGCGTATTGCACGCCGCGCCCCGTTGCCTCGACCCGGCCAGCGATCCCGCCAGCATTGAGGGGCTTGCCGGTGACGCAGGCACGAGAGTTGATATCGGTGGTGTTCATGCGCGCATACTGGTCGGCAATCCAGGCCATTTCGCGTTCGCCGGTGCCCATGTCGGGCGCCGGAACGTTCTGGCTGGGGTGGATCAGATCGCGTTTCGCCAACTCATAGGCAAAACGGCGGGTGATCAGCTCCAGCTCGTGCTCTTCGTATTCGCGCGGATCGATGCACAGACCGCCCTTAGAGCCACCAAAGGGCGCTTCGACCAGGGCGCATTTATAGGTCATCAGCGCCGCCAGCGCCTCGACCTCGTCCTGATTGACGCCCATGGCATAGCGGATACCGCCCTTGACCGGCTCCATATGTTCGGAATGCACCGAGCGATAGCCGGTGAAGGTATGGATTTTGCCGCGCAGGCGCACACCAAACCGCACCGTGTAGGTCGCGTTGCAAACCCGGATCTTTTCCTCAAGCCCCGGCGGCAGGTCCATGATGGAGACCGCCCGGTTGAACATCAAATCGACGCTCTCGCGGAAACTGGGTTCGTTCTGGCTGCTCATGCTCGCTTCTCCGTGCTTTATTGCGCGACTCGTGATGAAACTTAAGGCAACTCTATGCACGGATGTTTAAGGCATGCGACCTTTTTGACCATTCCCATCCAAAAGAATCATCTTCGCAACTTTTGGTCAGCGATTCGCTCTTTGGTCTAACCGGCACTTTTTCCCAAACCGAAACAATCTACCACCCCTCACCTAGCATTGATTAAGCGGATGGTAACAATTGTTAAGGTTTTACCCCTGTCGTGCCCCATTTCCGCCATCTTCCCCAAGCAATCATAAACACCAGCCACCAAAATCCGAAGACCGTCGTCCGAAACAGAACGGGCATAGGGGATGTGTAATATGAGTGTGCGTCGCAGAGCCGCAAAAGATATCAGTAAGGACGTCCTGACCCGGCAGATGGCCCGGATGCGCGCCTTTGCACGGGATGACAGCGGTGCCATGGCCGCGCCAACCATTTTCTTCTTTCTGGCCATGCTGGCCGTTGGCGGCATCGGCATCGACCTGATGCGGATGGAGCGCGACCGGACGGTTCTGCAGTACACTCTGGACCGCGCGGTGCTGGCGGCTGCCGATCTGGACCAGCCACTGGCCCCCGAAGTGGTGGTGCAGGATTACCTGAGCAAAGCCGGAATGGAAGAATACTATCAACCGCCTGAGGTGTCGCAGGGGCTCGGCTACAAGAGTGTCGAAAGCACAATCAACACGACCTTCAATGCCCACCTGCTGAAGTTCTCTGGTGGCGGTGACATGCCGATGTACGCCAATTCGCGCGCCGAAGAGACCATCGGCAGCGTAGAGATTTCCATGGTGCTGGATATCTCCGGCTCGATGAACTCGAACCGGCGGCTGATCAACCTCAAGTCCGCCGCGCATAGTTTCATCGATCAGATCACCCAGAACACCAACACCGACAACCTGTCGATCTCGATCATTCCCTATGCCACCCAAGTCAACGCGGGCGAAGCGCTTCTGAGCAAGTACAACGCAGGCTTCGATGACCTTCCGGCGAGCGAATGGAACTACTCGCACTGCGTGAACTTCGTCTACGATCAATACGCCAAGACAACGCTGGACCCGGCCGAGCGGTTGGAGCGCACAGCGCATTTCGACCCGTTCACCTATTCTGAGAATATGATCGCCCGCCCGGTCTGCCCGACACGTGACGGATCGGCCATCCTGCCCTTCACCAACGATCCGACCACCCTGCACAACTACATCGACGGGCTGACAGCCTGGGGCAATACCTCGATCGATATCGGCATGAAATGGGGCTCCGCCCTGCTGGACCCGACCGCGCGGCCGGTTGTCAACGCACTGATTGACGATGGCGAGATCGAAGCGCAGTTTCTGAACCGCCCGACCGAGTACAACAACGGCGACACGCTGAAGATCATCATTCTGATGTCCGACGGCGAGAACACAAACCAATACATGATCAACCCTTCGCGCCGCAGCACCATGTCGGATGTCTGGTACAACGCTGAAACTGGGCGCTACTCCGTTTACCACTCCAATGGCACGAAAAGTTACTACTGGCCGCACAAGAACGACTGGTACGATCACCCCTACGGTAACGGCACCCAAACCGTATGTGATTACAGCTATCCGTACGAATGCGTGGCAGTGGACGAGCCCGGCACCGCCGTACAACTGAAATACCACGAGCTTTTTGCACGGGCCTCGCTCGCATGGAACGCGCGCTACAACTACGAGTTCAGTTCCAGCGCCTGGGCAGACTGGTACAATGCCGGAACGTATTTCCACAATCGCGTAGCCAAAGACCAGCACACCAAGAATATCTGCGACCGCACCCGGGACAAGGGCGTGATGATCTACACCGTCGGCTTCGAAGCGCCCCGCAACGGGACTCGCGTGTTGGAAGACTGCGCCAGCTCGCCCGCACATTTCTTTGATGTGGACGGACTGGAAATCTCCGAGGCCTTTGCCTCGATCGCCACCTCCATCCGCCAGCTGAGGCTGACCCAATGATCCGCCACATGCATACCGCCCTTACGCGTTTCCGCCGTCAGGACGACGGCAGCGCCACGCTGGAATTCGCCATCATCATCCCGGCGTTCCTGATGATCCTGATGTCCACCGTTGAGCTGGGTCTGGTCAATATCCGCCAGTCGCAGCTGGAGCGGGCACTGGATCAGACGGTACGCGAGCTGCGCCTTTCAACGGGCGAACCGGCGCAACATGACGCAATCCGCGACCGTGTATGCGCCCTGTCGGGCTTCATCGAGAATTGTGCCACCTCCCTGCGTCTGGAGATGGTCAGCCAGGATCCCTTTAACTGGACCGGCATCAACCCCGAACCCGACTGCGTCAGCCGCATCGAAGACGTGCAGCCAGTGCGCACATTCACAAACGGGCAGTCCAACGAGCTGATGCTGATCCGCGCCTGCATGAAATTCCGTCCGATTTTTTCCGATTGGGGGTTGGGCGGAGATCTGGGCAAGGATGCGGACGGCCGTGTCAGCCTTTTTGCCGCGTCAGCCTTCGTTCAGGAACCGAGGTAAGCCATGTTCAAAGCCCTGCGTCACCGCCTGAAATCCTTCTGTCGCGACAGCGAAGGCTCGGTCTCGGTTGAATTCGCGCTTTATGCGCCGCTTCTTCTGGGAACCTTTGCGGCCTTTTACACCTTCTTTGATGCCTTCAGGCAGGAAAGCATGAACCTGAAGGCAGCCTACACGATCTCAGACCTGATCTCGCGCGAGACCAATTACATCAACGACACCTATCTGGACAGTATGTACGCCATGGCCGGGCTGCTGATCCGCGGTGACAGCTCGCTTGGAATGCGTGTATCTGTCGTGCGCTGGGATGAAGCAGACCAAAGCTATTACGTGGACTGGTCCAAGGTGCGCGGTGGTGGCTACGAGGAATGGACCGATGCCACCATCCATCTGGTGAAGGATGATCTGCCGTCCATGCCTGATCAGGAACGCGTGATCCTGGTGGAAACCAACAACACAGTGGAACCGGCCTTCCGCATCGGCATTCCGACGATGGATATCAACAACTTCGTCTTCACCCGCCCGCGTTTCGCGCCGCAGGTCGTCTTTGTCGAAGACAAGGCCAACGGCAACAGCCACAACGACAATTCGATGGGCCTCTGAACCCGCCTCTGGCTGGAACGGTTTAATCAGATAACAACAGAAGAGAACGCGCGCTCTGTGTCAGCGCGCTCAACCTTCGAGGTCAGCACCCATATCGCGCCGGGCGATCATGGCCGCCAGGATTTCCGACATAGCCTTGCTTTGCGAGCCCGGCGTCACCCCACCAACCCCGATCCGGCGCCCCATGCGCCACCAGAGGCCTGGCATCCAGGCGCGGGAACCCGGGGTTTTCCGGCGCATCAGAAACCCGTTCGAAGGCTTGAAGGCAAAGAAACCGCGATCGATGGTTTCGATATCCGCAACCCGTGCAATCTCGGTCCCGTCCGTGCAGCGCAACACCTCTTCAGTGAGCTCGATCCGATAGGCCGTCGCCTGCCACATGCGCACCGACAGCCACAGGGCGGCGCAGCCAACCACCAGAAGAAACACCAGCCAGGCTGCCGAGGGCGGCGTGGAAAAGGCCACGTAGATCAGGATGACGCCTACCGAAGCCAGCATCCCTACTCCCATGACACGCCGGGGACCGGATGCCTCGATCTTTGCCACCACCTCGTCATTCATGCGCCTGTCTCCTGCACTGTGCTGTAGCGCGGCATAGCCTGAAATGGCGCAGGCGAACAGCCCTGCGATGCAATGCGACCCTCAGTGGGCCGGTATTGCGCATTTGCGCACAGTGCCTCTCCCACCATCGTGATTTGCGGGCAGCCCAAACCCCTCTATCTGTACATCAAAGCGAAAAGGCCAGGAGACTCCAAATGTCCATCAGACCGATTGTCGAGACCCGCAACGCCATGCCGACCATGGAAGGCGCCGGTGTAAAGCTGCACAGGGCCTTTGGATTTCATGACCCCAGCGAACTGGATCCGTTCCTGCTGTTCGATGACTTCCGCAACGAACACCCGCAGGACTATATGCGCGGCTTTCCCTGGCACCCCCACCGCGGCATCGAGACCATCACCTATGTGCTCTCCGGCACCGTGGAGCACGGCGACTCGCTGGGCAACACCGGCACGCTGGGCGCCGGTGACGTGCAATGGATGACCGCGGGATCCGGTATCCTGCACCAGGAGATGCCCAAGGGAAACATCAACGGCCAGATGCACGGCTTCCAATTGTGGGGCAACCTGCCCTCCAGCCAAAAGATGACCGATCCGCGCTATCAGGATGTCGAAGGCAAGGAGATCCCCGAGATCATCGACGATGACGGCACCCGCGTCAAAGTCATCGTCGGCGAATTCTGGGGCAAGACCGGCCCGGTGGATGGCATCGCCGCAGACCCGCAGTATCTCGATATCTTTGTCCCCGCCGGGGTCAAGAAGACCTTCAAGATCGACACCTACCGCCGCGCCTTTGCCTATATCTTCGAAGGTCAAGGCGCCTTTGTGGATGCATCCCGCCCACAGGGTGTTCTGCTGGAAAAAGAAGTCGCAGGCGAAGAACTGCACATCCGCGACATGTCCGGCGACCGCACGCTGGTGCGTTTTGGCACTGGCGAAGAGATCACCGTTCAGGCCGGTCCCGAAGGTCTGCGCTTCCTGCTGATTTCCGGCGCGCCGATCGAAGAGCCGGTGGCCTGGCATGGCCCGATCGTGATGAATACCCAGGCCGAGCTGCGTCAGGCCTTCCGCGATCTGAACAACGGCACCTTCATCAAACCGGCGCACTAAGCCCGGCCCCTACCCTGCCTCCGATCCATCCGGGGGCAGGCCAAACCGGCGGATCAGGCCGCGACGGCCTTGCGCACCATGTCCCAGTAGATCGTCTCGACCTCCTGCAACGACAGGCGGCCGCCGGTGCGATACCAGGTCATGACACCATTCAGCATCGCGATTACCGCCAGCGTTGCGATCTTGGTGTCAGGGATCCGGAACACCCCCTCCTCCACGCCTTGCTTCAGCACCGCCTCTAGCGCGTCCTCATAGTTGCGACGCATGGTTTCGATGACGGCGAAGTTCTCATCTGACAGGTTGCGTAGCTCCATGTAGGCGATGAAGACCGCATCTGGCCGCTCCATATGGAAGCGAATGTGAAACCGCACGAAACGTTCCAACTCCCCCAGCGCGTCCTCCACCGCTGGATCCGCCTGCCAAGCCTCCATCAACTCACTCATGTGGCGCTGCATCAGGCTGAACAGCAGGCTTTGCTTGTCCGGCGTATAGTTATATAGCGCCCCGGCCTGCACCCCGACCTCTGCCGCGATCTGGCGCATCGACACGGCGGCGTAGCCATGCTGCGCAAACAGCCGCAGCGCCGCCGACTGAATGCGCGGGCCGGTGATATCGGAGTGTGAGCCTTGAGTACGTGCCATGCGTTTAAAGCTAACTGAACATTTGTTCAGATAAAAGCCCCGCTTGTGCCCTTGTCTGCAATTGTGCATCAAGGAGCCACGCGTAAGCGAGAAGGACCCGCCTGATGCTTCAACTCTCCGTGAACCGATGATGCCTCTGCGCCTTACCCATATCTCCCTTCTTGGCCTGCTGTCTGCAGTCATCGCGGTTGCGGCCTGTACCCGGGTGCCGGAAATCGAGGACAGACTGTCGCCGGATATGCGCTCGGCCAGTTATCCGCCGCTCCTGCCCGTAGACCAGTTGGTTACCCCTCTGCCGGTCCCCGAAGAGCAAAGCAGCGATCTGGAGCAGGAGATGGCGGCCCGCACCGCGCGCCTGCAGGCCCGGGCAGAAAAGCTCAGGAAAGCCCAGAACTGAGCCATTTGCGCCTCTGACGCCACCCTTTCCATTTTCTGAGACCGCTTTACGGCGCCACTCGGTCCGGCGCCGTTGCACCGCTGCGCCGAACCCGCTAAGGCGGGGCAAAGATTATGTGACAAAGGATCTCCAGCTATGACAGAGCCGCTTCGCCTTGGGATTGCAGGTTTGGGCACGGTCGGCGTCGGCGTGGTAAGAATCATCCGCCGCCAGGCCGAACTGCTGGAGGCGCGCACAGGCCGCCCTGTTGTGATCACCGCTGTATCAGCCCGTGACGCGACCAAGGATCGCGGCGTTTCGCTGTCCTCCTATGCCTGGGAAACCGATCCCGTGGCGCTGGCAAAACGCGACGATATCGACGTTTTTGTCGAACTGATGGGCGGACACGAAGGCGCTGCCAAAGAGGCGACCGAGGCGGCGCTGGCCGCTGGCAAGGACGTTGTCACCGCAAACAAGGCGCTGCTGGCGATCCACGGTCAGGCTCTGGCCGAACAGGCCGAGGCCGAAGGCCGCGTGATCCGTTTCGAAGCCGCCGTCGCAGGCGGTATCCCGGTTATCAAGTCCCTTACCGAGGGCCTTGCCGGCAACGAAATCACCCGCGTCATGGGCGTGATGAACGGCACCTGCAACTACATCCTGACTCGGATGGAGCATTCCGGCTTGCCCTATGAAACGGTCTTCAAAGAGGCCGACGATCTGGGCTATCTCGAAGCTGACCCGACGCTGGACGTGGGCGGCATCGACGCCGGGCATAAACTGGCGCTGCTTGCCGCGATTGCCTTTGGCACCAAACCGGCCTTTGACGATGTGCAACTGGAAGGCATCCAGCGGATCGCCATCGAAGACATCCGCCACGCCGCCGACATGGGCTTTAGGATCAAGCTTCTGGGCGTCGCGCAGACCTCAGCCCGCGGGCTGGAACAGCGCATGGCCCCCTGCCTGGTGCCCGCGAATTCGCCGCTGGGGCAGCTGGAAGGTGGCACCAACATGGTGGTGATCGAAGGCGATGCCGTCGATCAGATCGTACTGCGCGGCCCCGGTGCCGGCGAGGGTCCGACCGCCAGCGCCGTGCTCGGCGATATCTGCGATATCGCGCGGGGTCTGCGCATTGCTACCTTTGGTCAGCCCGCCGCCACCCTGCAGGAGGCGCCCTCGGCCATGTCCGGCCTGCCCGCGCCCTATTATCTGCGCATGGCGCTTCAGGACAAACCCGGTGCCCTGGCCAAGGTTGCCGCGGCGCTTGGCGATGCGGGCGTATCTATCGACCGGATGCGCCAGTACGGCCATTCCGAAACCATCGCGCCGGTTCTGATCGTGACCCACAAATGCACCAGCGCCATGCTGGACGATGCCCTTGCCGGTCTGGCAGCCACCGGCGTCGTCGATGGCGCGCCTGTGGCCCTGCGTATCGAAGAACTCTGAGGCGACGCCCTGCCCTCATCCAGAAGGCAGAACCATAAAATACCGCGCGGAATGGCCACGGAACTGGTCCAATCCGCGCGATCATCCCTTGCCCGCAGCGCCCTGCGCGGGGTATCGACAAGCAACCCATACGGATTGACACAGGATTATTGAGTATGACCTCGACCAGCTCTGACGCCCCCTTTCACGACCGCATGCTGTCTCTGGGCCTGGCCCGGGTCGCCGAACAGGCCGCACTGGCCTCTGCCTCGCTGATCGGGCGCGGCGACGAAAAAGCTGCCGACCAGGCCGCCGTGAACGCCATGCGTGAACAGCTGAACCTCCTGGACATCGCAGGCGTCGTCGTCATCGGCGAAGGGGAACGGGACGAGGCTCCGATGCTGTTCATCGGCGAAGAGGTCGGCACCGGCAATGGTCCTGGCGTGGACATCGCGTTGGACCCGCTTGAAGGCACCACCCTGACCGCCAAGGACATGCCCAACGCACTGACCGTGATCGCCATGGGTCCGCGCGGCTCGATGCTGCACGCGCCCGACACCTATATGGACAAGCTGGCCATCGGCCCGGGCTACCCCGAAGGCGTCGTTTCGCTGGATATGTCCCCGCGTGAACGGGTCGAGGCGCTGGCTAAGGCCAAGGGATGCGCGCCGTCGGACATCACCGTTTGCATTCTGGAACGCCCCCGCCACGAAGCGATGATCGCCGAAGTGCGTGAAACCGGCGCCTCGATCCGCCTGATTACCGATGGTGACGTGGCCGGCGTCATGCATTGCGCCGAATCCGAAGTGACCGGCATCGACATGTACATGGGCCAAGGCGGCGCCCCCGAGGGTGTTCTGGCCGCTGCGGCGCTGAAATGCATGGGTGGTCAGATCTTTGGCCGTCTGCTGTTCCGCAACGATGACGAAAAGGGCCGCGCCGCCAAAGCTGGCATCACCGACCTGGACCGCATCTATACTCGTGACGAGATGGTCACCCAGGACGTGATCTTTGCCGCCACAGGCGTTACCGGCGGCTCGCTGCTGCCGCGCATCAAGCGCGAGCCGGGCTGGCTGGAAACCACCACCCTGCTGATGCGGTCGAAAACCGGTTCGGTCCGCCGCATGTCCTACCGCACCCCGGTTGAGGCACAGGGCTGATCCAGCCAACTGTCAGGCCCGAGCGCAGCGGCGCGACGGCTCGGTCGGATTAAACTTTCAAAGGGCCGGGTCCGCAGGGCCCGGCCTTCCTGCATGGGAGAGATGCGTGAGCTTTCTAGGGGTTGAACAGTCACTCACCGGACGGCGCTGGCTGGGGCCGGGCATAGATCTGGAACGCGCAGCCGAGGCCATGGCTCAGCAAACAGGCCTGCCCGCCGCCGTCTGTCAGGTCCTCGCCCGGCGCGGCGTTCCCGCCCATGAGGCAACCGGTTTTCTGACCCCCGCGTTGAAGGATCTACTGCCCGATCCCCGGCGCATGAAGGACATGGAAACAGCCGCCGCCCGGTTCCTGGAGGCGGTCGAGCAACGCCAGCGCATCGCCATCTTTGCCGATTACGATGTCGACGGTGGCAGCTCTGCGGCGCTTCTCTTGGTCTGGCTGCGGGCCATGGGGCAGGATGCAACACTCTATATCCCTGACCGTATCGACGAGGGTTACGGCCCCAACGACGCCGCCATGTCCGCCTTGGCGCGCGATCACGATCTGATCGTCTGCGTCGATTGTGGCACGCTGTCCCATGGACCGATCGCAGCGGCCAAGGGCGCCGATGTGATCGTGCTGGACCACCACCTAGGAGGCGAAACCCTGCCCGACTGCGTGGCGGTGGTGAACCCGAACCGGCAGGATGAAGACGGGGATCTGGGCTATTTCTGCGCTGCAGGCGTGGTGTTTCTGATGCTGGTCGAGGTGCGACGGCAGGCCCGGGAAAAGGGTCTTGGCACCGGACCGGACCTGATGGCCCTTCTGGATCTTGTCGCCCTTGCCACGGTGGCGGATGTGGCGCCGCTGATCGGCGCCAACCGGGCGCTGGTGCGTCAGGGGCTCAAGGTCATGGCCGCGCGCAAACGCGTGGGCCTGGTGGCGCTGGCTGATGTCAGCCGCATGGATTCGGCGCCCTCCACCTATCACCTCGGCTTTTTGCTGGGACCGCGGGTCAATGCCGGCGGGCGCATCGGCAAGGCGGATCTGGGCGCGCGTCTTCTGGCCAGCGACAACCCGCATGAGGCCGCCGCGCTGGCCGAACGCCTTGACCAGCTCAATACCGAACGCCGCGACATCGAAAACGCCGTGCGCGCTGCCGCACTTGAGCAGGCGGAGGCGCGCGGGCTGGACGCACCGCTGGTCTGGGCCGCGGGCGAAGGCTGGCACCCGGGCGTTGTCGGCATCGTCGCCTCGCGCCTGAAAGAAGCCGCAGGCCGTCCGGCGGTGGTCATCGGTCTGGACGGAGACGAGGGCAAGGGATCAGGTCGCTCGGTCAGCGGCATCGATCTGGGCGCAGCGATCCAGCGGCTGGCCAGCGAAGGCCAATTGATCAAGGGCGGCGGGCACAAGATGGCCGCCGGTCTGACCGTCGCGCGGGATAAACTCGAAGAGGCGATGGCGCGGCTGGGCGATCTGTTGGCTAAACAAGGCGCCGGGGACCTTGGCCCTGCGGATGTGAAGCTCGACGGGATGCTGATGCCCGGCGCCGCCTCGATCAACCTGATCGAGCAGATCGAACAGGCCGGCCCCTTCGGCGCCGGGGCCCCTGCCCCGCGCTATGCCTTTCCCGATCTTGAGGTCCGCTTTGCCAAACGGGTCGGAGAATCGCATCTGAAACTGTCGCTGAGCGACGGGCTGAGCAGCGGCATTGACGCCATCTGTTTCGGCGCCTTCGACACCGACCTTGGCCCCCGGCTGCTGGATCATGGCGGCGCCCGGTTCCACTTTGCCGGACGGCTGGAGATCAACACCTGGGGCGGTCGTCAAAGCCCGCAATTGCGCCTGGAGGACGCCGCGCCAGCGTCCTGAAGGGCGCTTTTTCCGACAGGGAAATATTTTCGCTGAAACCCCGTTTTTTCGCTTGCGGCAACTGACGGGAATATCTAAACACCGCTCACACACAGAGTGGCCCGTTCGTCTATCGGTTAGGACGCCAGGTTTTCAACCTGGAAAGAGGGGTTCGATTCCCCTACGGGCTGCCACTTTTCCCTTCCTGAATAGCGAAAATTTACCGCCTGGTTTGTCGTGGTATTCACTGATTTGCGCCCAACTGCGTTCAGATCCGCATGTGCGTAGTAATGCCTTTCACAAAGCCAAGGCAGGGCCCCATCAGCCCCTGACGATCTCTGCGCCGTGAGGATGTCGGCCCCGGTGGCCAATTCAGGCACTCCGAAAAGAGAAACGGCCGCAAACCCAAAGGTCCACGGCCGCTTCCAGTCACTATCTGTTCAGGCTCACGCCAGGATCAGCACATCGTCAAAGACCAGGGTCTCGATGCTGGTCAGCGTATCGACATGGCCAGTGGCGTTATCGGTAACTTCCCAAGAGCCAGAGCCGTTGTCCACAACGGTAAAGTCAGCTTCGACCCCATCGAACTCAGCCCGGTCATCGCCCAAACCACCGTCAAGCACATCGCTACCCCGGTTGAACAGGAAGGTGTCATCACCGGCCTCACCGTAGATGGTATCGGCACCCAGACCACCGTGCAGAACATCGTCTCCGCCGCCGCCTTTCAGCAAATCGTCCCCCGCGCCACCGCCAAGACGATCGTTCGCCCGGCCACCGTCGAGGGTGTCGCTTCCAGCACCGCCCCGCAGAGTATCCTCACCCAGACGACCTAACAGATCATCAGCACCATCGTTGCCGATCAGCACATCCGAACCCAGTCGACCAATCAGATTGTTATCCTCCGCGTCCCCGATCAGCCGGTCATCGAACAGCGAGCCGGTCAAGGCTTCGACGTTCATCAGAACATCACCTTCCGCTTCACCACCGATACCGGTTCCCGCCTCGAGATCCACAGTTACAGCTTCGGCAGAGTCCACATAGTAAGCGCGGTCAGTGCCGTTACCGCCGTCCAGCGTATCTGCGCCGTCACCGCCGATCAGCAGGTCCCAGCCGCCGCCGCCTTCAAGCAGGTCGTCTCCGCTGCGGCCGTTCAGAGTATTGCCCTCGTCATCTGAACCGATCAGCGTATCTGCAGCATTGGACCCGATAACGTTTTCGATTCCGGTCAGGGTGTCACCATCCGCCTTACCGCCCACACCAGTTCCGTTCTCAAGATTGACGGTCACACCTCTGATTGAAGTCGCATAGGTTGCCGTATCCGTGCCAGTGCCGCCGATCAGAACATCCGCACCAGTGCCACTGTCAAACAGATCGTCACCTGCACCGCCGTCAAGCGAATCCGCGCCACGGTTGCCGATGAGTTCATCATCACCACCAAGACCCAAGATTGTGTCGTCACCAGCCAAACCGACCAGAACGTTATCGAAATCATCGCCAACAATGTAATCATCATCGTTCGTTCCGGTCACGGCTGTATCGCTGCTGCGGTTGATCAGCAGGAAATCTTCCAATTCCAGCTCGGAGGTGACGCCGCTCAGCGTTGCGATCTCGTAATCGCCGAGGCTGACGTGCAAACCGTCACCTTCGACGCTTTGCGATACCACATCCTTGAAGTTGACGTCGGTAACGCTGAAATCGATCAGTCCCAGAACATCCTCTCCCTGCTGGAAGTCGGTGACAGTGCTGCTGACGATCTTCGAATAGTCGTTGGTGACACCATAGGAAAGAACGAACAGGTCGTCGCCGTCATCGCCGGTCATGGTGTTGCCGCCCTGGCCGACCAGAGTGTCGTCCCCGGCGGAACCGGAAACACCTACACCCTTGCCGTTGATGGTGACTTCTTCATAGCTCATGACCAGCTGGGTGTCATAAAGCGTCGCAGGCTTGATATCGCCTTTGACGTAGAAGGCCACGTCGAAATTGTTGGTCATGTTGAGACCGTTGATCGACACCGAACCTGCGTTGTTCTGCCAGCCCGCACTGATCGCCAGCGGCGATACGGGGAATTCCCAGTCCAGGAGGTTGATCACGGTCTGGGTGTCTTCGCCGACTTCGTATTTCACCTGATCGTTGGTGGTCGGCGGCTCCAGGCTCGGGTCGGTCGGAATGACGACGCTGGGCAGATCCTGACCGTATTTATCCGGCTGCAGGCGCCAGCGCGGCCCGACGATGTACTCGGTGCCATCTTCATTCAGCACCGCCTCAAAAGGCTCGCGATCCATGGTGGTGTACCAGGCGTTGGTATAGCCCTCTTCCAGATCTTCCGACATGGCGCCGATCTGATCCAGGGTCGAGCCTTGCGCCGCCGCAGCCAGCGCCGGATCTTTCAGAACGGTGCCTGCCGGATACAGGGTGCCATCACCGCCATAGTAGTCATCGGTGGTAACCCATTTGCCATCCTCAAGGATTTCATAGGTGGGCAGCTGACCAATGGCGGATTCGTTCTCGAAATCCTCGGGGCGGATCTGGTCGTTCGGGTTGTTGGTGATCGTGTGACGGGTGACCAGCTCGGCCTGGGTGATCTGGAACAGCGGGATCAGATCATCATTGTCGGCATCCGGGGTCGACCATTCGTCCGGCAAAGGCAACTCGGCCTCGATGCGCACATCGTTCGGCTTCTTGATGGTATTGCCCCAACGATAAAGCAGCTTGCCGTCATCCTTCAGCGTCACCGAATAGTCGTTACCGACCGCGATGTTTTCCTGAATGGTGGCTTCATTGGGCTCCAGCACATCCTTCAGATCCAGAACACCGTCGCCGTTTACATCGCCGACCTGAGGCAGCACGTCCGCCACATATTGACCGTCGTATTCGCCGCCAACAATCCACAGATTATCGTCCAGCTGGTATTCTGCATCCGGATCACCGGGGAAACGCTGATCCGACAGCACCTGCTGCATCACCACATAGTGTTCGGTCGAGGCTTTGACCGTGTTGCCACCAAGGCCAGCCAGCCAGGTGCCGTGAACTGCCGGGGTCTGAAAAACATCGGTGGGGGCGTTCGAAACCACCAGCCCCAGATGCTCTCCGCCCTCACCGGACAGATCGCCAACGAAGCCTTCTTCGTATTCCGGATCGTCGAAAAAGTCTTTTTCAATCGCTTGGTCAAAATCAATGACGTTATAGCCAAATTCGCTGTTTACCGGATACAGCGCGACGCCCTCTTTGGTGATCACCGGTTCGGCGGAAAAATCCACAACGGCAGGATCACCGTCTTGGACGTCGCCCTGTGTCAGCCCACCGAAGGTACCAGTCACATCATTTGTGCTGAAGGTGTGTGTCACTGTATACGTGGGTGTCTGGTTGAGCACTTGATCTGCCATGATGGGTCCCCCGGCAATACGCTTCAAAGTTTCAAAATCTTCCGCCCGCAAAAGACCGGCTCGGCATCATGTGTTCGCGCGCCTTCACATGCGGATGTCTTGATGTTTACAAACCGCGGATCAAAAGTCTTTTGATCTTGATCAAAAGACGCAAAAAAGACTGAGGACGAGGCTCCCCGCCCCATATTAAGCCCGCTGCACGCCGCCTGACGCGTACCGCAAAAGATGAATGCAAATAATTGAATTTATTTTACAAAAACGTACATAAAGTATGAAATCTCATAGTGAGCCGCCGTTCGGTTTCAAGACCGGTGGCGACAGGCGATTTTTTGCCGACAGCCCATGTTTTTTGCGAGAAAAAGGACCACACCCGGACGTAACCCCGCCCGGAAATTGCGTTTTTCGCAGAAGGTTCAGCGCAGCAGAATGTTGATTTTCCGAAAACTTGATTCTCCTGACTGCGGCCTGCCCTACCCTTCCCGCCTCTCTTCACAAGCCCAGAGGCCGCGCGCGATGCGCCGAAAACGCTCAGCGCCTAGCCCGCACCGCTTTCAATCGATATTTAGGCCAGTTTTCACAGCCGGAACCAAGACAACCATAAAGCGTTGCGGAAAATCAGGGAGTGATACGCAAAGAAGAGGCTGGCCCACGACATATCAATGTGGAGAAAACCTTTGACCGAATTACAGCGCAGGCCTTCTGACGCCGCTTTTGGGGGGACGCGAACTGCCCATGAAACCACCCGGAACACCCGCCTCAAATATTTCTTCCCAAATGAGCAAAAATCACTCTTGCGCCCACTCACCTGACTGAGTACATAGCGCCTCACGCACAGAGTGGCCCGTTCGTCTATCGGTTAGGACGCCAGGTTTTCAACCTGGAAAGAGGGGTTCGATTCCCCTACGGGCTGCCACTTTCTCCCATACTGCTATCATAGCCTGGCATGCGGTTTGCGGTCCTGTTGCGCGGTTCGAGCCAGTAAAATCCAGCCGCAGCGCCGCCCGGGTCCAGCCCTTTAATCCCTACCCTATCGGCTGTTCTGATCAAGCTTCATCCGTTCAAACCGCCGTAGGCCTCCCTCTCGAAGAGCAAAAGGGAACCGCCCTCTTGGGCAATTCCCTCTGTTCATGCTGCTCTGACCTTCGGCCGAGCTCAGATAGTCACAGCTCGGCCTCCCGGCTGCGGGCCAGGAACCACACGAAAGACACCACCGACAAAAGCAGCAAAGCGACGGCAACCGGGCTTTTCAGAACCTGGGTCAGATCCCCGTTCGTAAGCGCAAGCGATTGTGCGATGGATTTCTCGAATCTTGGTCCCAGAAAGAACGCGATGATGAAGATCACCAGCGGATAGCCGAAACTGGACATCAGGTACCCGATCACCGCGAAGATCAGCATGATCGCAACGCCGAACAATCCGTTGGTCGCCATCGACACCCCGACAAAACACAACAGAACCGCCGAGGAAAAGATGATGGACTCCGGCGCCGACACCACTTTGACCCAAAGCCGCAGTCCGACCTGCCCGATCCACAGGTTGATGAAATTCGCCATGATCATGGCCCCGAACAGCCCGTAGACAAGCCGCCCCTGATTTTCGAACAGCAAGGGGCCGGGCTGCATGCCGTGGATCATGAAGGCACTGATGATCAGTGCCGCGCTGACACTGCCCGGAATGCCCAGCGTCAACAGCGGGATCAGGTTAGAGCCGACAACCGCAGAATTGGCGGATTCGGCTGCGGCGATGCCATGCAGGTTGCCCTTGCCAAAGCTTTGCGGATCTTTTGAGCGGGCCTTGGTGAAGGCATAGGACATGAAGGCGGCAGCGGTCGAACCGATCCCCGGCAAGGCGCCGAAAATGGTTCCGATGGTGGCACCGCGCAGCATGGTATAGCGACAGGACCAGTATTCCGCCCAGGTCACCCGACGGTCGTCCGGGTTGCCGGTATCCTCCATGATGATGGCGGAACGGACGCTGCCATGGGCATCGGACATGCGGCGCAGGATTTCCGAAATGGCGAGCATGCCAATCGCAACTGATGGCAGGGGCAACCCGTCGAACAGGTCCCAATAGCCAAAGATGAGCCTAGGTGTGTAATGCTCCGGATCGGTCCCGACCGAAGCCACCAGCAATCCCAGCGCCGCTGCGATGATACCCTTGGTGAGGGAATTGCCGATCAGCCCGGCCAGAACGGAAAAGGCAAAGATCATCAGCGCGGCGATCTCAATCGGGCCCATGCGCAGGGCCAGAACCGCCAGCGGCGCCGACACGGTAATCAGTACGAGGTCGCTGAAGGTATCGCCCGTCACCGAGGAAAACAGCGCCATCTTGGTGGCCTTGAGGGGCTTACCCTTCTTGGCAAGCGGGTAGCCGTCCATCGCGGTTGCGGCGGCATCGGGGGTGCCGGGGGTATTCATCAGAACCGCAGGCACTGCCCCGCCAACCAGTCCGCCCTTGTTGACCCCGACCAGAAAGGAAATCGCCACCAGCGGATCCAGCGCAAAGGTAAAGGGAATAGCAATCGCCATGGCCATGATCGGGCCGATGCCGGGCACCGCGCCGACGAATTGCCCCAGGATCACGCCACAGATGACGAACAGCAAGTTGATCAGGGAAAAGGCATCGCCAAAGCCTGCCAGGATCGTCGAAAAATCCACCATGATTTTACTCCCTCAGGGCAAGGCGCGGCCAAGCGCGTAGGTCACCAGGAACCAGATCAGCGCAGGCATGACGATGACGCCCGCCGCCAGCCAGGCCGGGCGGCGTTCCCCGATCATCCACATGATCGCAAACGCCAGCGGCGGGGCGACATATTCAAAACCGAACACGGACATCGCATAGATCCCGCCTGCCAGAACCGCCACATAGGCGCCTGTAATCGCAAAGACATGCGGTCTTTGGGTGCGGTGACCGGTCGGTTTCAGCATCAGGAACGCGCCACTAACGGCGATCACAATGGAAATCAGATTGGGCATCGTATCCGGTGACAGATTTCCCCCTTCGACCCGCTCCACATAGGAGGGGATGACCAGGAAATAGAGCACAAGACCAAGCAGAAGAAAGAACGCGCCCGAAGCACGGTCGGCAGACAAACCCATGGAACCCTCCCAAGTTCTGAAACCGCCCTGCGCGCGAACACGCGCAGGGCGGTTTGCGGTTTTATTTCGCGAACAACACGGCTGCGTTTGCCAGACCGTCAGTCATCATCTTATGGGTACCCTCGGGTCCCATGTTGATCGGCGCGCCCTTGACCGCGTTCTGCACGATTTCAGCCATTTCGGGAGAGGCAACCGCTTCGTCGATCGCGGCCGCGATGGCCTCGACCGCGGCAGGATCGGTGCCTTTTGTGGTCGCCAGATAGAACACCGGATCGACATAGGCGTTGATGCCGGATTCCACGAAGGTCTTGACCTCCGGCGCATAGCTCAAGCGCGACTGGTTGGCGCCCGCGATCACCTTCATGTCGCCGGATTCAAGATAGGGAAACTGCTCGCCCGATCCAAAACCCGCCAGAACCTGACCGCCCAGGATCAGCTTCATCACCTCGGCACCACCATCGGCGGTCACCAGGTTGAAATCCGCCCCGGTGGTCTTGGTCGTTGCCTTCATCATCAGAACCTGCGGCGGCGCCATGGTAGCAACCGCCAGCTGTCCCTGCTCCTTGGAATAGGCGATCAGACCCTCCAGATCGTCAAAGGGCGCATCGGCGCTGGCCACCAGCGCAAGCTCTGCCTTGGCGACGGTGCCAAGGTAATCAAAGCTGTCGACATCAAACGGAAGCTGATCGCCGCGCTGAACCAGCTGGACCAGAACGGGGATGCTGACCCCCATGCCAACGACCTTGCCCTGCGGGGGGCGCTGCGACAGGCCGGTGAACATGGCAACGCCGCCGCCGCCAGGCTTGTTCTCGACCACGATGTCCCAGCCGGTGTTTTTCTCCATCACGCTGGCCAGCACGCGACCCATGGTGTCTGTCGATCCGCCGGCACCAAAACCGACCTGAATGGTCAGCGCTCCATCGGGTTTCCAGCCCTCTGCGGCCAGCGGCGCGGCAAGCGTCATCATCGCGGCGGCGCCCAGCGCCATAATCCGGGATTTAAGTGTCATGTGATTTCCTCCTCTTTGTTGTCTTTCCTCCGTCACCCACAAACAGGCGCGACGGGTCTCCTCCTGGAAAGTTACTTAACCAGAAAACTATTTACCTCTCCCCTTGATCAACAGTGAATTTCCTCGGCCAGACGGCGCAGATCTCCTCACCTGCGCCGGATGGTTATGCCCCGGCGGTTTGCGCAACTCCCAGCAACGCGAGCCGCGCCGGACGCATTGCGGCAATCACTTCCAGCTGGCGCGTGGCGATCCGCGTCAGCCGCTCCGGATCCGAATGGGCCGATGCGGCCCGCAGAACCCGGCTCCACACCGCCGTCAAAAGCGTATCGCGGGTCAGCAGATAGAATTCATGCGCAAAGGCGGTTCGGTCAGGGCTGCCCAGCAGCTGTTTTCGCGCAAGGTTCCAGCCTTCCAGCGCGGCAGCAACGGCCTCTGCCTCCTTGCCCTCTGCCGCCATGAAGGCCGCGAAGGCCTCCGCCGGGGGTGTACCCAGCAAACGTGTCGCCAGCATGCGCTCGTGAATGCCGTTAGCCCCTTCATAGATCGCGGTGATGCGGGCATCGCGATAGGTCTGCTCCAACCGGTATTCGCGCAGATACCCATAGCCGCCCAGCACCTGCACCCCCAGTTCGGCGCCGCGGATACCGGCTTCGGTGCCGCTGACCTTGGCCAAGGGGGTCAGGAATTCCACCAGATCGGGATTGTCGCCCTTCTCCATGGTGACAAAGGCCAGATGGGCAATCGCGCGAGCGCCCAGCGCCCCGGCGTCGATCTCATCCAGCATCCGGCGCACATCCGCGTGTCCATCCAGCGTCACCGGCTGTCCATCCGTGCCGCGCCCCTGCTGGCGCTCTGCCGCATAGGATGCCGCCACATCAAAAGCACGCGCCGCATGGGCCACGCCTTGCAGCGCAACATCAGAGCGGGCGTGGTTCATCATCGTGAACATCGCCATCAGCCCCTGCCCCTCGGCGCCGATCAGTTCGGCCTCGGCGCCATCAAAGGCCAACTGGCAGGTGGGGGAGGCATGCAGGCCCATCTTTTCCTCGATCCGGGTGACGGTGACAGCGTTGCGACTGCCATCGGCGCGGGTGCAGGGACACAGGAACAGCGAGAGCCCTTTGATGCCGTTGTCCGAGGTGCGCGCGAGAACCAGATGCAGGACCTTGTCGCTCATGTCCTGGTCGCCGCCGGAGATGAAGATTTTCTCACCTGTGATCTGCCAGCCATCCCCATCGGAGGTCGCACGGCAGCGCACGCGCGAGAGGTCCGATCCCGCTCCGGGTTCGGTCAGGCACATGGTCGCTAGCGTCTCACCCGAAGCCAGCGACGGCAGGTAGCGGACTTGCTGATCCGCCGTGCCGAACCGCGTCAGAGTGCGCGCAGCCCCCGGAACCAGCCCGGTGACCATCTGCATGGAATGATTGGCGCCTGAGAAAATCTCGGATGTGATCGCCAGCATCATCGCGCCCATGCCCTGGCCACCGAATTCCTCGGGGATGGTGAGGCCCGGCCAGCCCTGTCCGGCATAGGAGTTGTAGAGGTCCTTGAAGCCAGCCGGCATCGCAACGCGACCATCCGTCAACGTGCAGCCCTCAAGATCACCGGGTTCATCCAGCGGCGCGATCTCACCTTCGGCAAAGGACGCGAAATGTCCGGCAATCTCGGATGCAAATTCCGCATCCCAATCCGGCAGATCCGCTGTGCCCACCACATGGTTCAGCGTGAACAGAATGTCCTCAACAGGGGCGGCAAAAGGCTTCATTGGTTATTCCACTGCATAATAGTCGATTTCAACGGCAGAGGCCCGGCGGATACCGGAGCAGACAAAGAGCATGTGATTGACCCAAGCATAGCGGTCATCGCCGGTCTCCAGCCGCGCGGCGGTGCGCATGTAATAGCTGGTGGGGTCCACATCCTCGCCCTTGGCCAGCCGCGCAATCACATCAGGCGGGCCGTGACGGCTGCCGACGTTGACGATCTCGATCACCGCGCCGTCCTCGGTTTTCACCGCATAGCGCGTATCAAGATGGGCGGCACCATCGCTGTAGATGGTCTGCCAGTCGGCCCCGAGGTTCAGCACCTCGCCGGTCAGATCGGGGCCAAGCGCCTTGCCCCCGATGATCGGTATAATCCGTCGCACACCCGCGCGTCCCTGCCCCATTTCAATCGGGGCACCCAGTTCCACCCGCAGGCGGAAGGCATGGCGCAGCTTTGGTGCGGAGATCTCCATCTCAGTCGACCCCAAGCAGACGCATGGCGTTGCCCTTGATGATGTCTTCGCGCAGGTGGTCCTTAATCGCAATTTTCTCGAAATCAGACAGCCAGCGCTCCGGCGTGATCATCGGCCAGTCGGATCCGAACAGCACCTTCTTCTTCAGAATCGAATTGCAGTATTTCACCAAGATCTCGGGGAAATACTTGGGCGACCAGCCAGAGAGGTCGATATAAACGTTGGGCTTGTGCTGAGCGACCGACAGCGCCTCTTCCTGCCAGGGGAAGGAGGGGTGCGCGAGGATGATCTTCATGTCCGGGAAGTCCACCGCCACGTCATCCATATACATCGGGTTGGAATACTTCAGCCGCATGCCGTTGCCGCCGCGCATACCGCTGCCGACGCCGGTCTGACCGGTGTGGAACAGGGCGATACCGCCTTCTTCGGCAATCGCTTCATACAGGTCATAGGCCATACGGTCATTGGCATAAAAGCCCTGCATGGTCGGGTGAAACTTGAAGCCCTTGATTCCAAAATCCTTGATCAGGCGACGCGCCTCGCGGGCGCCCATCTTGCCCTTGTGCGGGTCGATGCTGGCGAAGGGGATCAGAACGTCGTCGTTCTCGGCCGCCAGCTCGGCAACCTCTTCGTTCTTGTAGCGGCGATAACCGGTTTCGCGTTCGGCATCGACCGGGAAGATCACCGCGGCGATGTTCTGCTCGCGGTAATGGGCGGCAGTCTGCGGCACGGTGGGCGGATGCTGCCAGGGCGCGCCGAAATAGCTGGCCATGGTGGCCTGCAATTCGTCATAGCCGTCATCGGCATGGCAGCCGCAGGGTTCCTCGGCGTGGGTGTGGAAATCGATCGCACGGACCTTGGAAAAATCTACCATCGTTGTGTTCCTATCAGAGTTTCGCAATGCCGCTGGCAGCGTCATCATAAAGCCGCTCCAGCAGATCTGCGCGGCGCGTCAGCACCTTGCGGAAGTTGAGGTTGCCCTTGGCGGTGATCTCAGCATCGGTGAGCGAGGGCGGCTCGGCCAGCACAATGGCGCGCACCACCCGGGTGGAGGAGCCGGAAATGCGACCTGCGCGCTCGTTCAGCCGGTGATGAATGTCGGACAGAAGCTGCGGACAGACCAGCGCGCCGCCGTCTTCCTCCAGCGTGAAGCCTGCTGCCTCGATCGCCTCGCGGTTGGGGAAGATCATCACGCCGATCTCGTTCTTGTCCTGCCCGGTCACCACCAGATCGGCAGCCAGCGGTGCAAGTGTCGAGAGCATTTCGATCCTGAGGCCCGCCGCCCGCACCCAGGTGCCAGTAAGCAGCTTGAAGTCCTCGGAAATCCGCCCGTCAAAGCGCATGCCCTTGTTGATGTCGTCCTTGTCCACGAACACCATGGCATCGCCGGTGATGAAATAGCCTTCCTCGTCAAAGGCCTCTGCGGTCTTTTGCGGGTCTTCGAAATAACCGGGCATCACGTTCGGTCCCTTGACCCGCACCTCGCAGCGCATGTCGTCATCCGGGATCAGTTTCAGGGTCACACCGGTCATCGGCACACCCACCACGCCCGAGCTTTCCGTCGGCTCCTGCTGGATCATCGTCGCGGGCGCAGTCTCTGTCAGCCCCCAGGAAGAGGTCATCAACGGCACCTCGCCCTTGATCTCCATCGCCATGGTCTCGAAACCCGACCAGACCTCCTGCGGCAGTGAGGCGCCGGCGTAAAAGATCATGTCCAGCTCTTCAAAGAAACGCTGACGAAGCCCCGCGTCCTTTTCCAGTGCCTCCAGCAGCATGGCAAAGCCCATGGGCACATTGAACACAAGGCTGCCGGTTACCATCGACAGGTTCTCGACTGTGCGATCAAACAAGCCCTTCACCGGCTTGCCATCGTCGATGTAAAAACTGCCGCCATTGGCCAGCATCATGTTGAAGTTATGCGAGCCGCCAAAGACGTGGTTCCACGGCAGCCAATCCACGATGCGCGGCGGGCGCGCGCGCAGGAACGGCAGGCTGTCGGCGAGTTGGGTCTGATTGACGCACATCATCCGCTGCGTGGTCAGCACCCCTTTGGGGTTCGAGGTCGACCCGCTGGTCATCAGGATCTTGGCGACGGTATCGGGCGTCACCTTGGCAAATCCCGCGTCCACATCGACGCCCGCATCGCCTTTCAGAAGGTCCGCAAAGGCCGTGACATCGGTGCCGCCGGTGCGGGTCGCAACGATCTCAACACCCTCAAGGGCATCCAGTTTCAGTGCCTCGCCGTACTGATCGGCATCGACAACATAGGCCATCTTTGGCCGCACCAGTTCGATGGCGTGGCGCAGGCGGCCATGGGCGCCGTGGATCAGCGAATACTGCTCGGCCACCGGTACGGTCGGCACACCGGCGTATTGCGCGGCCAGCGACAACAGCCCGTGATCGACGCCATTTCCGGACATGATCAGGATCGGCGTGTCCGCCCCCATGCCCCGCGCCAATAGCGCCGCCGCAATGGCGCGCACCTGCTGCAGGGTCGCCGCATAGCTTTCCTCGCGCCAGCCCGCGCCACTGCGCTCGGCCAGGAACACCCGCTCGGGCGCCTCTTCGGCCCAGCGGTGCAGCCAGTCACCAGTCCGCTCTGTCACCGGCCCCAGATCGTATTCAGACCGCAAAAGCAGGCTGCCATCGGGGCGATCCTCGCGCGTGACGGCGTGTGGCAGGAAATTGGACGTCCGTTTCATGGTCTATCCTTTCGACAGGCTTTTCTGGATCAACTGCATCGCCGCGATCACCGTGTCGCGGGTCGTTGCATCCATGTTCTCCAGCAAGCGTTGTTCATGGGCGGTCACTGCGGCCACCGCTTTTTCACAGAGCTGGCGCCCAGCCAGCGTCGCCTTCAGCGCATAGGCCCGCCGGTCCGTCGGTACCCGGTCGCGCACGATCAACTCGCGCCGTTCCAGCTCGTCTATGATCACGACAAGATTGGGCCGTTCCACATCCATCGCATCCGCCAGCTGCGACTGGCGCAACCCCGGATTATCGACGATCAGCACCAGCGCCGTGTAGGTCAGCATCCGCAGATCAAAAGGCTTCAGCGTCCGGGCCAGATCGGTCTGCACGACGTTGAATGCCCGCTTCATGTGATAGCCGACAAACGCGCGCAGTGTTTCATCGCTGACGTGAGACACGCCCATTTCAGGCTCAGGCTCTTTGATGACGGTTTTCATCGGATCACCGGAACTTAGGGGCACGTTTTTCAAGGAAAGCACGCAAGCCTTCCTCGGCATCCGGCGTGGTCTGCGACAGCGCCGCCGCCAGCGATTCCGTGAACAGACCATCGGCCTGCGACATGTCGTTGATGCGGGCAATCGACTGGATCATCAGATAATTCGACAAGGGCGCGTTGCGGGCGATCTTGCCCGCCAGCGTCTGCGCCAGCTCCAGCGCCTCACCTTCGCCCACCGCATAATGGGCAAGGCCAAGCGCCACGCCGGTTTCGGCATCGTATTTGCGCCCCGTCAGCATCATCTCGGTCATCCGGTCCGCGCCCAAAAGACGCCCGACCCGCGCGGTGGCGCCGCCACCCACAAAGATGCCGCGCCGCCCTTCGGGCAGCTGGAAGATGGTCGAAGGTTCAGCGATGCGAACATGGGTCGAGCTTGCCAGCTCCAGCCCGCCACCGATCACCGCCCCGAACATGGCGGACACAACCGCCAGACCGCCGAACTGGATCTTCTCCATCACCTGGTGCCACTGGCGCGAGTGATAGAGGTTTTCCTCGGCCGAGCGGTGCACATGTTCCGACAGGTCCAGCCCCGAGCAGAAATGCCCTGCGGTGCCGGTCAGGATGACAACACGCACCTCCTTGGGCGGCGCCGAGAAGAAAGCATCAAGCGCCTCCAGCAGCTCTTCGCACATGGCGTTACGCTTGTCCGGACGGTTCATCGTCAGGGTGGCGATGCTGTCATTGATGTCGATTTTGAGTATCTGATCGCTCATGCGCGGGATCCTTCAGCGCGGCGGCAGGCGCACAGCGCCATCCAGCCGGATGGTTGTTCCATTGAGAAATGGATTGGTGACGATCTGCTCGGCCAGAAGCGCGTATTCCTCGGGCGCGCCCAGCCGGGCAGGAAAGGGAATATTGGCGGTGATCTGCGCCGAAATCTCGGGCGGCAACCCTTCCATCATCGGGGTCTGGAACAGGCCCGGCGCGATGGCCATCACGCGGATGCCCGATTGCGCCAGCTCGCGCGCCGCAGGCAGGCACATGGAGGCAATCGCCCCCTTGGAGGCCGCATAGGCCGCCTGCCCCAGCTGGCCATCCTCGAAGGCAACCGAAGCGGTGTTGATGATCACCCCGCGCTCGCCATCCGCCAGCGGGTCCAGCTCAGCCATCAGGCGAGCAGCATGGCTCATCACATTGTAGGTGCCAAAAAGGTTCACCCGCAGCGTCTTTTCAAACACATCGAACGACAGCTTGCCGCCACGACCGACGATGCGCGCCGCCATGCCGACCCCGGCGCAGCTCACCGCGATGCGGGGGGCACTGCCCAGCTGCTCTGCAATGCTGTCGAGGGCTGCACCGACGGCGGCCTCATCACTGACATCCACATGCAGGGCGATGCCGCCGATCTCATCCGCGACCGCCTTTGCCCGTTCGATATCGAAATCCAGAATGGCGACTTTCGCGCCTTTTACGGCAAGATGCCGGGCTGTCGCCGCACCAAGGCCACTGCCGCCACCTGTGACCAGCGCCACATGTCCATCTATCTGCATAGTTCCTCCCCGAACTGGATAACTGATATTATAGTTATCCCGCATACCTTCTTTTTAATCGTTATACGAAATACCTATCTCGCGCCAACAAAAATTTCGATAACACTTAAAGCACTAATTTTGAATGCGTTTTCAGGACCACCTCGGGTCGATCAGCAAGAATTCATACGACTGCGCAGTTCGCGCCGCTGTCAGGTTTGATCCTGTTTCGGCTCGGATTCGCCGTCCAAAACCTGCGCCAGACGGGTCAGCGCCGCGTCGATTTCGCGGATCTCCATGTGGCAACAGCCCAGAACGAGACCATTCAGCCCGGTCACCTCGGCGGCAAATCCCGAAAGCGGGCGCAACCCCAGACCGGCGTCCCGCGCCCGCTTGCAGATTTCGTGATCCTGCCTACCGTCGTTCAGATGAAACACCAGCTGCATGCCCGCACCGTGGTCCGGCGCGCTGCCATAGGCGGAAAACTCCTGCTGCAGCCGCGCCAGCAAATGCTTGCGCCGCTCACCATAGATACGCCGCACCCGGCGCAGATGGCGGTAGAACTCGCCGCTGTCGATGAACTCTGCCAACGCCTGCTGCGGCATGCCACTGGCCCGGGTGCCAAAGCGCAGCAAACTGTCGTGCAGCGGCGCAATCAGCGCCTCGGGCGCCACCACATAGCCGATCCGCAGCGCGTTCGAGAAGGTCTTGGAAAAACTGCCAAGGTAGATCGTCCGGTTCAGCCCATCGAACCCCGCCATTGCCGGAATGGGGCGCCCCGCATATCGGAATTCGCTGTCATAATCATCCTCGATGATCCAGGCGCCGGTCCGCTTGGCCCAGTTGAGGAATTCCAGACGCCGCCCCGGCGTCATCGCCCCGCCCAGCGGATGCTGATGCGATGGCGTCAGAACCACCGCCTTCAGGTCGGCATCCTCTGCGGGAACGCAGGCGCCAAGAGCATCGACACGCAGGTAGTGCGAGCGCAGCCCCTGCGATTGCACGATACGGTTCAGGGGCGGATATCCCGGATCCTCGATCCCGATGGCGCTGCCGCGTGGTGCCAACGTGCGCAAGCAGAGTTCCAGCGCATCCGTCGCCCCCGCAGTGATAATGATTTGCTCGGCGCCTGCCTCGATCCCCCGCCACTCTGCCACATAGGCCGCAATGGACCGGCGCAGCGCTGCATTGCCCCGGACCGCGCCGCCATCCAGCATGGTTTCCGGCGCCACCCGGCAGATCCGCGATACGCAGCGCGCCCATTGCCGGTGCGGGAACAACCGCATGTCCGGCTCTCCACTGTTGAAGGGCAACAGGGCACGCGGCGTCTCCTTTGCATGCTCCGGGGGTGCAGGATGCACCGGCTGCAGTTCGACCTGCCCCATGGCGCAGACGGTAAACCCCGAACCGCGTTTTCCCGCGATGTAGCCTTCGGCTTCCAGCTGCTCATAGGCCGCCACCACGGTCGAACGCGACACCCCAAGCTCTACCGCGAAACTGCGGGTGGCGGGCAGCTGGCTCGCCTCCGGGATCTCTCCTGCCGCGATCCGCGTCCGCAGCGCCGTGCAGATCTGCTCGAACACGGGCACTGGCAGAGTGCGGTCAATGGAAAAGGTCGGCCCGGGTACCTGCTGCACGGTATTGGTCTCCACATTCCGCCGAATACTGCCCCATTGCGTCAGTCCGGTCTACTATCCCACCCACGCCGCAGATCCACGAAGGTTTCGTTATAGCAGGCGCCCCCGGCAATATCCGTGCGCAGGGCCGAGGGAATCAGCGCATTCGCCGTGCGGCCGCTGCGCGAGCTGGAAAGCCAGGTCCCCTTGGGGCTGTAGACCACACCGGGCCGGGTGGCAGTTGTCACCTCCAGCGTAAAGGTCACCTCGCCCCGGGCATTCCAGACGGTAACAGGATCGCCATGGCTGAGTCCGCGTGCCTCGGCATCTTGCGGATGCACCTGTACCACCTCTGCCCCCGCCGACAGCGCATGATGGCCAAAGGTCGCGTTGGTCCGCTTGTCCGAACTGGGGGTGACCAGCACCAGCGGCAGATCCTGCGGGGCGGGGTCATAGCGCGGGACACCGCATCCGAACCGATCCTCAAGCTCCTGACTGAACAGCTCAATCCGCCCCGACGGCGTCTGCGGCATCACCGATTGGCACAGCACCAGCGGGCTGCCATCCCCGGCGGTCATCGCGATGGCCTGGTCGCAGGGGATTTCGCTGGGTGGCTTACCCCCGAACACCGGATGCGACGCGTCCATGGCCTGATCCATCAGGTCCTTGTCACTGTCGCTGAACTCGGGCTCCTGATAGCCGAACCGGGCGGCCAATCGGCGAAAGATCTCGGTATTGGGCAGGCTTTCCCCCACCGGCGCGATCACCGGTTCCGCCCGCTGGATGTAGTTCTGCCCATAGGCGCCATAGATGTCATCATATTCGAAATGGCTGGCGGCAGGCAGGATCACGTCGCAATAGGCCATGGAATCCGTCATCACCACATCCGCGCCTGCTATGAACAGGTCCTCTTGCGTCAGGGCCTCGATCATCCGGTCTTGATCGGGGTGCGTTGCAACAGGGTTGTGGTTGTAGATCATCACGGCCCCGACCGGCACATCAAGGTTCCGGTCCAGCATCTTTTCCGCCACATCGACGATATTGAAACAGCGCGTGCCGGGGTGAATCAGATGATCCCCCTGCAGGCGGGACGAGGTCTTTGGCGCGGCGGCCCCGGATTTCGCGACCACCCCCGCACCGGGGCGCCCGTGATGCCCTGTCAGCGCATTCAGAGCCATCGCCGCCCGCAGCCCGGCACCGCCCGAGCGGGTCCGTTCGATCCCGTTGCCAAAGGAGCTTGCCATCCGGCGGGACGCGACGATCCAGTCCACCAATTGGTGCAGCTCTTCCGCAGGGAGGCCGCAGATGTCGGCGACACGATCCGGGGTATAGGCGCGGGCCTCCTCCATATAGGCGTCAAACCCATGGGTCCATTTGCCGATGAAGGTCATATCCAGCGCATCGCGCCGCTCCAACTCGGCCGCCAATCCCAGCGCAAGAACCACATCAGTTCCCGGCCGCAGCTGCAGGTGCATATCGCATTGCTCGGCCAGCTTGATCCGCTTGGGATCAATCACCACCACCCGCGCGCCGGATTTACGGGCCTCTTTGATCACGCGCATGAAATGCAGGTTGGAGACGGTGACGTTGTTGCCCCAGACCAGGATCAGATCCGATTGCACTGCCTGCTCCGGCGGCATGCCCGGCGCGCTGCCAAAGAGGCTGGCGTAGGCCTCTCCGCGCACACCACCACAGAGCGGCCCGCGATCCAGCAACGTCGCCCCCATCCGGTAGAAGAACCGCCGGTCCATTGAGCCCCCGGCCAGTTCACCATGCGGCCCGGCATAGTTAAGCGGCAGAACCGATTGCGCCCCATGCGCCTCGATTGCCTGGTTGAAACCTGCATGGATCAGGTCCAGCGCCTCCTCCCAGGTGATCCGCTCATAAGACCCCGATCCCCTCGGGCCGGTCCGTTTCAAGGGGTGCCGCAAGCGCGCCGCGCCATGCACGAAATCCGGATAGCAGCGGGCCACCTTGTTGCAAATCACCCCGGCGGTGAAGGGGTTCGCTGTCGATCCCCGGACTTCGGAAATCCTACCGTCCTCGACCTTGACGGTGAGGCTACAGGTATCCGGGCAATCCAGCGGGCAAACGCTTGGGCGAAAGGCGGTCGGGTCTTGATTGGTCATCTCGGCCTCTGAAAACAACACTCAAAGGGCGGATACACCGGCAACTGGGAGGGCGTTAAGCTCCAATTCTGGCAAAAATGACCAGACCAATCTGGCAAACGCATGGGGCTGGTGGGCCAAACTGGCCCCCTATCTGGCCACCACACGCGCTTTTGGCGCCTGCAAGAGGCGCCAAAAATCAGGTGACAAGGAAAAGAGCCTACGGCAACAGGCAGATAGAAACGACGGAATTGGGCCGATCAGTGATCGAGGGCCAGAACCTTGTTTTCCATGCCTTTTTCATAGAAGCAATGCTGCGCTCGGCCAGATCCCTTGGCCGCATAAAGCGCGACATCCGATTCATTCAGAATTTCCGCAGCGGTAAAGGTGCCGCTGTGCCAAGCCGAAAGCGTAGTGCCCGCGCTCGCCGAAATCTTGCACATCTTGCCGCCATAGGGAATCGGCACCTCCAATTCGGAGATCAGCCGTCTCGCCAGCCCTTCGATCTGGCGCAGATCGCGCAGGTCATTGAAGATCAGGACAAATTCATCGCCGCCAACACGTGCAACCGTATCGGACTGGCGGGTGCATTCTACCATGACACGGGCCACATGCTGCAACACCGCATCCCCGGCGGCGTGTCCCAGCGTGTCGTTGACCTGTTTGAAGTAATCGAGATCCAGATGCATCAGGGCAAAATCCCGGCCGCCGCTGATCAACCGATCCAGAATGTGATCCATGGCGCGGCGGTTCTTGAGGCCCGTCAGCGTATCTGTGAAGGCCTGTTCCTCGGCCGCGATCTTGGCCCCTTGCAGACGCAGGTTCAGCTGGCGCGAGGCCTCCATCGCGGCGGACTTGGCCTCAACCAGATAAAGCATCTCGATGGTGAGATCGGTTGGAGAAAAATCCGCGCTGGTCAGATCATAATCCCGCACAGCTTCCAGAACCGAGATCCCGAAGGACAGGTTGATGATCGCGCCCTGCCCCTGTGGCAAAGGCACGAGAACGCCTTTCAGGCTGGTTTGCGGCGTGTCCCGAAAATGCAAATGCAATTTGGACCCGGCCGTATTGACCAGGTCCGCCATGGACCGAACCCGGCGCGGGCGCGACAGATCAAAGACACGGAAAAACCGGCGTCCCTCCCATTTCAGATCGGGTCGGAGCTTTCTGAGCGTGGGGCCGACGCGCTGGATATACCCCTTGGCATCCACGATCGCATACATCGGGCAGATCTGATCCGCGATGACGGCAAGCTGTTCATTGGTCATCATAGGGAATGCGCTCCCAGATCAAAGGCCCGCCCTTCGGCAAATTCTCTTTCCACCAGGGTGATGGAAATCACCTCTGCCCCGTCCTGCGCACCGCTTGAATCCAGAATAACGAGATCTCCGTAATCGTCGGCCATGGCCCGCAAAACACCCATCATGACATTTGAATAGCCGGGCAACCCCGGCTGGCAAACCAGTTCGAAATGACCCGGTGACTGTTCCAACAATTCCAAGCCCGGTAGATAAAGATCGGATACGGCAAGACGGGCACGCCCCGGAAGGTCATCCAGAGAATGCAAAAACTCAACATAATTGACCCCGCCGAACCGCAGCAGGCGGCGCAGGGCTTCGACCTGAGGGTTGGACACCAGAAAGGTCCCCATATCCTCAAGCATCTCAGGCAGCGGACGCTCCAGCACCGTTTCCATGGCACTCAGCATCTTGTTCGACTGGTCATCCGTATAGGTCAGCATGGCCTCGAATTGTCGAAACCCAAGCCCAGCCACATCCATGATTTCATACCAGCGGTCCGCGCCATAGGTGCTGGTCACAAAAGCCTGGATCGCCCTGTTGATCAGACCATGCATATCTTGGCCCCTTTTCCTACCGTGTCCCATTATGGGCCCTGTGTGTTAAAAAACGCCCAACATCGGCAAAATTCATCCAAACAGCACCACGTTCCGGGCACATCCACGTGCCTCCCCCGAAACAGACCGCAGCCTCTAGGTACCCCTTACCGACAGGACAAGCCCCCGGAGGTGGTCGTGTGCACACAGCCCGGTAAACTCCCGGTGAAACGGCATAATCCGCACCAGGCTCACAGGACACGGGCACCTGATATCTTAGCGCCAATAGCAGGCACCGACGCGACATCATTTGCTTGAAAGAGTTCCGGCGCGGACCCTAGCGATGCCAACCCGCACCCGTCAAGCCAGATGGCATCTTGCTTGCATCCTTTCCTGCATCAGTCGCGGGGCGGCAGCAGTGCCCGCACCCGCGCAAGGGTTGCCGTGCTGACCGCGACCCCGGCCTGTTCTGCCCGCGCCCGTGCTGCGGCACGCCCATCGCCCGGCAGGCGCGCGCCTTCCTGCGCCCGGACCGAGGCCACAAGCGCACCCATCCGGTCTGCATAACCTCCCCCCGAGGTCGCGCCCGGATCGATGGCGATGAAGAACTGTCCGGTGCGGGGTGGCCCGCCTACCGGCCCCGAAAACGGGCTGGCCTCACTGCCCAAAAGGGCTCCGGTCATCGCTGCCGCCATCATCTCGACCATCAGCGCCACGCCAACGCCCTTGTACCCCCCGGCAGGCACCATGGTGCCCTTCAGTCCCGCCTCCGGGTCCGTGGTCGGATTGCCCGTCGCATCTAGCACCCAGCCTTCGGGAACCGGTCTGCCTTCGCGGGCGTGTTTCATCACCTCGCTTTTGGCGATGGCGCTGGCGGATTGGTCGATCAGAACCATGACCTGCCCATCGGGGCCTGGTGCTGCGATAGAAAAGGGATTGGTGCCCAGAACCGGCTGAGCGCCACCTGATGGCGCGATCGAAGCCGGCGCATTGGTAAAGCCGATGCCCATCAGACCCGCCTGCGCCAAGCGCTGCGTGTGACAGCCCAGAACGCCGCAATTGTAGGAATTGCGGATCGCAAGTACCGCAACCCCCTGCTCCCGCGCCATCAGGATCAGATGTTCAAACCCGAGATCGATCGCGGCATGGGCAAACCCGGTAGCCGCATCCACAGTCACCACGCCGGGCCGGGATCTGGAGACCTGCGGCTGGGCCTGACCGTCCACCTTGCCGCATGTCACATGCTCGGCGTAGATCGGCACATAGGCCAGACCATGGGAGGCAACCCCATCCGCTTCGGTCATGGCCGTAGCCCGGGCCAAAGGCGCGGCATTTTCACGGCTGGTCCCCGCCGCCATCAGCGCCCGGAGCGCCAGATCTTCGATCTCTGCCAGAGAGAGGGTTTCTGTCGCGCTCATCTGTCTCCGCTTTCTGTCCGTTTCACGTCTTCATCCCGTATCAATCTCCGTATCAGTCATTGTCCGCCAACCCGGCCCCTGCCCCGCGCAAGCGCGAGGCCTCGGTGGCGGGGGCATAGGTGCGATGGGCGAAGGTGGACAGCTGCGCCCAGGCGTCATCTGTGACCTGCCCGCGCCTGACTGGCGCAAGGGGAGACCCCAACGTTGCCTCCGCGTGGCAGCGCAGCCAAGGCACATGATCGCGCAGCATCTCTTGCCGCGTGCCGGTCGCGCAGATCTGGCGACCATCGGTCACCAGCCGTATATTCGGCCAATCAAGGGCCACCGGCCGGTCCAGCCGCTGCGCTGCCGCCGCCGCAAAGGGCAAGAGCAGCAAGGGAAGATCCACCTCCTCCATCTCAAAAACCGCACCGGTCTCAAGCTGGGCGGCCCGGTCGCTCAGCGCACTGCCCGACACCAGAGGGCAAAGCCGTCCCGTGGCCGCGCGCCAGCGTCCGCCCTCTATCGCAGTCGGAGCAAGCGCGGCCACGGGACGCAGATCGTTGCGCGCCAGCAGCGCGGCCAGCTGCTCCGCGCCGGGCAAAGCCACCCCGGCCAGAAGACGCGCCGCCGCGCCAGCTTCCTCCGCCAGCCCCCAGGGCAGCCCAGCGCCCCGCGCCGCGCGTTTGCACATGGCTTCGATCTCGTTCAGCGACAGGTTCATGCGTCCGGATCCGGGTAGATCCAGAAATCTCCATCGCGCGCCGACAGCTCTTCGGGATAAGGCGCATTGCCGAACATGCAGATCCGCACCCAGCGGTCCGACCGCGGATCAAAATGCAGCGCGCCAAAGAAGGACAGTTTGCAGCGCAGCATGTCGATCGGCAGAAGATCGCAGGCAATCGTATTGTCCCGGATTTCGGCATAGGGCGCCTCGGCGACGATCTGTACCCGCCGCACCGCGTGCCTGTGCTCCGGGTGGCGCAGCAGAAATTCCGCCACGTTCGCTTCCTCGGGCCAGCCTTCCATCGCGTGATAAAGCGCCGCCACATCGCGCCCCGGGGCCAAAGGCTGCTCATAGGGGGCGATGGGTTCCTCGGCCCGTTCACCCAGGCGCGGTTCCAGTTTTTCCTCCGAAACATACCAGACGCGGGCAGTGGTTTCGGGAAGATCCCAGTCGATGGCCAGCGCCCAGTCATGGGAGCGCTGCACGAGTTGCCGCAGACGTCCCAGCGTCATGCCGCCAGCAATCCGCCGGGTTTCCCCCTCCCCACAGGCCATGGCGGTGGCCAGATCATCGACCAGCGCGCCATAGGGTTCCAGCATCAGCGACACCAACCATTCCTGCCCTTCGCAGGACAGAGATCGCTCGGCCCAGCGGTACAAACCATCCCAGGGGTGCGGGGCCGATAGAACATCGCCCTCCAGATGCCCGGCCAGATGGTCGATATCCGAGATCAGCACGGATCGCTTCCACGCCTGCCCCGGATGCCCGGTCTGCCAGTGCGCCACGGAACGGCGGGCGCGGGCAAAGAGGTCACGAAACCGGGCCACCTCTTGCGGGCTGGCCTGCGGCAGGCTCCGCACCCGCTCCAGCGCGGTTTCCCGCGCGGTGATCCAGTTGTTGAACAGGACCGGGTGGTTCAGCAAAAAGGGCGCCATGCCAAGGCCGGTGGAATTGCCGATGCCCAGACGCCGGGCCAGCGCCGGATCCAGACGCGCCGCACCCCCACCCGAGCGAGCACGGGCGCGGGCATCCGCCATGTGCTGCACCAGATCCCGAACAAAGGTCCGGGTCAGATACACCGACAGCATTTCGGCCTGAAACGGTGCCGCGCATTCCGGCCTGTCCGCGATCATCTCGCGGTCGGCAGCGCCCAGTTTGCCCGAGCCATAGACTGCCGTGGTCCGCATGAGGTAGCCAACCGCCTCGATCTGCGCCGGGTCGGGCTGGCAGCCTGCCGCCAGCGCCGAGACTACGTGTTCCCACAGGCGCACCGAGCGGTTCGCCCGCGACACCGACAGCTCGCGCTCGCTCACCCGGCCAGCTTCTTGCAGCGGCACGTTCTGCGCCAGGCGGGCAATGTCGTCGGCGCCCGGAACACCATCGAACAAAGCAAAGGTCGCATCCCAGGCCTCGGCTATCACCCGGTCAGAGCGTTTTTCCGGCGGCAGGTCATGGGCAAAGGCCACAAGGGAATAGCTGCGTTCAGGGCCATGGGCGCTGTAGACCGCGTGTCCCGTCCCGTCGTCGCCAATCTCGAACACCGGCCTGTCAAAGCACCAGCCCTCGGCCTGCATCCGGCGGGTCAGAATGCGCATGAAGGACAGCCGCGACTGATGGAAAGATCCCAGCCGTGCAAGGCGCATCACGGTTTCAGGCGGACGCAGCCCAGCGGGTCGGTGATCCGATGCTTCCCTTTCCAAGCTGCCCTCCTTCTTTGCTTACCCTTGTTTTTCCAATGTTTTCCTCTGACCCGGTGCAAATGACCTATGCCGGGCCGAACCCCTGGCTGAAAAAACGGTACCAGTTGCCGCCCATGATCGCGGCGACCTCACCCGCGTTCATGCCAACAGCGCGCAAGCCGGTTTCGATATTGCCAAAATCGCGGTTGTCGCGGAACCAATCCGGCATCGGCGGAAATCCAGCAGCGTCAGCGGAGCCTTCGCCATAGTCGATCTCCTTGCTCCAGCGCCCGACGCGCATCCATTCCACCACGCTGTCCGGCTGATCCTGGCACAGGTCCGTGCCGATCCCCAAATGCTCCACTCCAAACCTATCGGCGGTGCGGGCGATCATGCTGCAGAAACTGTCCCGCGTGCAGTCGGATTTGTCCTTCAGATGATGCGGGTAGAGCGAAAAGCCAATCATGCCGCCGTTCTGCGTCACCGCCCGGATCACATCGTCCCGCTTGTTGCGCAAGGCGGGCATCCAGCCGTGCGGGTTGGCGTGGGTTATGGCAATGGGTCGCTGCGACAGATCTGCTGCCTCGATGGTGGAACGGTCGGCAGAATGGCTCATGTCGATCACCATGCCGACACGGTTCATCTCGCGGATCACCTGCTGCCCCATGCGGGTGATGCCGCTGTCCTCGGCCTCGTAACAGCCCGTCGCCAGCAGCGACTGGTTGTTATAGGTCAGCTGCATGAACCGGGCGCCAAGCGTGTGCAGGATTTCGACCAGGCCGATGTCATCCTCAATCGGGGACGGGTTCTGAAATCCAAAGAAGATGGCCGTGCGCCCGCTGTCCCGCGCCCGATCGATATCGCTTGCCTGCGTGCCTTTGAGGATCAGATCCGGGTATTGCTCGAACCAGCGGTTCCATTGCTCAAAGTTCAGAACCGTTTCACGAAATCCTTCGTGATAGGCGATGGTGACGTGCACCGCATCAACGCCCCCTTCGCGCAGCTGGCGAAAGATCTTTTCGGACCAGTTGGCATATTGCAGCGCGTCGATCCGCATTAGGGCCGACCCCATGCAACACGGCGCAGTGCAGTTTGGTCCATATGGCGTTTCTCCGGGTCCGATATTTGCCTTGGATGAAACTATGGACTCGGCATCCGCTTTCACACAAACTCAAACAACTCAAACTCATTTCAGAAATTTTGAAAATGGCGCTGAAAATTGAGATGCTTCGATGCTTTGCCACGGTGGCCCATTCCGGCACGCTGACCGGGGCGGCACAGCAGTTGGGACGCACGCCATCAGCGGTTTCGATGACGCTGAAACAGCTGGAGGACCATCTGGGCGAGCCGTTGTTCGAGACCGGACGCAAGAACAAGCTGACCGCGCTTGGCGCCTTTGTGCTGGAACAGGCGGACCGCGAATTGCAGCAATTCGACACCACAGTGCGCGCCATCGAAGGCTTTGCCAGCGCCAGAACCGGCAGGGTGCGCGTGGCAGCGGTGCCCTCGGTGGCGGGCAGCATCCTGCCGCAGGCGATTTCCAGTTTCATCGCGCGGTTTCCCGGTGTCCAGATCGAGGTCTGGGATATGGAATCACGCGCCATCATCCGCGAGGTGAGCCGGGACCGGATCGATATCGGCATTGCAACGGCCGGGTTGCCGGATTCAGATGCGATGCCCGCGCTGGATCCGCCAACGCATACTGGCCTGCATTGCAGCAACCTGATGTCAGATGCCTTTGGTTTGATCTGTCCCGACGGGCATCCGCTGGCAGCGCCCGGCGGGCCGGTGTCGTGGCGCGACATCGCCGAACAGTCCTTGATCGCCAATCCCCTGTCCGCCGGGATCCGGACCAAGGTCGCGCAGAGCCTGCACCGGGAGGCACTGCTGCAGGGGCACAATGTGACCTCTCTTCTGGCCATGGTACGCGCCGGTCTGGGCGTTACCATCCTGCCGGAGATGACGATGCTGCTGCTCGGCTCCTCTGGTCTGGTCTTTCGCCCGCTGGCCGATCCCGAAGCCCGGCGCCACATCCACCTGCTGCGCAAGGCCGACGCCCCGCTGCTGCCGGTGGCCCGCGAGCTGGAGCGGCAGATTCAGCTGACAGCCGCCCCGTTCCAGACGTAAGCCCCAGCCCCTCCGCTGCCCTTGCTCGCGAAGAGTTCATGACCTGGCAGGCTGGCTTTTCTTGACCGGGCTGAGTTTGGCGGGCATGCCCTATTGCACTCAGACAACAGAACACGGGTAGACCTGCGGTGGCACAGGCAACAGAAGCGCAGAGCGGAAACGAGCTGACGGACCGGCTGGCGCAGGCCAGCATCCTGGTGGTGGATGACGAACCGGGCATGCGCAACTTCCTGGTCAAAACGCTCGCGCCCCACTGCCGAGAGGTCGCTGAGGCCGCGACGACCGAAGAAGCCGGAGAGCTGCTGGCCCAGCGGCATTTCGATGTGATGATCCTGGACAACATCATGCCCGGTCAAAAGGGCATCGACTGGCTGGCCCATCAGCGCAGCGCCGGCGGGTTTACCGATACCATCATGATCACCGCCTATGCGGATCTGGAAACCGCGATCGAGGCGATGCGCGCCGGGGCTGCGGATTTTGTTCTGAAGCCCTTCCGCTCGAACCAAATGCTGAATGCGGTACAACGCTGCATCCAGATGGCTCAGCTGCGGCGCGAGAACGCCCTTTTGCTGCACGAGCTGAACAGCGCCGACACCGGGCGCAGGTTGCGCAACCAACTGATCGGCAGCTCGGATGCGATAGCCGATGTGCGGCGGGTGCTGGATCAGGTCCGCGATGTCAGCACGCCGGTTCTGATCACCGGCGCCTCTGGCACCGGAAAGGAAGTCGCGGCGCGGCACCTGCACGCAGCTTCGGACCGGGCGGCACATCCCTTTGTGCCGATCAACTGCGCTTCCATTCCGGCAGAGATGATAGAATTCGAACTCTTCGGCCATGCGCCCGGCGCCTTCCCCGGCGCGCAGGGCGGTCGCGAGGGGCTGCTGCCCTCGGCGCAGGGCGGAACCGTGTTCCTGGACGAGATCGCAGGTCTCAGCGCGTCGGCGCAGGCGGCATTGTTGCGGGTGCTGGAGGATGGCTTGGTCCGCCCTGTTGGCACCGAACGCAGCACCCAACTAGATGTGCGCTTTGTCGTCTCCACCAGCAAATCGCTGAAGGACGAAGTCGCCGCCGGGCGTTTCCGCGAGGATCTGTTCTTTCGCCTCAATGTGATCGAAGCGGCGATGCCCCCGCTTAGCCAGCGCGGCACCGATGTGGTAGAACTGGCCGAGTTGTTCGTGCAGGAGATCGCCGAGCAGTTGACCCGCGCGCCCTTGCAGATCGATCCCCGCACCCGCAGTGCCCTGCTGCGCCACAAGTGGCCGGGCAATATCCGGGAGCTGCGCAACTTCATCGAGCGCTCTTTGATCTTTGGCAGCTTTCCCCTGGAAACGCTGGCCCACCCGGCGGACGGCAGCGGCCAGATCGAACCGCTGGATCAGATCGAGCGGCGCGAGATCCTGCGCGCGCTGGAGGCTGTCGATGGCAACCGCTCGGAAGCCGCCCGCAGGCTGGGCGTCTCGCGAAAGACCATCGACCGCAAATGCGCCTCCTGGGGATTGTAAGCCGGGAATCGTCCATCCCCTCGCGCTCTGGCGCCCTCTGCCGACACCGCTGCTGGCACCTGATCACGCATATTTTTACCGAATTGAACAACCGGACAAACTGGCGCAAATTTTACCCCCTGACTGGGAAACAATTTCCAAAATGTCCAAATTGTCCCGGGTCGCGACTATGGCGCTCTGACAAAAAGTCAGCGTAAGTTATTGTTTTTTATATTTAAAACATTGACGCACCCCTTCACAACAGCCGAAGACTACCACGTCGCATGCGCTCGCATGCCCAGCTTCGGCAGCCGACCTCGGGGAGGAGAGAGACGCCAGCCGGTCAATAATTTGGAGGATAATCCATATGAGTTCCGCACCCAATCGGGGGCCGCTTTCCTTTCTGCTGAAGGAAAACATCGTCGCAGGCCCCGGCTTCAACCGCTGGCTGGTACCCCCGGCCTCGATCGCCATCCACCTGTGCATCGGCTCGGTCTACGCCTGGTCCGTATTCAACCCTGCTCTGACGCGCCAGCTGGGCGTTGTCAGCCCCGCTGCTGACGACTGGAGCCTGACCTCGGTGGTCTGGATCTTCTCGGTCGCCATCGTGTTCCTCGGCCTGGCTGCTGCCTTTGCCGGCAAATGGCTGGAAAAAGTTGGCCCGCGCATGGTCGGCACCGTTGCTGCCTTCTGCTGGGGCGGCGGTTTCCTCATCGGCTCGGCAGGGATCGCCAGCCATCAACTGTGGCTCGTTTACCTTGGCTATGGCGCCCTCGGCGGCTGCGGTCTGGGTCTTGGCTATGTCTCGCCGGTTTCGACCCTTCTGCGCTGGTTCCCGGACCGTCGCGGCATGGCAACCGGCATGGCCATCATGGGCTTTGGCGGCGGCGCCATGATCGCGGCCCCGGTAAAAGGCTGGCTGCTGTCCATCTATGCCAAGGCACCTGAATACCTTGGCACGCGCGAAGCCATCGACACCGTGATCGAAGGCGGCCGAGTGTTTGCCCAGACCGCAAACGGCATGGTTGAGGTCGTCATCGCATCGGCGTCCCAGGCGGCAGCCCTGCCCGGCGGCGGCGAGGCTGGCGTCTATGTGGTTGGCACCGGCGACACCGGCGCATCCTCCACCTTCCTGACCCTTGGCATCGTCTATTTCATTGTGATGATCATCGCCTCCTTCAGCTATCGCGTTCCGGCAGAGGGCTGGAAACCTGAAGGTTGGGAGCCGAAACCGGTCGCTTCGGGTCTGATCACCAAGAACCACGTCCATATCGACCAGGCGCTGAAAACACCGCAGTTCTGGCAGCTGTGGGTGATGCTGTGCTTCAACGTGACGGCTGGCATCGGTGTGATCGGCGTCGCCAAGACGATGATGTCGGAAATCTACGGCACCACCATGCCGCTGATCGTGACCGCGGCTTTTGCCTCGACCTATGTTCTGATGATCTCGGTCTTCAACATGGTCGGCCGCTTCTTCTGGGCCTCGACCTCTGACTTCATCGGGCGCAAGAACACCTATCACGCCTTCTTCATCCTTGGCACGATCCTGTACCTGTCGATCCCCTATTTCGCGACCGCAGGCGCAGCAAACCCGTCGATGTTCTACCTGATCGGCTTCTACGTCGCGACGATGATCATCTTCTCGATGTATGGCGGCGGCTTTGCCACCATCCCGGCCTATCTGGCGGATATGTTCGGCACCATGCACGTAGGCGGCATTCACGGCCGGTTGCTGACCGCATGGTCCACCGCTGGTGTGCTGGGTCCGCTTGCGATCACGTCCTTGCGTCAGATGTCGGTGAACAATGCGATTACGGATCTTGCCGCCAAGGTAGATGCGCAGGCCTTTGAAACCGCCTTTGGCGCGCCGGTGTCGCAGCTGGACGCTCTGGTGTCCGCGAAGACGGTGACAATCGCCAAGCTGATGGAGATCGCGCCGCAGGGCATCGTCGATCCGACGCCGAGCCTTTACAATACGACCATGTATTGCATGGCGGGTCTGCTGGTAGTGGCCTTCTTTGCCAACCTCCTGATCCGGCCGGTGGGCTCGCACCACCACCACCCGGAAACCGGCGCAGCACCTTCGCCCGCCGAGTAACTCCGACACAATCCCAGAACCTGAAGGGGGCCTGCAAGCGCAGGCTCCCTTTTTGCATTTATCGCCACGCACGGCCCATGCCCCGGTCACGCCCGTAAGGTTCGCGTAAGCGGCACCACCCATATCGGGCGCCAACCCTGTACAAATATCGCAAGGAGCGTGTCATGCAGATCCTCAGGAAACTCGCCGTTCTGGTCACAGCCATCGGGCTGGCAACGCCGGTATTGGCCTCTTCCCCACCCAGCCAGGGCGCATTGCGCTTTGACGTCATTCGCAAGGGCAAGGATATCGGAGAGCTCAGCTACAGCTTTTCAGGCTCTGCCGCCAAATACTCCGTCCAGGTCGTCACCGATATCGCCGTCAAGATCCCGCTGATCCGCGTCAATGCCTATGCCTTCAAGCAGAACAGCGTCGAGACATGGGCAAATGGCAAGATGACCTCGATCCGCTCGGCCACCGATGATGACGGCGACGCGCATCAGATCAGCGAAAAGGGGCGCGGCCTGCTACCCGCAAGCCTGTGGAACGATGATATTCTGAAACGCCGCCAGTTACTCAACACCATCGACGGTACCGTCATGTCGGTGCGGGTGATCGATCTGGGTGTTCAGAATGTCCCCACCCGCAGCGGCCAGCTGCGCGCCCATCACTATCGTATCTCAGGCGATCTCGAACGCGATGTTTGGTATGACCAGAACGGAGACCTTGCACATGTTTCCTTCAAGGCCGATGATGGGTCAACCGTGACCTACCTGCGCAAATAGGATCGCAGCCCATGCGGCTTCTCTATGTGGAAGACAACGAAAGGTTGGCGCAAAACACCTGTGCCAGCCTTGAAAGCAATGATTTCGTCGTCGACTGGGTGGCGACTGGCGCGGATGCGGTGCATTCCGCGCGGAGTTATTCCTATGACGCGATCATCCTCGACCTGGGCCTGCCGGACATGGACGGGCTGTCGGTGCTTGATGGGATCAAACAGGCCAATGCCGACACGCCGGTGATCATCTGCACCGCCCGTGATGCACTGGACGAACGGGTGAAGGGCCTCAACGCCGGATCTGACGATTATCTGGTCAAACCCTTTGACAGCAGCGAGTTGATCGCCCGCATCCGCGCCGTTCTGCGCCGCCCGGGCGGTGCGCTGGGGCTGAAGCTGAGCCTTGGCAACATCCGCTTTGACACCAACGATCGTTCCGTTGAGATTGCTGGCCAGCCCGCCCGGTTTTCCCGTCGCGAGCTGGATTTGCTGGAGGTCTTCATGCGCCGCAAGGGGCGCATCCTGTCCAAGGACAGCATTGAGAACGCGCTTTACGGATTTGATGCGCCGCCGACGCCGAACGCCATCGAAGTCGCGATTCACCGGCTGCGCAAGAAACTGCAGGATCTGGGCGCCGCAAGCACCGTCCACACGCTGCGGGGCATCGGCTACCTGATGGAAGACGACGGTCAATGAAGGCCCTTGCCCAGTCTGCCCATGCCCCCCTTGGCGGACCGGGCTCACTGCAGCGCAAGCTGACGGTCAATATCGTTCTGGCGCTGCTGCTTGCCATCGCAATGTCCGTCACGATCCTGATCTCCGAGTTTTTCGAACATCTGGAAGAAAACCTCGAAGAGACGCTGCTGCGCGAAGCAAACGAGGTTCTGGTTCAGGCCGACCCGGAGGCGGAGAAATATGGCCTGCCGGTGCAATCGCTCCGGTTTCGCGGCGCCGAGGGCGCCTATCGCTATACGGTGTTTGGTCCGGAGATGGAGCTGCTCGCGGGCGGTGAGACCTCTCCGCAAATCAAGGCGCAGATTGCACCGCTGTCGCTTGGCACCGCTGCCGAGATTGACCTGCCGGGAGAGCGGCGCGGCATGGCGCTGTGCGGCATCAATGCAGGGCTGAAGATCTGCGTCCTTGCCTCGGCCTATGCCCCCATCGCCGATACCAGCATCCTTGATGCCATGTGGCACGAGGTAGAAGAGCAGATCATCTGGATCGTTCTTGGCGCGGTGCTGGTACTGTCATCGGCGCTGCTGGCGGCGCGGCTCTCCCTGCGGCCGCTGGATCGCGTCATGCAGCAGGCCGGCAGTATCGGCCCCGACGCCCCGGACCAGCGCCTTTCGCCCGAAGGATTGCCGTCCGAGATCGTGCCCCTCGTCGCTGCCGTTAACAGCGCCTTTGCCCGGCTGGAAAAAGGCTACCGGTCGCAGCGCGAGTTTTCCTCGAATGTGGCGCATGAGGTCCGCACCCCTCTCGCGGTGCTGCACTCCAGCGTCGATACCATCGGTGACGCCGAGGTCCGCCAACGCCTCAAACAGGATCTGAAACAGCTAGAGCAGATCTTTGAACAGCTGATCGATCTGGCCCGCGCCGATGCGCTGGAACCCTCGACCTTTCAGGAGATTGCTCTGGACGATCTGGCGGTGCAGATCTCCTGCGCTCAGGCCCCGAACGCAATCCGCGCGGGCAAAAGCCTGGCCGTCACCGGCGCCAAGGGCGTCCGGATCCGCGGCAATGAGGGCCTTCTGGCCATCGCGCTGGACAATCTCGTGCGCAATGCGCTGATCTATTCGCCCGCCGGAACCGAGGTTGAAATCTGCGTCATGGCAAATCCACCCGGCATCGCGGTTCTGGATCGCGGTCCCGGGGTGCCGGAAACGGAACGTGAGGCGCTGTTCGAACGCTTCAACCGCGGCTCCGAGCCGGGCCGGGGCAAGGGCTCGGGAATTGGCCTGGCCATTGTGAAAGCCGTGGCCGAAGCCCATGGCGCCCGGGTCGACATTGCCGACCGGGATGGCGGTGGCAGCCGGTTCAGCATCGAATTTTCATAAAACATCACAGATACTTGACCTGCTCCGCCCATGGTTCTGCGAACCTGTAAGCGGGCTGTAAGCCTGGCGGGCGATTTCCCTAGACAACAGGAAATCCAAGCGAGGCGCTCCATGCGAATTGAGTTTTTGACGCCGACCTCTCCCGGCCGTAAAGCCGCTGAGGCCCATATCCGTGACGTTTACGACACCACCTATGCGGCGCAGGTCAAAGGCTTTGCCCCGGTTCTGGCAGCAGCCTCCAACGCAGAGGGTAAGATCCTCTGCGCGGCCGGGATCCGCACGGCGCAGGACGGGTTTTTCTCGGACTGCTACCTGAATGGCGATTTCTGCGAGGTCCTGAAGGAACGCACCGGACGCGATATCCACGCCAGCCAGATCATGGAGGTAACATCCCTGGCCTCGGTGTCGCCCTTTCCGGTGTTGCCCCTGCTCGACCGCATGATCGACTGGGGACGGCAGCAGGGCGTGGTCTGCGGCGTATTCACTGCCACCCTGCCCCTGCGCCGCCTGCTGACGCGCACCGGGCTGGGCTATATCCCCCTTTGCGCCGCTGAGGCGGACCGCGTGGCGGACCCAGACAACTGGGGAAGCTATTACGACACCGATCCCTGGGTCTGCGCCTTTATCGAGACCGAGACGGATCTGGCGTTGTTGACGCCCGGCACCGCTGCGCCTGCATCGCTGCCGGGCCTTCAGGGAGGTGCCGCATAATGGACATGGTATTCGAGGCCCTGTGGCGTCACGCGGCAGAGCGCCCGCAAACGGTCGCCTTTTCCGGCGATGGCGACAGCCTGACCTGGGCCGATCTTGCCGCCGAAGTCACCGCGCTTGCGGCGCGGCTGGACGGTGCGCCCCGCACCGTTGGCATCGCCCTTCCGGGCGGCTGCGCCTATGTCGTGGCCGATCTGGCGCTAACCCTCACCGGCCGTCGGCAGGTGCCGCTGCCGTTTTTCTTTGCGCCCGAGCAGATTGCCCATGTGATCAAGGACGCCGGGATCGGCGCGCTGATCACCGCACCCGAAACCGCCGGGCAAAGCGCTTTGCCGGAAATCCCCCTGTCTCTCAGCCACACCGATGCCGCAGCACTACCAGCCCCGACCTCGGCAGCCTCCAAGGCAGAGCGGATCATCTACACCTCCGGCTCGTCCGGGCGCCCCAAGGGCGTTGTCATCGGAAGCAGCCAGTTGCAGGCCTCGCTGAATGCACTGCTGCCCGTGGTGGCCCCGACGCACAGCGATCGCCACCTGTCGATCCTGCCCTTGGCGCAGCTTCTGGAACAGATCTGCGGGATCTTCCTGCCCATTCTGGCGGGCGCGGAAACCCGGTTTGACTTCAACGCCACGCGCACTCTGTTCGGCGCCGAAATCGGACCATTGACCGCCGCCTTTGCCCGCGAAAGGCCCACCACCAGCCTGCTGGCGCCCGCGCTTCTGGGGCGCTGGGTTCAAGACCTCAGCAGCAAGGACGGCCGGGCTCCCAACTCGCTGCGCTTCGTGGCCGTCGGCGGCGCTGCCAGTTCGCCCGCGCTGCTGCACGCCGCCGAGGCTGTCGGCATCCCGGCGCACGAAGGCTACGGCCTGTCGGAATGCTGCGCCGTGGTGGCGATGAACCGCCCCGGACACAATGCCATCGGCACCGTCGGAGAGATTCTGGAAGGGCTCGACGTTCAGATCATCGACGACGAGATCACCGTCGCAGGCCCCACCGTGATGACCGGGTATCTCAATGGCGATCCGCCCCCTGCCCGCTGGCACACCGGCGATCTGGGCCGCATCGAAAACGGGCGTCTGATCGTGGACGGGCGCAAGGACGCGCTGATCGTCACCGGCGCCGGACGCAACATCTCACCCGAGTGGGTCGAGCAAAGGATCAACGCCGATCCCCGCGTCGTCAGTTCGGCCCTTGGCCTGCACGAGGACGGATCGCTGGTTTTGGTGGTCGCTGCCGCGGCCCCGGTCAGCGGCGCAGAGATCGCCGCCGCACTCGAAGGGATCCCGCCCTATGCGCAGCCTGCGGCGGTAATCATGACCTCTCCGGCAGAGCCGGGCCTGCTCTTTGCGGCAGGCACCCCGAACCGCGCCGTCGCCGCCCGGATTATCAACGACCGCCCGGCGCAGCCTCTTTCCCAGACAGCCGAAAGCCTTGCCTCATGACCCAGAAAAAGACCGTTCTTATCACCGGCGCGGGATCCGGCATCGGCCGGGCGCTGACGATGGAAGCCGCACGCCTTGGCCATGTGCCGCTGATCACCGGACGCAGTCGGCACAAGCTGGAAGAGACCGCGACGCTCGCAGGATTGCCTGAGAGCGCCATCCTGCCCGCAGACGTGACCCTTGCCGAGGATCGCGCAAGGCTGGTCGCGCAGGTCGGTGGGCGGCTTGATATCCTGATCAACAATGCCGGCTGCCTGACCGTCGGACGGCTGACGGATCTCGGCGATGCTCAGCTGCAGGCGATGACGGACACAAACCTGATGGCCCCGATCGCGTTGACCCGGGATCTGTTGCCCGCCTTGCGCGCAGGCAAGGGGCGCGTGGCAAACATCGGCTCTGTCTTCGGCGATATCGCCTACCCCTATTTCGCGGCCTATTCGGCGACGAAGTTCGGCCTGCGGGGCTTTTCTGACGCGCTGCGGCGCGAATTGTCTGGCAGCGGCGTTGGCGTCACCTACATCGCCCCGCGCGCCGCCCGCACCGCCGCCGAAAGCGAATTCGGCGCCCTGATCGAACCGCTGGAGATGACGCTCGACAGCGCGGAACGGGTGGCTGCAGAAGCCTGGGAAGCGATCCGCAAAGGCAAACGCGAAAGCTTTCCCCGCGGCAAAGAGCGGTTCTTTGTCAAAGTCCAGCGGCTGTTCCCGCAGCTGGTCGACCGCTCTGTCGGGGCCCAGGCCCGCGCCGAGAAAACCATCGCCGCCCTGGACAGCCTGCGCCGCGCCTAGACCCTCCTGATTTCAAGAAGAAAGACCAAACATGACCTATACCGTGATCCGCGCCGCGCGCACCGGCAGCCAGATCGATGCCCCCGCCATTGCCACCGTCCGCGACCACCTGAACCGCGATGGCTGGGCGCTTCTGCGGGGCTTTGACGTTGATATGGCCGCCTTCAGCGCCCTGACGGCAGAGCTGTGCAGCACCATCACCTTTGACCCCGCGCGAGAATTTTCCGAACGCAACACCCAGATGGTTGACGCCGGGCTTGGCCCAATCGGCCTGCATATCGAAAACGGCAACACCCCGGTCTGCCCCGATATCGTCGCCTTCTATTCCGCCAAGGCCGCCTTTGAAGGCTCGCAGACCACGATCTGCGACGGGCGCGATGTGCTGGCCAGCATGTCGGACGCACAGCGCGCGCGCTGGAGCCAGCCGATGACCGTCTCGCGCAAGCTGCCGGAACTTTTGTGGAAACGCTACCTGGCCAATGAACACCCCGCAATCTCGGAGCCTGAAGAGGTGACCGAAGAGCATATCCTGCAATTCAAGGCAGCGATCCCGAACCAGGATTTCGACATGCACGAGGATGGCTCGCTCACCTATCATATCACGCTGAACCCGGTGCGGCCCTCGGCCCTGTCCGGCGCTGCAGGCTTTGCCAATGCGGTTCTGGGTCCGTCGCACAATTACGAGCCGCCCGTCTACCGGCTGGCAGATGGCAGCCTGGTCAGCGCCGAAGAGATCGAGGAGCTGCGCGAACTGGCCGAAGACAGCACCACCGAGATCAACTGGCAGGACGGCGATATCGCTGTGCTCGACAATACCCGCATCATGCACGGGCGCCGGGCAATCAAGGATCAGGATCGCCAGCTGTTCATCGGCATGGGCCGGGTCTGATCATAGTCCCTCTGTGCCCTCACCCGTTGCCGGGAAACCGGCTGCGGGTCCGGTTGGCAAAGGCCACCAGCGACAGCATCACCGGCACCTCGACCAGCACACCGACCACGGTGGCCAGCGCGGCGCCGGAATTCAGCCCGAACAGCGAGATCGCAACCGCGACGGCCAGCTCAAAGAAATTCGAGGTGCCGATCAGCGCGCAAGGCGCGGCGATCCGATGCGGCACCTTCAGCGCGAAGGCCGCGCCATAGGCTAGCGCGAAGATCCCGTAGGACTGGATCAGAATGGGCACCGCGATCAAGGCGATAACCTCGGGCCGGTCCAGGATCACCTGCCCCTGCAGGCCGAACAGGATCGTCACCGTCGCGATCAACCCGATCACCGACCAGGGTTTAACGTGGGCTTGAAAGCCCTCAATCCGCGCCACACTGCCCAGCCGCTTGCGCGTCCAGATCCCGGCCAATAGCGGCAGCAGCACAAAGAGGATCACCGACAGGACCAACGTTTCCCAGGGCACCTCGATATCGGTGACACCCAGCAGGAAGGCCACGATGGGGGCAAAGGCAAAGACCATCACCACATCATTCAGCGACACCTGCAGCAGGGTGTAATTCTCATCCCCGCGCGTCAGCTGCGACCAGACAAAGACCATAGCCGTGCAGGGCGCCGCGCCCAGAAGGATCAGACCGGCAATGTACTGTTGCGCATCCTCGGGCGATACCAGATCGGCAAAGACGCCTTCGAAGAACAACAGCCCCAACAGCGCCATGGTGAAGGGTTTGATCAACCAGTTGACCACCAGCGTGATGCCCAAGCCCCGCGGCTGTTTGAAGGCATCCTTCACCGCGGCCGGATCGACGCCGACCATCATCGGATAGACCATCGCCCAGATCAGCACGGCAACCACCAGATTGACCCGCGCCAGTTCCGCCGCCGCGATCATCTGCACCAACGCCGGTGCGATATTGCCGATGACGATGCCTGCCACCATGGCCAGCGCGACCCAGACGCTCAGATATCTTTCAAAGATGCTCATGGCGTGACCTCCGCGCCTTCAACGTGCAGCTTGCCCGCGGCAAGCGCCGACAGCGCCACCATAAGGGCCGCCGTCCCCAGAACAAGCGCGAGCCCGCCAACCTGATAGGTCAGCCCGGACAGAAGCGTACCAGTCAGGCGACCGCCCGCATTTGCCATGTAATAAAAACCCACATCCATCGTGACCCGCTCGGCCTTGGTGAAGGCCAGGATCAGGTAGGAATGCAGCGAAGAGTTCACCGCGAACAGCGCGCCAAAGGCCAGAAGGCCAAGGACAAGAACCGCCGTCAGCCAGGGCTGCGGCGCCGGCGACATCCAGACCGCAAGGGTCAGCGCCGCTGGCACGGTAAAAAGCGCCAGCGCCCAGCCGCGCGCGGCGCGGATCAAGGCGCCCTCGGGCCGTTTGGCTGCGCCCAGCAGCCACGGTGCAGCGGCCTGCACCGCACCATAGAGGATGATCCAGACTGCCGTGAATGTGCCGATCATGAAAAAGGCCGCGCGGTTGCCCGCTTCGGATCCATCCGACAGCACCGCGTAGAAATAAATCGGGATGCCCACCACGAACCAGACATCGCGCGCGCCGAACAGGAACACCCGCGCCGCCGACAGCCAGTTCACATTGGCGGATTTCGAGAACACCTCGGAAAACTTCGCGCCCTTGCGCCCGGTCGGCAGCCCCGGCGGCATCAGCATCACGATGGCGGCAAAGACCAGCGCCAGAACCATGGCCATAGCAATGATCGACCAGCTAAACCCAAGCGTCGCCAGCAGGGCCGCGCCCAGCAAAAAGCCCAGGCCCTTTACCGCGTTCTTGGATCCGGTCAGCACCGCCACCCAGCGAAACAGTCCGCCGTTTGCGGATGGCGCCAGCAGTTTCACCGCCGATTTCGACGACATCTTGGCCAGATCCTTGGCCACGCCGGAAATGCCTTGCACGCACATCACGAAGACGACCGAGGCACCAATGGCCCAGTCCGGATCAAGCTGCGTCAGCGCGCCCAGCGCCACGATCTGCAATCCCAGCCCGGCATAAAGCGTCGCCGCCAACCCGAACCGCGCCGCGATCCAGCCCGCCGAAAGGTTGGTCACCATCCCGGCGATTTCATAAAGGACAAAGAGATAGGCCAGCTGTACCGGAGAGAACCCCAGCGTGTGAAAATGCAAGAGGACCAGCATCCGCAGCGCCCCATCGGTGAGCATGAAGGCCCAATAGGCCGCCGTCACCGCTACATAGGCCGACAGACCCTCGGGGCGATGGTTCACAGTGAGGCTCCGACCATCAGGGCCACATCGACAAGCCGCCAAGCGTAGCCCATTTCATTGTCATACCAGGCATAAACTTTCACCTGGGTGCCATTGACCACCATGGTCGAGGGCGCATCCACGATCGAAGAGCGCTGATCATTGGTGTAATCGGTCGAGACCAGCGGGCGGGTCTCATAGCCAAGGATGCCCTCCAGCTCCCCTTCGGCGGCGGCCTTGAACAGAGCGTTGACCTCTTCGGCGGTGGTTTCACGCTCCACCTCGAAAACACAGTCGGTGAGCGAGGCATTCAGCAGCGGTACCCGCACCGCATGGCCATTCAGGCGCCCGGTAAGCTCCGGATAGATCAGCGTGATTGCCGTGGCGCTGCCGGTGGTTGTCGGGATCAGCGAATTCAGCGCCGAGCGCGCCCGGCGTAGATCCTTGGCGGGGCGGTCGACGATAGTCTGGGTATTGGTGACATCGTGGATGGTGGTGATGGAGCCGTGCCGGATACCCAGATTTTCGTGGATCACCTTGACCACAGGCGCCAGGCAATTGGTGGTGCAACTGGCAGCCGTCACGATGCTGTGGCGCGCCGGATCATAGGTGCCCTCATTGACGCCATAGACGATATTGGCCGTATCGCCATCCTTGACCGGGGCGGAGACCACGACCTTTTTCACGCCCGCGTCGAAATAGGGGGCAAGCTTGGCCTCTGTCTTGAACACACCGGTGCAGTCGATGACCACATCCACGCCGTCGAGCGGCAGTTTGGACAGATCGGAGGTGCCGACGAAGGGAAGACGCATGTCATTGATCGTCACGCTGTCTGCATCATGGGAAAACTCCGCATCCCAGCGCCCATGCACCGTGTCGAACTCCAGAAGATGTGCGTGCATTTCCGGATCACCCACCGCGTCGTTAATCCAGGCGATTTGCGCGCCCTGCTCCAGCAGCGGTTTCAGAGCAAGTTTTCCGATCCGGCCAAGGCCGTTCACAGCATATGTGGTCATTAGGTGTCTTCCTGTGCTTGGCTGGCGATATCATCCACCGCGTGTTGCAGGGCGATGCGGTCCAGTGTTTCGATGGGCAGCGCCGTAAAGGCCTCGATCCGGCGTTTCAGCGCGCCATAGGCCTGATGAAAGGCGAGGCTTTTTTCGGCATCGGTGCCCTCGGCCTTGACCGGGTCCGGCATGCCCCAGTGGCCACTGATCGGCTGACCGTCCCAGGCAGGGCATTCCTCGTTGGCGGCCTGATTGCAGACGGTAAAGACGAAATCCATCTGCGGCGCACCGGGACCTGTAAACTCAGCCGTGTTCTTGGCCCGCAGATGCGCGGTGTCGTGCCCCTTGGATTGCAGCACCTCCACCGCGAAGGGATTCAGATCTGACTGGGGGCGGGTTCCGGCGGAGTAGACGTTGAAGCGATCCGACGCGCGATCGCGCAGGATGCTTTCGGCAAAAATCGAGCGGGCGGAATTTCCGGTGCAAATGAATAGCACGTTGTATTTGCGCGCGGTCATGGCGGGGTGTCCTGTTTGGGGGGAAGTGGCGGTGGGCAGGCAAAGGTCCGGACGCCCACGGCAACAATCGAGCATCAGATAGTCAAAGGTCTGTTGCACCGCTGACATATCGACAGTGTAGAGCAGCGAGGTCCCGACCCGTTCCTGCGTCACCAACCCCGCCTGCATCAGCGCAGACAGATAGGCGGAGAGGGTGCTGGCCTTCAGATCCAGCGCCCCGGCGATTTCACCTGCGGGCATCCGGTCCGGATAGCGCCGCATCAGCAGCCGGAAAATGGCCAGTCGCTGTGGATGACCAAGCGTGGTCAGGCGGGAGGGAATCTCTTTTTCCATACTTCATGAATATAGGAAATAAAGAGCTCATGACAGTGAAGATTTTGTAACAGCCTTATGACAGGGGCCGAAACAAAAACCGCCCCCGGGATGGAGGCGGCTACAGGTTACAGAACGGCCAGCGGGGTTATTCCCACTCCATCTCCTCATAGACCGTCTGCGCATTGCGCCCGGCCAGGCTGTCGAATTGCTCAAGCCCGGCAAAAGCAGACTGATCAACCCCGGGCGCGTCCATGATGTCACCGCCCTCTTCGATCAGGGCACCGATCTGGGAGCGCAGGTTCACAAGGTATTCGTAGGTGTCAGCGCGGGCCTGTTCCAGCGTGGTGGCATGGCCATGGCCGGGAACCACATGGGTCGGCTCATAGGCCGCCATCGCCTCAAAGGTCTCGATCCAGCTTTTGGCGTTGGACTGCGGCCCGACGCCTAGGATCCGCTCCACATAAACAATATCCCCGGTGAACATCACGTCACGATCTTCCAGCCAGACAAAACTGTCGCCCAGCGTATGGGCCTGCCCGTGATGGGTGATCTGGAAGGTCAGACCGCCGACAGCGAGATCATGACCGGCGTCAAAGGTCACATCGGCATAGCGCGGCTCGGTACCTGCCAGCTCATCGCCCAAAAGCTGCGAAAGCATGGTCATCTGCATGGATTGGCGGTCCTTGTGATCCGCCACGGCAGCCTCGGATGCGATCACCGTCGCGCCCTGCGCCTGCCAGTAGCCGTTGCCCAGCCAGCGGTGATCCTGCCCGCCCGTGTCGATCACATAGGTCACCGGCTGGTCGGTGATCTGATCGATGGTGGCGTCAATCATCTCGGCGCCTTTCCAGGAGCCGCCGGGATCCATCAGCACCACCCCTTCGGAGGTCACCACCACGCCGAAGGTGGCATTGTTGCCAAGGTTCTCAGTGTTGCGTTGGCTTTTCGGACCAACCAGCGCCCAGACATCATCGGCAACCTTCTGCACCTCCAGCACATCCGCGAAGGCGGCCAGCGGCAGGGCTGACAGAACAAGGGTCAAGGTAAGTGATTTCATGTGCAGCCCTCCCGGCATCTGCGCGCGTTCCCGAAAGACCCTGCCAGAGTGGGCGAGCGTCAGACAGAGGACCATCCGACGCAGACAAAAAGACTGGCCCGGGATATCCGCCCGGGCCAGTGTTTAGTGCCAATTCAGCTCCAGTCTTCAGTCGCCATCGGACACACCGGCCTGCCGCAGCCGAGCGCGGCGCGCGCGAAAGCTGGGCAACAGCACCAAAAGCCCCGCCAGCACCAGCAGCGCCAGCGTCATCGGCCGGTCCAGCAGGAACCCCATTCCATCATAGAGCTGCATCGCGCGGGCAAAGTTGTCTTCCAGCATCGAGCCAAGGATGAAGCCGATCAGCAACGGCGCCAGCGGATAGTCGGCGAACCTCAGCACAGTGGCGCAGATGCCAAGCCCGACAAGGATCAGCAATTCGGTTGCGTTGTTCTGCCCGATGTAGGCCCCCATCAGGGTGAAGAACAGGATGAAGGGGATCAGGTAGTTGCGCGGCACCGCCAGCACCTTGGCGATGTAAGGGATCAGCGGCAGGTTCAGCACCAGCAGCACAAGATTGCCCACATACATAGAGATGATCACCGCCCAGAAGATCTGCGGCTCGTCGATCATCAGACGCGGCCCGGGCGAGACGTTGAGCGCGATGAGCGCACCCAAGAGGATCGCCGTGGTGCCCGATCCGGGAATGCCCAGCGTCAGCAGCGGCACGAAGGATCCGGTGCAGGCCGCGTTATTGGCGCTTTCCGGCGCCGCCAGCCCTTTGACCGAGCCTTTGCCGAATTGTTCCTGCTCCTCCTTGGGCGCAATGTTGCGCTCCACCGCATAGCCCAGGAACGAGGCGATGGTGGCCCCTGCCCCCGGCAACACCCCGATCAGGAAGCCCTGGATCGACTGGCGGCCAATCACCGGCGCAATCGCGCGCGCTTCGTCCCGCGTGATGCGCAGGTCCTTGATCTCGCTGCTGCCGCCCTCCGTCTTGGACCGGCTGGGATCCAGCACCAGATACAGCGCCTCGGGCAAGGCGAACATCGCCATGGCAAGGGTGATAAAACCAAAGCCGGACTGCAGATCCATGATCCCCATGGTGAAACGCGGCATGTTGAACAGCGCGCCCTCGCCCACGGTGGCCATGATCAGCCCCAGCAACGTCATCAGCAGCGCCTTCACCACTTGACCGGTTCCCGCAAAGGCCGCGATGGCCGACAGCCCCACCACCATCAGCGCAAAATATTCCGCCGAATGGAACAAGAGCGCCACGGTCGCCAGCGCGGGCGCAAAGATCATCAACAGAACCGCGCCGATGCTGCCGCCACAGAAGGACGAAATGGCTGCAACCGTCAGCGCCTTGCCCGCCTTCCCCTGCCGCGCCAGCGGATAGCCATCAAACGAGGTCGCCACGGTCGAAGCAACCCCCGGCGCATTGATCAGGATCGACGAGGTCGAGCCACCAAAAATCGCTCCATAATACACCCCGGCCAGCAGGATCAGCGCCGCGGAAGGGTCGCCGATGGTGATCGCCACCGGGATCATGATCGAGATGATGCTCATCGGGCCAAGGCCCGGAAGCATGCCGATGAATGTGCCAATCAGACAGCCGCCGATCACCATCATCAGGTTCGTCAGGGAAAAGGCGCTGGAAAGGCCAATCATGATACCTTCGAACATATCAGCCTCCCACGCCAAAGAAGATCGGCCAGGGGCTGAGGAAGATCCCCAGAACCTCTTGCACCAGATACCAGACGCCGCCCGCCGCAAGCGCCGCGATGGGCAGCAGGACGTGCAGCTTGCGCTCACCCAGGATCACCGCGCCAAGGGTCAGGAAGCCCACCGTGGAGATCAGGAACCCTGCCGGGCGCAGCAAGAGCGCATAGGCCACCATCAGGGCCAGAAGCGCCAGCGCCTGCCCCAGTTTATAATCGCCAAGCCGTCGGTGATCGATGTCGCCAACCTTGGGGCCGCTGTCGCCCTTTTGCGGGCTCAACACAATGATCAGGGCGCAGATTGCCGCCAGCACCGACAGGACCTTGGGAAAGGTGCTGGGCCAGATGGCATTGAATTTCATGAAGGGCGGAAGGCCTGCGTCCATGGTGAAATAGGCCGCATAGCCATAGGTGAGGCTGATCAGCAGGATGACCAGCGCGATCCATCGATCAAGCGCCATGCTCTCCTCCGGGTACGTCTTGGAAAATGGGATGGCGTCGCCTGCCGGGCAGATCTATCGATGCCCGACAGGCGACGCCGGTTTGGAAACACGGGATCAGAGGAACCCGAGTTCCTGCATCAGCGATTTGATGACCTCTTCCTGTCCTTCCAGGAACTTTTCGAAGTCTTCGCCGCTGTTGTGGATGTTGACCCAGCCGTTGCGGGCCCGCACCTCTTCCCATTCGGGCGTGTCGTACATCTTGGCGATGGCTGCCTGATAGGCCGCCTTGCGCTCTTCCGGCAGGCCGGGGGCACCGAAGAAGCCGCGCCAGTTGACAAAGCTCGCGTCTATGCCCTGCTCCTTCATGGTCATGGCATCGGCATAGGCCGGAACGCGGTCATCTGCGGTGACGCCGATGATTTTCACCTCGCCTGCGTTGGCCAGATCGATGGCCTCGGAGAACCCGGTGGAAAGCGCCTTGATCTCGCCCGACAGCAGCGCCGCCATGGCCATACCGCCCGCGTCATAGGGGATGTATTTGACCTCAGTCGGGTTCTCGCCCGCAGCCTTCATCACCATGGCCGCGACCAGGTGGTCCATGCCGCCCGGAACCGAGCCACCGCCGATGGCAGTGCCGCGCGGGTCAGCCTTGTAGGCCGCGATCAGGTCGGACATGGAATTAATCGGGCTGTCCTTGCCGACCACGATGGCCGCATAATCACCGATGGTGCCCGCGACCATGGTCAGATCCCGGAAGTTGTGCGGAAAGACCCCGGTCAGGGACCGGATCACGATGGGGGTGGAATTCACCATAAGGGTGCCGTGGTTGCTGTCGGCGTTCTCGATCAGATAGCCGATGGCCTTGCCGCCGCCACCGCCCGACATGTTCTCGAACGATGCCGTGCCCACAAGACCTGCCTTGGTCAGCGCCTCGCCGGTGCCGCGCGCGGTGCCGTCCCAGCCACCGCCGGCGCCGCCGGGAATCAGGAAATGGATGCTGTCGACGGCCATGTCTTCGGCCATCGCGGGTGCGCCAAGGGCGAGGGTCGCGGTCGCCGCAGCCATCAGGGCCCGTCGGGTCAGGGTAAATGTCATGTGTTGTCCTCCCATTTGACAATTGGCGGCCAAGCCGCTCATGACTGAATGAAGAACACGCAAAGCTGACACGGACCTGTCACAGACCTGTCAGCATGCGCCGGATCAAGGACAGGGATGGGATGCGATTTCTGCTGGTTGAGGACAACATGAGCCTGGCAGCTGCGGTCTGTGACCGGTTGCGGATGGATGGCCATGTTGTCGACCATGCGCCAGGCGCCCGGGACGCCGAGGCATTTTCCGCAACCACGGATTACGATCTGATTTTGTTGGATATTATGTTGCCGGACGGGGATGGCCGCAGTTTCCTGAAAGCCCATCGCGCCCGCGAGGGAAAGACCCCGGTGATCGTGCTGACTGCGCGATCAGAAGTGTCGGACCGGGTCGGCGTGCTGGACCTTGGCGCTGACGATTACATCACCAAACCCTTTGATTTTTCCGAGTTGGAAGCCCGCTGCCGTGCGGTTCTGCGGCGTCAGGGCGGCAACAGTTCCAACCAGCAGCGATTCGCGAATCTGGTCTTTGATCCGCTGGCCGGCACGCTTGTGGTGGCCGGAACCCCGGTGCCGCTGCGCAACAAGGAACTGCGGCTGCTAGAAATCTTCCTGAGCGCCCCAGACCGCATTTATTCCAAGGCAAAACTGGTGGATCGGTTGTTTTCCTACGACGAGGAAGTGTCGGAGAACGCCATCGAGGTCTACGTGGGTCGGCTGCGCAAGCGCCTTGCCGGATCCGGCGCAGCCATCGTAACCGTGCGCGGGCTGGGCTACCGGATGTCGCTGGCATGACCCCGCCGCAGCCCCCCGCACCCCAGCCCCCTCCCCTGCGCACCAGCGGATCGCTGCGGCGCAGGTTGATCCTGCAGGTGGTGATGAGCGCGGCGTGTCTGGCCACGATCCTGTTTTTCACCGTTCTTGTCTTTACGCGCGACGTGTCTCAGCGCACCCATGACAGCATCCTGCTCGCCTCGGCGACATCGATCATGGATTCGGTACGGGTACAATCCGGCGCCGTCACCCTTGACATTCCCTATGCGGCGCTTTCGATGCTGGGCAATGTCAGCGATGACAGGGTGTTCTACAGTGTGCGTCAGGATGGCCAGCTGCTGACCGGATACGAAGACCTGCCGCAGACCGCCCAGCGCCCTGCCCCGGGAGATCCCGCCTTTGATACCGAAAGCTACCGCGGCAGCAGCCTGCGCATGGTGGCGCTGGTCCGGCGCCTGTCCCTGAATAACGGACCGGTTGATGTGGTCATCACCGTGGCTCAGACCCGCGAAGGACAGGCGGCCGAGCTGGGGCGGCTGACCCGCTGGGCCATGTTGATGGGCGGCGGTTTTTTCCTGATTTCCGCCCTGCTTGGTGTCTGGGCCGCACAATCCAGCATCCAGCCGCTGCACGCGCTCAGTGCCGTTGTCTCGCGCCGCGGCCCAAAGGATCTGCGCCCGGTCCGCCATGCGGTGCCCAGCGAAATGCTGCCACTGGTGCAATCACTGAACCGGTTCATTGAACGCCTGCGGGTCTCCCTCGCGCGATCCGAAGACTTCATCGCCGAGGCCGCGCACCGGGTCCGCACGCCGCTGGCCACGGTCCGGGCACAGGCCGAAATCACCCTGCGCCGAGTGGACAAGGCAGAAAACCGGGCCTCCTTGCGTGAGATGATCCGCGCCATCGACGAAAGCTCCCGCGCGGCGGGGCAGCTTTTGGATCATGCCATGGTGACCTTCCGCACCGACAGTCTGGAACGCAAGGAGGTGGCCCTTGATACGCTGACCCATGATCTCGTCGATCGGCTGCGGCCCGTGGCGGATCTGAAGGATATCGACCTGCAGTTTGCCTGCGACGGGGTTGCGCCGCTCTGGGGCGATGCCATTCTGATCCAGAACGCAGTGCGCAATATTCTGGATAACGCCATCAAATACGCCCCTTCGGAAACCAATGTTGAGGTCACGGTGCGGCAGGGACCGCTGGACGCCATCGTCTCGGTCCAAGATCAGGCAGGTGGATTTCCCGAAGACACAGACACAGCCGCCCTGACCGAACGGTTTGTGCGCGGCAGCAATGCCGCCGGGACAATCGGCTCCGGCCTCGGGCTGACCATTGCCCGCGAAGTTGCCGAAGCCCATGGTGGTAAGCTGATCATCGCCCCTTCAGATACAGGAGCCGGAGCATGCGTTTCCTTGTCTTTTCCCTTGCGCTGATGGTGTCGGCCCTGGGGCTGGCCTTGCCCGCATCCAGTTTTGAAGTAGAGGAATTCCGCCGTTTTGGCCCCGAGGGCGCCCCGGCGCTGCGGGTATTGTCCACCACGGACATGGATGTTCTGGCGCCGCTGGTCGAGAGTTTTCTTGCGGACAGGCCGGGCACCGCCATCGAATACACCACCGTCAGCAGCGCTGTTTTGATGGAGGTGGTGACCACGGGTTCGGGCCCGCAGGCGCGGTTTGATATCGCCGTCTCTTCTGCCATGGACCTGCAGACCAAACTGGCCAACGATGGCTATACCCGGCGCCACAGGTCTGCCGCGACCGACGTCATGCCGGACTGGGCGAACTGGCGCGATCATGTCTTTGCCTTTTCGCAGGAGCCTGCATCCCTGCTGTTGTCGCGCGCCGCCTTTACCGGGCTGGAACTGCCCCGGACCCGACAGGATCTGATCCGCCTTCTACGACAGAACCCCGATCGCTTCCGAGGCCGTCTCGGCACCTATGACATCGCCACCAGCGGCCTTGGTTATCTGTTTGCCACCCAGGATGCGCGGACCTCGGATTCTTACTGGCGCCTGATGGAGATCTTTGGCGGGCTAGAGGTGCGGCTGTACTGCTGTTCGGGGCAGATGATCCGCGATGTCGCGCGCGGAGATCTCGCCATCGCCTATAATGTGCTGGGCAGTTACGCGCTGGCGCGCACGGACCTGACAGACAGTATCGTGATCATCGATCCGCAGGATTACACCAACATGATGCTGCGCACTGCCGTAATCCTGGAAAATGCCCAGCAACCGGATCTGGCCGGAGCCTTTGTCGATCATTTGTTGCAGGCAGCCTGGGGTTCTGATCCCGATCCCGGCTACCCGTTTCACCGCTACCCTGTCGAAACCAGCGATCACAGCGCGCCCCTGCGGCCGATCCAGCTGGGGCCGGGGCTGCTGGTGTTCCTGGATCGACTGAAGCGGGCGCGGTTCCTGAACGAATGGCACAGCGCCGTCAGTCAGAAATAGCCTGTGTGCGCCGCGTCACATCCAGCGCGGATCATCCACCTCTAGCGGGAAATGCCGCGGCAGCAACCCGGCCTGGAACCAGTTGATGAAACTGTAAATGGAATAAACCGGCACCCCGGTGACCTTGCGCAGGTCCCGCGCATAGGGAACCATATTGGTGCATTCCAGCACGATGGCACCAACGTCCGGATAGCTTTGCATCATGCCAAGACCCGCATCGATCATGTCGAGACGACAGGCCGCGAAGTCGATTGTCGGCTTGTCCCCCAGAAAATCGCGGGTCATGCAGCGCCCGCCATCGGTTCCCACCACCGGCGTGTCCGGCGGCGCCCCCGCAGCGGCCAGATGCTCCGGGCCCAGCGCCTCTTCGGAGATCGTCAGAACGCCACAGCGTTTCCCGGCGGGCAGCAGGCTTTGCACCATCGGCACCTGCATCAATGAGGATGTAGCCACCGGCACGCCAAGCGCCGATTTCACCTCCTCCTGTATCAGCGACAGGAAACCGCAAGTGGTGGTGATACCATCGCAGCCCGTGCGGATCAGGTCATGCCCCGCCTCGATAAAGCGCTCGGCCAGGTCGGATGGGTCATTGCGCACCACCCGGTCGGGACTGGCGCCTTCGACAACACGATACTGCACCGGAAAATCCCAGGTCAGCGCATTTCCGACATCGCCATGCACCCGTGGAAACTGCGTTTCCAGCATCAGGATCCCAACGGTCGCTCCGTAAACCGTCTTGCCACCGCGCTCCATATCCGTGCCCTCCCGCTTTGCGTTCTCAAACAGCCATAAATCGTAAAATTACCATAAATTCACGCGATAGCAGGCCCTCAAGTCAACAGATAAGCGTCGTTGAGATAACCCGTTGTGGCCTCTTCGATGCAGGTATGACCGCGCGGGGTCAATCTGACACGGCCAGGGTATAGGGCACCAGCGCGGTTTTCAGCCGGTCCAGAAATTCCTGACCGATCGCCGAAAGCGGTCGTGCGCTTGAGGTGATGACGGCCATTTCCATCAGGATTGCGGGCTTAAACCGGCGCGAGACAAAGCCGCCGTCCCGGTCGAATTCCAGCACGAAGGGATCAATGATGGCAACGCCCATGCCTTCTTTGACGAAACTCAGCAGGTTCTTGAACAGATGCGCATGGACCCGCGCCCGCAGCGGCACCCCCGCCTGCAGAAACGCTTCACGGGTGCGGCGGTGGGTCATGTGATCCGGCCCCATCACGATAAACGGTTCGCCCTCCAGCAATTCTGGCGTGATTACCTCGTGCCGGGCCAGTGGGCTGGCCTCCGGCATGGCGATGCGACATTCCACGGTGACCGGATGCACATCCAGCGCATCATACAGAAGCGGCATTTCGCAGATGCCGATCTCGAACAGGCCCGACAGCACCCATTCCTGTATCTTGGACGAATATTGCGACTGGAAGGAAATCGACAGATCCGGCCGGTCACGGGCGAATTCGGCGATTAGCCGCGGCATGAAACCAAAGGACATCGAATGCTGCGAGGCAACCTGCAGTTGGCCGACCTGCTTGTTCTGCAAATCGATCACCGCCTGGGTCACATGATCAAAGCCCCGCACCACGGTATCGATTTCCCGGAACAGCAGCGTTGCCTCGGGCGTGGCGGTCAGCCGCCCCTTGACCCGTTCGAACAGTTTGATCCCGGTCTGCCGCTCCAGTTGGCTCAGCAGATTGGAGATGCCCGGCTGCGAAATCCCAAGGGTCGCCGCCGCGCCGGTGACGGTTCCGGTTTCCATCACTGCATGAAAAGCCTGCATCTGTCGGAATCTGAGGTTCATATCACAAGCATATCATTTTTCCTGATACCCCTGCCAGATAATAGTATTTGAAATGATATAATTCCCTATGCATGGTTGGCCAAAACCAGCAGAGACGATGACAGAAATCATGACCACCTACAGTTTCGCAGAACGGTCCCCCGCATGAGCGCGCCTCAGACCATCGTGATCGGCGCGGGCATTGTCGGCGCCGCCACCGCCATCTGGCTGCGCCGCGCGGGCCATGAGGTAACGCTAATCGACAAGGGCGAGCCGGGCATGGGCGCGTCCTATGGCAACGGCTGCATTCTGGCCAGCTGCGCCATTGTGCCGGTCACCACGCCCGGGCTGCTGCCTAAGGGGCCGAAATACCTGATGGACCCCAATTTCCCGCTGTTCATGCGCTGGTCCTACGCACCGAAACTGGTGCCCTGGCTGGTGAAATACCTGTCGCATGCCAACGATGGCGACACCCGCCGCATCGCCAAGGGGCTGACCCATGTCATCGGCGACAGCGTCGAACAGCATCAGGCCCTGACCCGTGGCACCCCCGCGGCCAAATGGGTGCAGGAAAGCGACTATTGCTTTGCCTATGAAAACCGCGCGGCCTTTGACGCGGATAAATACGTCTGGGATCTGCGCCGCGAGGCCGGGTTCGTGCCCGAGCTGATCGAAGGCGCCGAAGTACAGGAACGGGAACCGATCCTTGCGCCCGAGATGAAGTTGCTCGCGGTGATGAAAAATCACGGCTTTATCCTCAACCCCGGCAAATATGTTCAGGATCTGGTGAAGTTGCTGCAAGAGATGGGCGGACGCTTCGTACAGGCCGAGGTTAAGGATTTTGACCTGTCCGGTGGGCGCATCAGCGCCGTGGACACCGACAAGGGCCGCTTTGAATGCCGCGAGGCGGTGCTGGCCACCGGCGTCTGGTCCAAGCCACTGATGCAGAAACTGGGACTCAACGTGCCGCTGGAGGCAGAGCGCGGCTATCACATCGTCTTCAAGGGGCCCAGCCAGACCCCCAACAATCCGATGATGCTTGCCTCGGGGAAATTCGTTGCGACCGCGATGGATCAGGGGCTACGCTGCGCGGGTGTGGTGGAGTTCGGCGGCCTCAGCGAAGAAAAATCCAAGGCACCGCTGGCGCTCTTGCGCCGCAAGGTGAAGGAATGTTTCCCGCAGATGGTCGCGGAGAGCGAGGAAGAATGGCTAGGCTATCGCCCGGCGCCCTCGGACAGCCTGCCGCTGATCGGCGAGGTCGGCAGCACCGGCGTCTATGCCGCCTTTGGCCATCACCACGTGGGCCTGACCGGCGGCGCCAAGACCGGCCGCATGGTCGCCGATATGATCGCAGGCCAGCCCAGCAATATCGACCTGCGCCCCTATGAACCGGACCGGTTCGCCTGAGGCGCCAAAATCATAAGAACCATAAAAAAGACCAACCAAAACAGGGAGATCACAATGATCGCTAATTTCACAAAGACCGTCGCATATTCCGTCTCTGCCCTAGCCCTGTCGGCTGCGGCAGCCGCAGCGGAAAAATGGGATATGCCCATGGCCTATGCCGCCACCAACTTCCATTCGGAAATGGGCGTCGTATTTGCCGACAAGGTCCGCGACTATACCGGCGGTGAGATCGACATCACCGTGCATCCGGGCGGCTCGCTGTTCAAAGGCGGCGAGATCAAGCGCGCCGTGCAGACCGGGCAGGCCCCCATCGGCGAACGCTTCATGTCCGCCCATGCCAACGAGGCGCCGCTTCTGGGCTGGGACAACCTGCCCTTTGTCGCCACCACATACGCCGACAACGAAAAGCTGTGGGCCGCCGCCAAGGACAAGGTGAACGCCCAGCTGTCCGATCTCAACCTGGTGGCGCTTTACACCTGCCCTTGGCCTGGTCAGGGCTTCTACTTTAACAAGGAAGTCGGCTCTTCGGCCGATACTCAGGGCGTGAAGTTCCGCTCCTATAACACCGCCACCGCCACCTTTGCCGAAGAACTGGGCATGATCCCGGTGCAGATCGAAGCGGCAGAGCTGTCGCAGGCGCTGGCCACCGGCGTTGCCGAGGCCTTCATCTCCTCCGGCTCCACCGGCTATGACCGCAAGGTCTGGGAGCATCTGAGCCATTACTACAAGGTCAACGCCTGGCTGCCGCGCAACTATGTCATCGTCAACAAGCAAGCCTGGGAAGGCCTTAGCGATGATATGCAAGCCGCCGTTCAGAAGGCCGCCGATGAAACCGGTGCCGCCTGCGCCGCCAAGTCCGAGGAACTGGCAAACTGGTATTTCGACCAGCTGAGCGCCAATGGCATGACAGTCACCGACGCTAGCCCCGAGTTCCTGGGCGAGCTAAAGGCAATCGGCGCCAAGATGACCGAAGAATGGCTGGCCTCGGTCGGCGATGACGGCAAGGCCATTCTCGACGCCTATAACGGCAACTGATCCGCCCACCCGGGCGCAACGGCTCCGCCCTGCCTGGTGCGGGCGGAGCCTAATCTTTTCTGACTTTCTGGGGGTGTCAATTTGCGCGACTGGCAACCGTTTTTGGGCCTGCCGCTCTGGCTGTGGCTGTTTGTAATTCCAACCCTTGTGGCACTGGCCTGCCTGCTGGTTCCCGGCCCCGCCGGGCGCATACTGCGCCCCCTCCAGCGGCTGGCGGACCGGATTTATCTGGGCTCTGGTGTTCTGGCGGCGGGATTCATGCTGCTGATCCTTCTGCTGATCGTGGCGCAGATGGTCGCCCGTTGGAGCAACCTAACCTTTCCCGGCTCCACCGAATACGCCGGCTATGCCATGGCCGCGACCTCCTTTCTGGCGCTGGCCCACGCATTGACGCGCGGCGCCCATATCCGGGTGTCGATCTTACTTAATATCAGCCCCCGGATCGGTCTGGTTCTCGATGCGGTGGCGATGTGGATCGCCGCCATCACCGCGACATACTTCGCCCGCTACGCGATCAAGACCAACATCTTTTCCAAGATGCTGAATGACCGCACGCAGGGGCAGGATTTCGTGCCGGAGTGGCTGTTGTCCTTTTTCGCCATGTTCGCCACCGCCCCCAGCAAATGGGGAGAGCTTTGGGCCAAGACCGGGTCCGAATGGGTCTACACCCCGGTTTGGCTGCCGCAGCTGCCGATGTCGATTGGCACCGTCCTTCTGGCGCTCGCCTTGTGGGACTACCTGTGCCGCCTGCTGATCACCCGCCGGTCCAGCATCAATTCGGAGGCCGTGGAATGAGCGAGATCTACACCACCATCATTTTTCTCTTCGTGCTGTTTGCCCTGCTTGGCAGCTCGGTCTGGATTGGCCTTGCGCTGATGGGCGTGGCATGGGTCGGGATGGAGTTGTTCACCACCCGCCCCGCAGGCGACGCGATGATCACCACGATCTGGACCGGCGCCTCCAGCTGGACGCTGACAGCGCTGCCGCTGTTCATCTGGATGGGCGAGATCCTTTACCGCACCCGCCTGTCCGAGGATATGTTCCGCGGCCTGGCGCCCTGGATGCGCTGGCTGCCGGGTGGTTTGCTGCACACCAATATCGCCGGCTGCACCATCTTTGCGGCTGTCTCCGGCTCCTCCGCCGCGACGCTGACCACCGTGGGCAAGATGTCGATCCCCGAGCTGCGCAAACGTGGATACCCTGAGTTCATGATCATCGGCACCCTCGCAGGTGCGGCAACGCTGGGCCTGATGATCCCGCCTTCACTGACGCTGATCGTCTATGGCGTGTCGATCAATGAATCGATCACCAAGCTGTTCATGGCAGGGATCTTTCCGGGTCTGGTACTGGCCGGTTTGTTTATGGCTTACATCGTCGGCTGGCATTTTTTCTACAAAGGCGAACGCCCACAGGAAGAGCCGAAAATGACCCTTGGGCAGATGCTGGCCGAAAGCCGGTTCCTGATCCCGGTGCTGCTGCTGGTCGCAGTTGTCATCGGGTCGATGTATCTGGGCTATGCCACCGCGACCGAAGCCGCCGCGGTCGGTGTCCTTGGTTCGATGACGCTGGCATTGGCGCAGGGCTCGCTGACCTGGAACACCTTCTCGGCCTCGCTGATGGGTGCGACACGCACCTCGGCGATGATCGCACTGATCCTGATGGGCGCCTCCTTCCTGTCGCTGGCCATGGGGTTCACTGGACTGCCGCGGGCACTGGCTGGCTGGATCGATCAGATGAACCTGTCGCCCCTGGTGCTGATCATTGCATTGACACTGTTCTACGTGGTGCTGGGGATGTTCCTCGATGGTATTTCCTCGGTCGTGCTGACCATGGCCATTGTCGAGCCGATGATCCGCCAGGCCGGGATCGACGTGATCTGGTTCGGCATCTTCATCGTCGTGGTGGTGGAAATGGCGCAGGTGACACCGCCCATCGGCTTCAACCTTTTCGTGTTGCAAGGCATGACCCGGCACGAGATCTCCTACATCTCGAAGACTGCCATTCCCATGGTCGGCCTGATGCTGGTGATGGTGGTGATCCTTGTCGCCTGGCCCGAGCTGGCCACCTGGCTGCCGGAGAACATCCGCAGCACGCCGTCCGGCTAAGGGGCGGGCTGAGGGCATGCTGAATGCGCTTGCCTTTGTGGCCCGGCACGGCCGGGCCGCTTTGGTTCTGGGCCTTGTGGCAGGGCTTTTCCTGCCGGATCTGGCTCGGCTCCTGCGCCCTTGGCTGCCGCAGATGGTGGCGGGACTGTTGTTCCTGACCGCCTTCCGCATCGGTCCCCGCGCCGCCCTTGGTGGCCTCTCCGAAGGGATGTCATCGCTGCGGGCGGTACTGGTTCTGCAACTGATGCTACCTCTGGCGGCGCTGCTGCTCCTTTGGCTCGCCGGTCTCGCCGGAACGCCCGCGGCAATTGCGCTGGTTCTGATGCTGAGCGCCCCGTCAGTCACCGGCGCCCCCAATATCACCCTTCTGCTGGGGCACGCGCCAGAGCCTGCCTTTCGCGTTCTGGTGCTGGGCACGGCGCTGATGCCGCTGACGGTGATCCCGGTCTTCCTGCTGGTGCCCGATCTTGGCGGGCTGGAAGCTGTCCTCTGGGCCACACTGCGGCTCATCGGCACTATCGCTCTCACGGTCATTACCGCTTTTGCCCTACGCCACCTGATCCGCCCCGATCTGCGTCAGGAGCAGGTGCAGGCGCTCGACGGGGTGACGACCCTGGCGCTGGCGGTGATTGTGGTGGGGTTGATGGCGGCGCTGGGACCTGCGCTGCGACAGGATCCCCTGCTGGTCGCCAAATGGATGGCCTTCGCACTGGCCGCCAATTTCGGCATGCAGCTGCTGACCTATGCCGTGCTGCGCCGCCGGGGCCACGAAGCGGTTGCCGCACCCTATGCCGTGGTCGCGGGCAACCGCAATTTTGCACTGTTCCTGATCGCTCTACCTGCAGGAACCACCGATCCGTTGTTGATCTTTCTCGGCTGTTATCAGGTGCCGATGTATCTGACTGCTGTCGTGATGCACCGCGTCTACGCTGGGTCGCACCCGCCTAGACCGGCCGGGTAACCTACGTCCCGCTGTCAGCCCGGGAAAAGCTGCGCCATTTCCTTGTCGAACTTGGCCCAGCTCAGCACCGCCTTGTTGCCCGCCAGACCATGATAGTAGGATTTCCCGCTGGAGGTCGGCAGACCGGCCCAGATCTTGGCCAGATTGTTCATGAAGTCATGGCGGCTCATATCCCCCGCCATGGTCGCGCTCAGCCCCGCCTCTTCCAGCAGCTGGTGCGCCAGCCGGTCCTGAAGCTGTGGCGAGAACCGGTCCGAGCGGCTCGCCCCCACATGCTTCACCAGCCGTTTCAGGGTGGCCGGGATGAACTGATAGCGGCCGATGGCGTGCTGCTGGCCGGGGGTATCGTCGATCCATTTGTAAATTTCGCCGACGGTCATTTGCGTCGGCAGTTTGGGCGGGCGAATCGTCGCCGCGTATTGCACCGCATCATATTGCGCCTTCCCCGCCTCGGCGCTGGCAATCAGCTGCATCAGCTTGCTTGCTGCACCGCCGCCAATGCCGATGCTGCTGCGGCGGGGCAGATCCCGGAACATGCTGTTGCCGCTGCGCCCCCGGAACAGACTGGCCAGATTGGCCTGCACCGCTTCCATTTCCGCCTCCAGATCGGGCTGCGCCCGTGTATCTGGCGCATTGCGCTGAATGATCTCGGCCTTGGCGGGGATGGCCAGAACCGGGCGCCTGTCTCCCGCGCCCTTCTGAAAGAACTGTTCACTGACGATTGAGAACTGTTCGCTCGCCCCCAGACCGGAGGCCAGAAAAGAAAACGACAGGGCTGTAAACGCCAGTGCAGAATTGCGATGGGCCATGGAAACCTTCTGTTTCGAGCGACAAGCAGCCCTCATCCTGACCGGACAGAATTGATATTTCCTTTAATTGCATTCGAGAAAATAGGCGAACCGCCCCTAAAACGGACGTGCAAAGGCCACCGCCCCGGGTTAGCCCGCCTCTGACAGGACCTTCTGCATCAGCACCAGATCCAGCCATTGCCCCCATTTGCGCCCGACCTGCGGCATGCGGCCGACCTCGGCAAAGCCAAGCGAAGCATGAAAAGCGATGCCGCCGGGATTGGCGCCACTGACACCGGCCACCAGCACATGGATGCCGTCGGCGCGGGCGACATCCTCAAGCCGCGCCATCAGCCGCCGCCCCAGCCCACGCCCCTGCGCAGCCGGAGCAAGCTGTATCGAATGTTCCGCCGTGTGCCGATACCCCGGCCCGCCGCGAAACGCGCCATAGGTCGCAAATCCAACCACCTGCCCGTCGATTTCGGCCACCAGATAACGCGGACCGCGTTCCCCGATGACGTCCCGAAGTGCAGCGGGGGTCTTTTCCTCGCTGGTAAAGGTGATCAGCGTATCCCGGATCATGTCATTGGCGATCCTTGCAATCGCCTCGACATCCTCAAGGTCGGCCTGACGGATAAGCTCGGCCATCTTGTCTCCTCTGAGCTGTTCCAACCTGTTGTCGCCGCGGGTCCAGCGCCCGCAGCATCGCACCCGTGGAGCAACCATAGCAACGGACAAGATCAGCGCATATTGCGAAAGAAGATCGGGGGGTGATCGCATCATGCAATCGGTGGCGGGGAGACAGGGATTCGAACCCTGGGAACGCTCTCACGTTCAACGGTTTTCAAGACCGCCGCATTCGACCACTCTGCCACCTCCCCGGTCAGCTGGCGGTTTAGGCCGCGCCAGCACATCGTGCAAGGGAAAATCGTGCCATCTTTTTCGAACAAGGAGCTGCGCCCGATGTAAACTCACGCGAAATAATGCCAATTGCCATGCTTTTGTGCCGCCCGCTTGGGGACAGGGTTTTCATGCAAGAAGACGCAGGCTATCATTTGCAAAATCAAACGATGACCGGGAACCCGGCAAGCAGCGCATCGCCGCTTTGAGCACAGGCAAGGGAAGAACCATGACACAGGCCAGAACTCGGGCCACGCCAATCGGAAAAACCGGCGCGCGGATCTGCGCGTCTGCTTTATGTCTGCTGATGCTGACCGCCTGTGAAGACGGCGCCGGGCTGCCGTTCCTGCAGCCCAAAGCCTCTGCGACCGACACAGCGCCGACATCCGCCAGCAGCACCAAACTGGTGGAGCGCGACGTGGAATCGCCGGATGTGTTTCAGGTGACCGAGGCCGGGCTTTGGGACGGGCGTCCCTCCCTTGGCGGTGTCTGGGTGGCCCACCCCGATGCGCAGGATCCGGAACGGGTCATCATCCGCAACAGCGCCAATGGAAAATTCGTGATCGGTGCCCTGTTCCGCCGCGAGCGTGAAATTCCCGGACCGCGCATTCAGGCCTCCTCGGATGCGGCAGCGGCTCTGGGCATGCTGGCAGGCGCCCCGGTCGAACTGAACGTCACCGCCCTGCGCCGCGAGACAGCACCGGAAGAGGTCGCTGCAGAACCGGCGGAGGATGCCGCAGATACCACGGCACAGAGCGAGGCACTGACGCCCGATGCGGTAGCAGAGGCACCGCTGGACCCGATCGCCGGGGCTGCTGCTGCCATTGATGCGTCGGCTCCAGACGCGAGCACGGCGGCTGCACCTGCAAAACCACAGCCCACGCCCGCGACGCCAAAAACACGCGTTTCGCCGCTTGAAAAACCTTACATCCAGATCGGCATCTTCAGCGTCGAGGCAAACGCCAATCGCACAGCAGGTCAGATGCGCAATGCAGGCATGATCCCGATCGTTTATGAGCAATCTTCCAACGGCAAACCCTTCTGGCGCGTTGTCGTCGGACCGGCACAGACCAAGAGCGAGCGCAGCCAGCTGCTGAAAAGCGTCAAACAGGCTGGCTTCTCGGATGCCTACGCGGTGACCAATTGACCTGCATGACGCCCCCAGCCACGCGTCGCCTGCACACAGACCAACAAGGATGACACACCGGTGATCGATCTTGTCAAATCCGCACTGAAACTGACCGCCTGCGCCGGGTTTATGCTGAGCATTGCCTCTGTTCCGGCCTCGGCCTTTGATACAAAGGCCCGCGCCGCCTTCGTGCTAGATCAAAGCACCGATACGGTTCTGCTTTCGAAGAATGCCGAGGTACCTTTGCCCCCGGCCTCCATGTCCAAGCTGATGACGCTTTATGTGGCCTTTGAAGCCCTGCGCGATGGGCGGCTGACGCTGGATGAACAGCTGCCGGTCAGCGAACACGCGATGAGCTATGGCGGCTCCACCATGTTCCTGGACACAACCGACCGTGTCCGGGTCGAGGATCTTCTGCGCGGCATCATCGTGCTGTCAGGCAACGACGCCTGCGCAGTGATCGCCGAGGCCCTGAGCCCGGACGGAACCGAGGCCGGTTTCGCCCGTTACATGACCAAGCGCGCGCGCGAACTGGGCATGGCCAATGCCACCTTTGCCAATTCCAACGGTTGGCCCGCCGCCGGGCATCGCATGTCGATGCAGGATCTGGGCATTCTTGCCCAGCATCTGATCGAAGATTTTCCGCAGTATTACCCGCTGTTTTCGGAAAAAACCTTTGAATTCGATGGACGCGCGCCGTCGAACACCCGCAACCGCAATCCGCTGCTGACGTTGGGCATTGGCGCCGACGGTCTGAAAACCGGCCACACGAGTGAGGCGGGCTATGGCCTTGTTGGATCGGCCAAACAGGGCGACCGGCGGGTGATCTTCGTGATCACGGGGCTGGCCAGCACCAAGGCGCGTGCAGAGGAGGCAGAGGCCCTCGTTAACTGGTCGTTTCGCCAATTTACCAAGAAAACCATCGCCAAAGCTGACACCCCTGTCGCCGAAGCCGAAGTATGGCGCGGCGCGGCACGATCGGTAGGCCTGGTGCCGGCCGAAGATCTGGAAATCCTGGTACCCGCCCTGACCGGCAGTGAGATCAACGCCGAGGTGGTCTACACCGGCCCCATCGACGCGCCGGTCCGCAAGGGCGACAAACTGGCCGAGCTGGTCTTCCAGCCCGATGAGTTGCCCGAGGTGCGCTTGCCGCTGGTGGCAGCGAATGACGTGCCCGCAGGTGGCTTTCCGGTGCGGGTCAAGACCGCCGCGCAGGTTCTGATCAAACGCTTTCTGAACGGCCCCGAGGACGCGCTGTGACACCCGGTCCCGAACGCGGATTGTTCATCACCTTCGAAGGCATCGACGGGTCCGGAAAATCCACCCAGTGTCGGCTGCTGGCCGAGACGCTTCAGGCGGCAGGGCGCGAGGTGGTGCTAACTCGCGAGCCCGGCGGCTCCCCCGGGGCCGAAGAGATCCGGCGGCTGGTGCTGGAGGGCGATCCCGACAAATGGTCGGCGGAGACCGAAATCCTGTTGTTCACAGCCGCGCGCCGGGATCATCTGGAGCGCACCATCGAACCGGCGCTCGCCGCTGGCAAGGTGGTGATCTGCGATCGGTTTGCCGACAGCACCCGCATGTATCAGGGCCTGTCGCGCGGCGATCTGCGCGCTACGGTGGACCAGCTGCATGACCTGATGATCGGCCGTGAACCGGATCTGACCATCCTGATCGACATGGACCCGGCCACCGGCCTCTCGCGCGCCAAGGGGCGTCAGGGCACCGAAGAACGGTTCGAGGATTTCGGCCTGTCCTTGCAGGAAAAGATGCGCGCCGGGTTTCTGGCACTGGCGCAGGAATTCCCCGACCGGTTCCGCGTTCTGGACGGCGACCGTGCTCTGGATACGGTCGCGCAGGACGTTCTGTCGCAGGCGCTGGCGGCCCTTTCCCCCGAAGGACACCCGGTATGAGCGCGCAGGACGAGCTGCCGCGGGCAGATCAGGCCGCAGGCGCGCCACACCCGCGGGAAACCCCACAGATATTCGGCCAGAACAAGGCAGAGCAGGATTTTCTTACCGCCTTCAACTCGGACCGGTTGCATCACGGCTGGCTGTTGACCGGGCCGCAGGGCATTGGCAAGGCGACGTTGGCCTGGCGCATCGCGCGGTTTCTTCTGGCGACGCCCCCGGCCGAGGACGGGCTGTTCGGCGCGCCGCCGCCAGCGACCACGCTCGACATCGACCCGGATCACCCGGTATCGCACCGGATCCACGCTCTGGCTGAACCGGGGTTGGCCGCGATCACCCGCAGCTATAACGACAAGGGAAAACTGCGCGATCAGATCGTTGTCGATGATATCCGCGCACTGAACCGGTTCTTCGGCCTGTCTGCCACCGATGGCGGGCGCCGCGTAGTGATCGTGGATGCCGCCGATGACATGAACCCCAGCGCCGCCAACGCCCTCTTGAAGATGCTGGAAGAGCCGCCCGCGCGGACCACCATGTTCCTCATTTCACATCAGCCCTCGCGCCTGTTGCCGACGATCCGCTCGCGCTGCCGCACGCTGCGCCTTGGCCCCCTGTCGGCAGAGGATATGCAGGCCGCCCTCAGTCAATCCGGGGCCGAGCTGCCAGAGAACGCCGATCATCTTGCGGCGCTGGCCGCCGGATCGGTCGGCGCGGCGCTGCGTCTTCTGAACCTTGGTGGTCTGAAGACATACGCCGAACTTGTACAGATCCTCGATTCTCTGCCCCGTCTGGACCGTCAGCGCGCCATGGCGCTGGCCGAAACCGCGGCCCAGCGTGGCGGCGCGGAAAAATTTGAGCTACTGCTGACCCTGACCGAGGTCGCCATGGCCCGGCTGGCCCGTACCGGCGCCACCGGACAGCCGCCCCAGCCAGAGGCCGCACACGGTGAAACCGCCATGTTGCAGCGCCTCGCCCCTGATCCGCACAAAGGCCGGGCATGGGCCGACCTTTCTGCCGAAGCAACAGCACGCGCCCGCCACGGTCAGGCCGTGAACCTTGACCCCGCCGCGCTAGTCCTAGATACGGTTTTCAAGATGCAGGAAACCGCGTCGCGCTGATCCCGACTCGTCCGGGCTGGTCTGGGCAGGTCCGGAGCTGCGGCGCACAAGACGACGAAAGACAGGCATGAGCAGCACATCCCTTCCCCAGATCACCGACAGCCACTGCCATCTGGATTTTCCGGATTTCGCTGGCGAGCTGGATCAGGTGATCGCCCGTGCCACCGAGGCCGGGGTCACCCGGATGGTCACCATCTGCACCAAGATGAAGAATGAACCCTCGGTGCGCGCCATCGCCGAAACCCACGCGCCGGTGTTTTACGCCGCAGGCACCCACCCGATGAGCGCGGCTGATGAGCCGCTGGTCAGCGTGGATGAACTGGTGGCGCTGGCTAAACACCCCAAATTCGTCGGCATCGGCGAGACCGGTCTGGATTACCACTACACCGCGGACAGCGCCGAGATTCAGCAGGTCTCGCTGCGCAATCACATTGCCGCCGCCCGAGAAACCGGCCTGCCGCTGATCATCCACGCCCGCGCCGCGGATGACGACATGGCCCGAATCCTGTCCGAAGAAATGAAGAACGGCAGCTATTCCTGCGTGATGCATTGCTTCTCCTCCTCGGCGGAACTTGGCCGGGCGGCGTTGGATCTTGGGTTTTACCTGTCGATGTCCGGTATTGCCGCCTTCCCCAAAAGCCAGGAGCTGCGCGACATCTTTGCCGCCGCGCCCATCGACCGCATTCTGGTGGAAACCGACGCGCCCTATCTGGCACCGCCGCCGCACCGGGGCAAACGCAATGAACCGGCCTATTCTGCCCTGACCGCCAAAGTCGGCGCCGAGGCTTTTGGCATGGACTACGCCGATTTCGCGGCCCAGACGCAGGAGAATTTCGACCGGTTGTTCTGGAAAGCAGCGCAATATCAGGCGGCCGCCTGATGGCTGAACTGCGCTTTACCATCCTCGGCAGCGGCTCTTCGGGCGGGGTGCCGCGCCTTGGCGGTCACTGGGGCGATTGCGACCCTGAGAACCCGCGCAACAGACGGCGGCGCTGCTCCATGCTGGTTGAGCGCGACGGCCCGGATGGCACCACCACGGTGCTGATCGATACTTCGCCGGACATGCGTAGCCAGCTGCTGGATGCAGAGGTCGGACGGCTGGACGCGGTGGTCTATACTCACTCCCATGCGGACCACGTACATGGCATCGACGATCTGCGCATGCTCGTCTTCAACATGCGCAAGCGGATCCCGGTCTACGCCGATGGCGATACCCAGAACGCCCTGCTGTCGCGCTTTGGCTATGCCTTTGTGCAGCCCGAAGGATCGCCCTATCCGCCGATCCTGGATCTGCAAAGCATCAATGGCCCCTTTGTTATCGATGGCCCTGGCGGCGAAATCCCCTTCCGCCCCTTCGAGGTCGGGCATGGGTCGATCGACGCGCTGGGGTTCCGGATGGGCGGGCTGGTCTATCTTCCCGACGTGGTCGACATCCCCGACAGTGCTCTGCCCGAGCTGCAGGATATGGATTGCTGGGTTCTGGACGCCCTGCGCCGCACCCCACATCCCACGCATTTCAACATGACGCAGGCGCTGGAGTGGATCGAGCGGATGCAGCCCCGGCGCGCGGTGCTGACCAACATGCATATCGATATGGATTATGCCACGGTCGAGGCAGAAACCCCCGATCATATCTCTGCCGCCTATGATGGCATGGTGATCCGCAGTCCGATCTAGGGCCGCCCAACCGGGCGAGCGCCCATTAGGACTACGACTATATGCTGCAAAGCCTGATCGACGTCATTCTGCCCGTTTTCCTGGTGGTCGCTGCGGGCTATGCCGCAACGATGAAGGGATATTTCACGCACAGCCATATCGAAGGGCTGATGAAATTCACCCAGAGCTTTGCCATCCCCTGCTTGTTGTTCCGGGCGATTGCCAATCTGGATCTCTCCAGCAGTTTTGACCCGACATTGCTCGTCAGCTTTTACACCGGGGCGGGGATCTGTTTTCTGATCGGCCTCTTCGGTGCGCGGCTGATCTTCAAACGCGACTGGGAAGACTGCGTGGCCATCGGCTTCTGCTGCCTGTTCTCCAATTCGGTCTTGCTGGGCCTGCCGATCACCGAACGCGCCTTTGGCCCCGACAATCTGACCGGCAACTATGCGATCATCGCGTTCCATTCGCCCTTTTGCTATGGCATCGGCATCACCGTGATGGAGATCGTCAAGAACCGCGGCGGCGGCAGCATGAAGATGGCACGCTCGGTGCTGACTGCGATGTTCCGCAACGTGCTGATCCTCGGGATTGCACTGGGATTTGCCACCAACCTGATCGGCCTCACCATTCCTGGCGCAATTGACGATGCCCTGCAGCTTCTGATCCGCGCCGCGCTCCCGGCGGCGCTGTTCGCCCTTGGCGGCGTACTGGTGCAATACCGCCCCGAGGGCGATCTGCGCACTATCGCATTTGTCTGCGTAACCGCCCTGATGGTGCACCCGGCCATCGTCTGGTCCCTTGGCAGCACTCTTGGCCTGAAACAGGATCTGTTCCGCTCCGGTGTTCTCAATGCCGCGATGGCGCCGGGCTTTAACGCCTATATTTTTGCCAATATGTACGGCCGCGCCCGGCGCGTCGCCGCTTCCTCGGTATTGATTGCAACCGGGGCCTCGGTACTGACGGTGTGGTTCTGGCTCGTGGTCCTCACCTGAGGCACCACCCCTGCCCGCCTAGGCCTCGCGCAGGTTCAGCCGGGCAGTCGCACCGCCCAGAGCAGCGGCTCATCAAAGTTATACATGACCAGCTGTCCGTCCTCGGCCAGTTCCATCCGGTTGACCAGACCCAGCTGCTGTAGAAACTCGCGCTCTGCGATCATCGTTTGTTCGTCACAAAGCCCGCCGCCGATATCAAACGGCGTGAACATGAGGTTCTGCAGGTCCGGCCCATAGGCGGTGGTGAAGCTGCGGCAGGGGCTGGAGCCGTAGAGCGTGCCCTCGGCAAAATCGAACCGCATTTCGTCAAAGCCCGCAATGTCGATGCCCTTTACCCGCTGCACGATCCAGGCGCCATCGAAACTCTCTGCCGTGGGTGAAACCATGGGGACCCCTCCACTGGGTGCATTGGCGTGCTCCGAGGCATAAGAAAATCCCGCCAAGCCCCAACCGCAAAACCCTGCACTGACTGCCAGGATCACGGTCAGAAAGGGACCTGAAATCCTCATGTGGCAGAGCCGGTTATCTGGAAAATCGGCATAATCTCACCTTGGTGCATATGCCCCCAGAGTCTGCGCAGTCTGTACGCTTTCACAAGAAAAAAATTCTTGCCGAAACGTTAACCGCGTGCGACCCTGAAAGAGGCAAGTGTGTAGTGTGCTATTTTTAAACAGTTTTTCAGTCCAGGAGCTGCCCAATGCCTCTTGATGGATCTGCCGCGAAAGAAATCAAACAACAGATGGCAATCGCCCGCAAACGCGAGCTGGCCTTTGGTTTGTGTTTTGGCAAGAAGATCGAAGACTCGGTCTTTCTCACCCACAAGACCAAAGCCGCCAAGGTGCTTGGCAAGCAGGCGAAATCCGATGGGGAGACGCCACAGTTCACCTTTGGACGGCTGAAACTGGACGGCAAGGAACTGACCCTCATTGTCGAAGGAAAGATCCCGCCGGGCATGGCCCGCAAGACCAAGAAAATGTTCATGGTCGTCGGGCTGAAATACAGCATCATCATTCAGGACCCCGACGGACAGGTCGTCGAGGCGGAGAAAGATGAGGACGAAGAGACCCCCGCCGCAAAGGAGGCCGCAAGCGGCGAGACGGCGACGGAAACGGCAGAACCGGATGGCCCTTCGGCGCCCTCAGGCGCCACCGATCCGGCAGAGGAGAAATGGGCTGCAGCCGCGAAAAAGGTCGAAGCCAACCTCGTAAAGCTGCGTCAGATCGCCGGGATTGATCTTTCCCGGGTCGAGACGCTTTGGAAGGCGTTGCAGGCCAAGGCGGACACCGGCGCCTTGGCCACAGCGCTTGAGCATGTGGCCAAGCTGTCAGCGGAGATGAAGACCGCGGCCCAGGACGCCGCTGCGCGGGCCAAGCGGCAAACCCTGCTTGAGGCAAAGTGGCAGCAGGCAGAAGCCAAGCTGCAGCCGCTGATCGAAGAGGTTCTCTCCTTCAAGACAACCCAATCCGAGAAAATTCAGGCGGTCTGGGCTCAGATCACCGCGAGGGTGGAAGCCACGCCGCCTGATTTCGAAGGCGCGCTGAAGGCGGTCGGTCCGCTGGCACAGGCCATATCCAAGGCCCGTCAGGCCGCGGCCGAGGCACCTCAGGAAGAACCGGCCGCGCCAAGCGGCGAGGCCGAGGCTGCCGAAGGCGGCGACACGACAACGATCCCCCGCCCGGACGCACCGGAAAAAGCGCCCGAACAATCCGCTCCGCCCTCAGGCGAAGCCGGTGGCGATACGGATGATACCGACCTTTCCGACCAGATTGCCCGTATCGAAGCCGCGTTGAAAGAGCTGCGCGACGGGCCGGTGAAGACCTATAACACCATCTTGCCCGAGGCGGTCAGCCAGACCCCGGACAAATGGAAAACCGCCCTGGAGAAAGTCGAAGCGCTGGCGAACGAAGCCAAGGCCAAACCCGAAAGCAGCAGCACGGCCAAGCTGGACGCTGGTGAAAAGGCCCTTGCCGGGCTGAAAAAGGCAGTTGCCACCGACACCGAAGCCAAGACCGGTTTTGGCAAGGCGCTGGCGATCTTTGACCTGCGGATGGTCCCCCTGACCAGCCATCCAAAGGCCGGGGCTCCGGAAATCACGCCCGAAATCGCCAAGATCAACGACATCCGCACGGACGCCATCGCAAAGGCAAAGGCTCACGATCTGAAAACCGCGACTGAGGCGCTCACGGCTGCTGAGGCCGAGATCACCAAGGCCGAGGTGCTGGCCGATGACTTTGCCCATTTCATGGCGCTGGACCCCGACCGCAAGGAGCTGGCCGACGCTGCGCGTGGGGTGACGGTCGGCGATCCAGCGATCGACGATGCCGCCCGCGAGATGGAACGCCTTTACGATGCGGCGCAGCAGGCCAAGGCCGCCAAGAAATTCAAGGATGGCATCAAGAAGCTGGATGAGATCGCCGCAGTTTACGCCAAAACTGCCCGGGTGCGGACGCTGCGGGAAAGCTATGAAGACGCCCGGCCCAAGGCCAAGACCTGGGTCGATTACTGGGCCACGCTTCCCGGCGCTGTCAAAAACCTGCTCACGGTCAAGCTGACCGAGGCGAACGGCTATTACAACGATTCCGATGTCGCCACGAGCAAGGACTACGCTGACTCTCTCAAGACCCTTGGCAAATTCTGGCACCTGCGCGCGTTTCTGGAAACCGAAATTCCGGTGGTGCAGCAATACGCGCCCAAGCTGACCGCCTTTGAGGCCAAGCTGAAGGAATTCAAGGACCACGATGGCGCCTCGGGCATTCAGGTGATCATCCTGAAAATGGAAAGCGATCTCGCCTCGGCCAAGGCGGAAGCGGCGCTTCACAAGTACTCAACGGCCATATCCCTGCTGGATGCCACGGCCGGGGATTGGGCAGCGACCACTGCGCAGGCGGACGCCTGTAAGGCCTACAAGGAAAAGCGCCAAGTCGTTCAGGGCAAGATCGCACGGCTGAAGAACGTACCGCAGGCCGCGGGCATGCTGACCGATGCCGAGGCGCTGCTGGCCGAAGCCGTGGCCCATGCGCTCAAGCTCGACTTCCCCACGGCCAACACCTGCCTGGCGGATGCGGAAAAACGCATCGACAGCGCCAAGGCTGCGGCTGAGGCCTCGGTTGAACTCGACGGGCTGACCGATACCGCCGCGCTGGATAACCTGAAAAAGAAATGGGACCCGGCCTTCAAGGTCTTTACCGATATCCGGGACAAGGTAGTCGCGGCGGATACCGGCAATGATTTCACCGTGCTGATCGCCAAGGCGCAGGTGCCTGCCGCGGAGGCTGAAAAAGCCAAGAAGGCCAAGAAATACGACGATGCGCGCGCCCATCTGGACAGTGCCATCGCCAACCTGAAACTCGCCATGGTGCTGGTCCATCAGCATCACGCCTATGAGGAACTGAAGGCCTCGCTGGCAACACGCGTGGCCGGACTAACGCCGCTGAATGATGCCAATTGCCTGCAGCCGCATCTGGATGACATCACCCGTCTGACCGGCGAAGCGGACGATCTGATCAAGCCCGAGGCCTATGATTACGATGGCGCCGAGGCCAAGCTGGCCGCCGCGCGCGCCATGGTCGACCAGGCCCGCGCGGAAGGTGAGCTTTACAAGACGATCAAGGCCGACCGGGCCAAGGCCACCGCGGTGATCGCCAAGATCACAGCCGAGGGGGGTGACGTAGAAACCCAGCTGGAGCATCGAAAGACCGAGATACAGGCGCTGATCGACGAAAGCATCCGGCTGCAAACCGCGCGGGATTTCAAGGGCGCGGCGGAGAAGGCCAAGGATGCAGCCGGTTGGGAGAAAGCCACCGACGCCGATCTGGCGACGCTGAAAACCGTGCTGGGCTGGGAAGGCCCCTATTTCAAGGTCCCCCGCGCCACGCTGATCGGCCCGGGCAAGGAAGCCGGGGTACATCAGATTGCCCGGGCGGACGCGGATTTTGCCAAATATGAGGCGATGAAGGCCGCGCATACCTACACGGCCGCGCGCGGAATGTTCGAAAAGGCCTATCAAAAGATTGAGGCCTGCAAGGTTCTTCTTGCAGCGGCGGCCCCCTACCCTCAGGCAGTCACCGATGCGCAGGCAGCTGTCGGTGCATTGGCTGCCGAAAGCAACGATGCCACCAAGGACCGGATCAAGGAGATGACAGACCGGCTGGCGGCAGCCAAGCTCGATACCACCCAGACCGACCTGTCGGAAAACGATTATTCACAAGCTGTGAAGGAGTTGAAGGCTCTCACCGAGACCGCCAAGGCGTTGCTGACCGCGATCACCGGATCCTCGGCGTATGAAACCGCCCGGGCAGAGGCAAAGGCCAAGCTGGACGAGGCACAGGCGCACAAACATGCCGAGGCCATTGCGGCCCAGCTGACCCGGCTGAAAGCCAAATACGACGCGCTGGTCAAACTGGCACCGAGTGACTACGCGACGGCAAAAACCATGGCAGAGGAAGTGGCGCGTTCGGCCGAAGAGGCCCTGTCGACTGCCAAGACGCATGGCATCCTTGAAGTGGTGAATTCTGCCATTGGCGGGGATGAGGACAGCGCCCCCTGGTGGCCGCAGGTGCAGGCGGCGAAACTGTCGATCAAAGTCGTCGGCAGCCGTGAAAACGCCGATGTCGCAGCGGTACACCTGAAGACCGCGACGGCGGAAATCGAAAACTGCCAGAAAGACGGATTGGCGCCCAAGGTCGCCAAGGGGCATCTGCTCGCCGCGCTGGAGGCCTGCAACACGGCGGACGAGGTGATTTCGCAATATGCCTTCATCACACAGGAAATCGCCCGCGCCCGCACGGCCCTGCCCCCGGTCGAGGGCCACGAAGAGGCCGCCTATGTCGCCGTCGAGGTCGCCGAAGTTGAAAAGCTGCTGACTGGGGCGCAAACCGCTGCCAGAGGTGGCCAGAACTATGCTGCGGTCAGCGCCGATATCGAAAAGGCCATCGCCCTGACCAAGACGGCGCTGGAGCTGGCCAAGCAGCATAAGACGTACAAAGAGCTGCGCGACGAGCCGGAAGTGAAGCCCCGTCTGGCCGTGCTCGAAGGGCACGAACACCGCTACGCCATCAAACCCAGCATCGACACCATGCGCAAGAAACTGGCGGATGCCGCGGCGCAGGACGCAGGCAAACAGCCTGCAGATGCCATCAAGCTGCTGGAAGAAGCGCGCGCCATTGGCACCAGCGCCTATGTCATGGCGCAGATGCGGGCCAATACGCCGCCAGACCCGGCAGACATCGAGAAAATCCTGGCACGCCCGGGTGGCACCGCCGAGCTGGATGCGATGATCGACAATCTGGAGCCGGAAGCCCAGCGCGCGGTGGTCAAGGTCGCCTTCAAGGCGCGCTTTGGCTGCGATATCAAGAACTTCAGCAACAAGAACTTGGCGCCAGCCACCGAAATCGCCGATGGCGATCTGAAAGGCCCCAATATCGTGGCCTTCTACAAGGCAATGCAAGACCTGCCGATGGACCACACGCTCAACAATGACTCGCTGAAGAAATTCGCCATCAACGAAGCCGACAAAGGCGGATCCATGTACCAGGGCAACGAAAAGCGGATCGTGATGCACGAAGGTGATGCGGGCCTGTCGCCCAACTATGCCTTCGGCAGTGATGACGCGGTCGGCAGCCTAGATGATGCGGCCACCCCGGAAGAGCGTGCCGAGCTGGAAAAATGCAAACCCGCGAACGAAGAGCCGGTGACCTACTTCAACTGGAACACCCTGCACGAGGTTGGCCATGCGGTGGATGACAAACACGGCTTCATGAACAGCAACGGCAGCAAAAAGGATTTCGGTGGCTGGACCGAATACGGCATGGCGATTTCGGACATCGCCGAGAAATTTGCCAAGAAGTTCAAATATGACAAAGACTATATCACCGAATACATGGCCCATAACACAAGCGCCCATGCCCCGGACAAACCCGCGGACGAGACCTGCACGGACGAAGAATGGGACACCCGGCGCGTTCAGGTTCAGGCACATATCGATAGCGCCTCTGAGCCCGCAAAACCATGGTCCAGCATGACCTCTGCCAAGAAGCTCGCGATTGACGGTGTTGTGTATCAGGAGAGTTATACCAACAGCTGGACCTCCTATCTGCTTGGCGCACGCGCCAAGGGCATGACCGGCTACCAGTTCCGGGCGCCGGGCGAATGGTTTTCCGAACTTTATGCCGCCTATCACTCGGGCAAGCTAAAACCGAACCATCCGGCGATTGACTGGTTGTCCAAACTCTGACTGATCGAAAGGCCACCGACCGATGTCCCTGTTTCATCCCGTCAATCTGCTCTGCCCGCAATGCGAGGCGCCCGTGTCCATGTCCGCCGTCGGCAGTGTCAACGCCGACCGTCGTCCCGACCTACGGGACGACATCCTGGAGGACCGGTTTCAGGACGCGGCCTGCCCCGCCTGCGGCGAGAGTTTTCGCCTGCAACCGCAGTTCAATTACCTCGACGCCGGGCGCGGGCAATGGATCGCTGCGATGCCTGCCAACCGGTTGCGCGATCATCTGGAGCTGGAGGATGAGGCCAATGATCTGTTTTCCACCAGTTATGGGTCGCAGGCCCCCGCTGCCGCGCAGGAGGTCGGCAAAGGGCTAACCGTGCGACTGACCTTTGGCTGGCCTGCGGTGCGGGAAAAATTGCTGCTGCGGCAACTGGAGCTGGACGATGTGATCGTCGAGATGATGAAACTGCATATCCTGCGCAGCGTCGAAACCGCCCCCTTGGCTGAAGGCATTGAACTGCGGCTTGTCGATGTGGACGAAGAGACCGGCAGCTATGTCTTTGCCTGGCTGGAAACCGCATCGGAAAAATACATCGAATACCTGAACGTGCCATCAGAGCTGTATCAGATAATCCATGACAACCCGGAGGGATGGGCCGCGATCCGCGGTCGGCTGGAGACAGGACCTTTCGTCGATATGCAGAAACTCTACATGGGTGAAGGCCGCCATACGGGCGCTGAACGCCAGGCAGGCTAACACCGCGCAGCCGACACTCAGCGCAAACCGCGGCGGCGGAGGCGCAAAAACATTCCTCTTGTCGGGCAGACATCAGGCGATCTGCCCTGCCACTAGGTGCGGTTAAACCCATCCGTGCCCTGCCCTTTGCGAGTGGAAACGCAGGCCATAGAAAGTGGTTTCCACCGTAGAATGCATCAAAATTTGGCTCAAAACCGACAACTTGTAACATGTTCCCGGCACTACTGTTGCGTGGCAGCTACGGCTGTGTATGCTCCCAGACACATCCGAAATGACAGAAAGGTAAGTGGGCTTCATGCAGGATCTGACCCCGGCGACACTCGACAACAATGCAATCGAAAGCGCGGAGGATCTGTCGTCCATCGCTTTCAGTTTCATGGCATCAAAGGCGCTGTTCACCGGTCTGCATGTCGGTATCTTTTCACTGCTCGCGGACGGCCCCAAGACGGCCAAAGAACTGTCAGAGGCCGCAGATGTGCCGCTCAACCGCATCGTCACGCTGACAACCGCGCTGGCCAGCGTCGGGCTGCTGAGCAACACGGACGATGACAAGATCAAGAATTCCCCCGCCGCGCAGAATTTCCTTTCGAAAACATCGAAATACGATTTCGGGGATTATCTTCGCTATCAGATCGACCAGCAGATGTACCCCTTCCTGCTGCAGTTGAATGCGGTGATGAAAGGCGAACTCTCCGAGGATGCAATCGCTTCTTACCGGCACTGGATGGCGGATGAAGAACAGGCTTCGGTCTATTCCGAAAGCCAGCACGCCGGCTCTCTTGGCCCGGGGCGCACACTGGCCCGCACTGTGGACCTGTCCCATGCCAAGACCCTCTTGGACGTGGGCGGCGGTACCGGCGCGATGACCATCAGCCTGTGCAACGAATATGAGAACCTTGAGGCCACCATCATCGACTTCCCCAACGTGGCAGAAATCGGCTGGGGCTTTGTCTCCGAGGCCGGTCTGATCGACCGGGTGCGCTATATTCCCGGCAACGCCATCGAAATCCAGTGGCCAGGCAACCAGGACGCCATCCTGATGTCCTATCTGATGAGCGGCGTTCCCGGCGACGACGTCGAAGGCCTGCTGACGAAAGGCTTTGAGGCGCTGGCTCCCGGTGGCAAGCTGATGGTACATGACTTCATGGTGGAAGAGAACCGCCGCGGACCTGCGCTGGCCGCACTCTGGCAGTTGCAGCACATGGCCTTTACCCCCGACGCCCGTTCGCTATCGGTGGGCTGGCTGACGGAAATGGGCAAAAAGATCGGTTTCGAGGTAGAGACCGTCGACAACCTAATCCCGGCGATGACCAAACTGGTCGTCTTTTCCAAACCTGCCTGAGCCGGGGGAGCGGAGATGTCGACATTTCGCGTACACGAAGAGCCGCTTCAGCAGGAGTGGCTGGATGCCTATGGCCACCTGAACGAAGCCTACTATCTGGTCCCGTTCAGCAATGCGACATGGAAACTGCAAGACCGTTTCGGGATCGGTACCGCATATTTCGAGGAAACGGGCTGCGCGCTATATACGCTTGAGACGCACCTGCGGTACGTGGGGGAAGTGCGCGCTCCGGCAACCCTGTCAATCGAGGCCGCGATCCTGGGCGTGGACAGCAAACGTTTGCAGATCGGGCACACAATGTGGTCGGCCGATCAGGAATGCGCGACGTTTGAATGCATGCTGCTGCACTACGATACGCGCCAGCAACGTGCCACGGCCTTCCCCGAGGCGATCTATAACAGCCTTTTGGATGCGGTTCTGTCCCCTGCCCCGGAATGGGCCGGACGCGCAGTGCGTCAGTTGTGCGGAGCTGTCGCCGGTTGATGCTGGCCCGGCCAACTAGCCTCCCAACACCTGCAATAACCGCGGCCGTGGTTGCGCTTGGCCTCGCGGATGCGAGGCCAAGCCAATCTGTGTCCGAAAACCGGAGGCGATTTCGCTCACAACAATGCCTCAAAGGCATTAAGGTGCGCATAGGAGCCCTGCAACAGGTTTTCATAGATGTCCGCCAGAGCAGTGTCCGGCACGGCCTCGGCCGCAGCCGCGATATCGACGATGTCTTTCTCCTCGATCGCCACACCGACCTCCAGCGCGTCTTCTAGCGAGGTCAGCCCCTGCTCCAGAAGCGTGTCGTACATCTCCTGCAACTCGGGATTGGAGAATTCGCCAGCGGTGTCGAAAACGAAGGAATCGACATCGACGCCGATCTTCTCTGCATAATCGACAAGCGCGTCAAAGTGCTGGTCTTCGGACTCCTCGATATTGGCGAAGATCTCCTCTCCATAAACATCGTAAAAGGCCTCGTAGAGATCACCCGCAAGCTTTTCCTCTTCGATCATGAACTTCAGCTCTGCGATGGCCTCAGCGCTAAGCGTCACAGCAACAGAGGCATCATCGGTTGATACCGTTTCAACCTGCTGTGTCTCAGCTTCGTTACGGTGCCATTTGCCACCGCCAATACCTGTATCAAGGCCGGTTTCGGCGGACAGTTTAACACCGTCGGTGCCTTCGAAACTCACTGTGTACTCGCGGTAGGAAACACTGTTCATGCTCATGTCTTTCTCCTGTGCCGGTTGCTGATCTCAAGGTGAACGAGGCCCGGCGCGCCCATTACATTCAGAAAAATACATATGTAAATTGGCTCGTGAATTGAAACTGGCCTGCCAGCAGACCGGCGTTGCGCCGCTGATTTGGCAGCGAAATTTTGCCGTGCGCCCGCTGCAACGACTGCACTCGTGACGTCGTGCCGCAAGCCTTGGAAGCCGATTGGCAACCTCTGCATGCTGCCAGACATGCAAGAGCATGCGTTCTGACAACAGCCATTAGAATGCTCAGAGCACATTTCAAGATCGCATTGGAGAGATCGGAGCCAAGCCTCACTGCTGAGAGGCCCACTCACGTCGAGCACCTAGGCGATCGGGATCTTTGCGACCTCGGATTTGAACCATTCGCCAAAGGCAATGAGCCGCGGATCGGGGAAATCCGTATCCGGATAGACCAGCCACATCCCCCGTCCGGTGGTCAGGCGGGTCTCATTGAGGCGCACAAGATGCCCAGCAGCCACGTCGGCAGCGGTCAGGCTGACATCGGCCAGCGCAGCACCATGCCCGGCAAAGGCAAGGTCCACGACCCGCGCCCGGCTGTCGTAGGCGACCATGCCCTGTGGTGGCGACCCCGCATAACTCAAAAGGTTCAGCCAGGCCTGCCAATCGTCCTTGCGGCCCTCGATATAGGCCAGGGTCAGCTTGGCAATCTCATCGGCGGACAGTGGCAGACGCCGCCCCGAGACAACCGAGGGCGCCGCCACCGGCACCAGTTCATCACGGTGCAGTTCGACTGCGGTCAGCCCGGGCCACTCCCCGGTGCCATAGCGCATGCCACCATCAAGATCCGATTTGCGAAAATCGGTATCCGTGGCGCTCATCTCCGGTTCGACCGTGATCTCCGGATACATGGCATGAAACCGCGACAGGCGCGGCAATACGATGCGATTGCCGTAAAAGGGCGTAACCGCCACCCGCAATGTCCCGCTCATCGGGTTGCCCTGCAGTTCAATCGCAGCGGCCTCAATCATGTCGAAGGCCTTGCCGATCCGGTCTGCAAAACGTTTTGCCGCGTCGGTCGGTTGAACCGCACGCCCACGACGCCGGAACAGGCTCATCCCAAAGGCTTCTTCAAGCGATTTGACCTGATGGCTGATGGCCGCGTTGGTCACGTTCAGCTCAGTCGCCGCCTCCTTGAAGCTTTCATGCCGCGCGGCAGCTTCGAAGGATCTGAGGGCATTGAGAACAGGAAGACGTCGAGGCATGGCACTATGGTCAAATTTTTCTCATCCATAGTGCTAGAATGTTTCATTATTATCAACCAAGAGATTTTGATAGCCATGGTGCCGCAAAACTTTAAAGGCGCCCGCCCATCGGCCAAAGCCGATCAGCAGCCCCCTTGCCCCGCCGCCGCCAAGACAGCGCAGCGCGGCCTGTCATGGCAAGGACGGCCCGGCGCGCGCAAAATGCGGCCCCGCCCTTATGGCGACCGCTATGGAACCGATTGAGAACCAAGAACCATGTGTGGATTTGTTTGTTTCTGGAATATCAGCGATGCCGGGCTGGCCGAGGAGATGATCGCGAAAATCGCCCATCGCGGCCCCGACGAGGTGCATGTCCTCCGGCATGCAGATACCCCCACCATCGAGCCCCTTGCAACTGAGACCGCCTTCACCATGGCCCATTGCCGGTTGTCTATCATCGGCCCCGAGGACGGCGCCCAGCCCATCCACCAGACAGGTGACATGCTGGTTGCCAATGGCGAGATCTACAACCACGCCGATTTGCGGGCTATCTTAGGCGATGCGGCGTTTGAGACGGCTTCTGACAGTGAAACGATCCTGCACCTGTTCCGCTCCGGGCGCTCCCGCTGGGTCACCCAGCTGGATGGCATGTTCGCCTTTGTTCTGATTACCAAAGACCGCATCATTGCCGCGCGCGATCCACTGGGGATCAAACCGCTATACATGGCGCGGCTGGGCAATGGGCTGGTCTTCGCTTCCGAGCTGAAAGCCTTTGACGGCGTCCCGGTCGAGCAGGTCGAAGCGGTCCCGCCCGGACATCTGTTCGACAGCCGCACCGGCTGGCGGCAATGGTACCGCACGCCTCAGGGCGCTGCCGCAGCGGGCCCGGATCTCGATATCGACGCCACCGCGCAGGAACTGCGTCTGGTACTGGAGGGAGCCGTTGCCAAATGGATGGTCGCGGATGTGGAGGTCGGCAGCTTCCTCTCCGGCGGGTTGGACAGTTCGATCATCGCGGCGCTTGCCCAGAAGGCGCGCAAGGCACAGGGGCTGGGTCCGCTCAAAACCTTTGCTGTCGGCACCAAGGGCAGCCCCGATCTGGTTGCCGCGCGTGCTGTGGCCGAACATATCGGATCAGACCACTACGAGACCGTCTTTACCGCGCAGGACGTGGCAGAGGCCTTGCCGCATGTCCTTTATCATCTGGAATCCGCTGATGTGGATCTGGTGCGCTCAGCGCTGCCCACCCTGTTCGCTGCGCGGCTGGCACGCGCCAAAGTGAAGGCGGTGCTGACCGGTGAAGGCGCCGACGAATTGTTCGCCGGCTATACCTACCACCACGAGTATGTCGACGATCCCCGGGCGCTGGCGGATGAGCTGACCCGCTCCCTTGGCACCATGCACAACATCAATCTGCAACGTGTTGATCGTGTCACCATGTCCGAAAGCCTTGAGGCCCGCACGCCGTTCCTCGACCGGGAGCTGATCGATTTTGCCCAGGCCATCCCCGCCGACCTGAAGATGCGCCGCACCGACCCCGATGCCCCGGATGCAACCGGCGCTACAACGGAAAAATGGATCCTGCGCAAGGCCTGCGACGACCTGCTGCCCCCGGATCTGGTCTGGCGCAAGAAGGCGCAGTTCGACGAAGGCTCCGGCACGGTCGATGCGCTGGAAGAGGCCCTTGCAGCGCTGATCGGCGGTCCCGTCACGCGGCAGTCAGAAGGCGCCCTGTATGAACGGCTGCTGCGCGATGCCTATCGCAACCCCGAGCGGATCCTGGAGGCCGCCGGGTCCTGGGAGGCAGACCGGGTGGTCGCCTGAGGCACCGCCTGCCCGGTTTCCGGCCCCGATTATGCGCGCCTTGCAGCATCATCCGCCGCAAGGCGCCCGCCATAGCATATCGGTCTGGGCCGCCTCAGGAGCCGCCCGGCACCACGGTCAGGCCCAGCATGTTCCAACTCTGCATGCCACCTCGATAGTAGTAGATCTTCTCGGCCGGGAAGCCCGCCTCGATCATGCGGCGCGCGGCCGTCGGGGACTGACCGCACCATGGCCCGTTGCAGAACAGGACCACCGACGGCACCTCGCCCTCGCAGATCCAGCCATCGAAATCGACCTCGCAGCCGAATTCCCCCAGCCGGTCGGCCGCCTCGGTATAGGGCACCGATATGGCGCCCGGAATTGTGCCTTGCTCATATTGCGGGCGAACGCGCCCATCAACCAGCAGGGCCTCCCCGGATTTCAGGAACTCCAGCACCTCTAGCTCGCCAATGGTCGTCACCCCGGGTGCCGGTGTCATCGGCTGGATGCAGAAATTGGGACAGGGGCGCGAGGTCTTTGTCCAAGGTTCACCCAGACGCGCTTCGGGATCCTGATTGCGCTTGATCTCAACAGCGCCGCCAGGCGTTGTCACGGTCACGCTCATCATGTCCTTGGTGATGCCGACCTTATCCGCCAGTGCAGGCGCCGCGATGGCGGTCATACAAAGGCCCAATAGCATTCCACGCATGTCTGAATCCTCCCTCATCTCGTGTGCTCATCACATTCTAAAATTCGAATAACAAACAGTCGAGGCATTTTTGATGCGCTCAGATCTCTCTCACTGCCTATGCCCGACGATCCTTGCAACGGCTATGATCCTTGCAGCGGCTATATGGAAGCTCCCCCAAGCGGCCCGCAAGCTTATGAAATCAATAACTTTTGCGCGCGGCGTATTCTTATGAATCGATTTCGCCACGGGCAAATCGCATATCGAGTTAGGACTGCGCGCCGGACGCTTTGCGCTGCGATGACGTCCCGTCGCCCTCGCGCACCAGCCAGATCAGCCCGGCGACCACCAGACCCAGGTCGATCATCCAAAGCACGGGGCCAAAGATCATTCCGACCCCGTGACTATGGTCCCAGCCCACCATGTGCCCGTATTCTCGCGCCCTAACTGTCGTGGGCACGCCAAGCAGAACCGACAAATAGACCGGCGGGACCACGGGCCCCACCGGTTGTTTCAGTAGCGGCCGATCCCGAAGGCGCCGCTTACATCTTGCCGCCGTAGACCGGGAAGAAACTATGTTCGCCGTAGTCCTTGATCTTCTCGATGGACTTCAGTGCATCCATATCTGTGTCGGAAATTTCGAAATCCACCGCCGAGTTGTTGGCCATGTGATCCGGGTTTCCGGTCTTCGGCAAAGGCAGCAGGCCCAGCTGCAGACAATAGCGAATGCCAAGCTGCGGGATGCTGACGCCGTATTTCTCGGCCATTGCGCCGACCTCGGTATTCTTGAACAGCTCACCATGACCGACAGGCGAATAGGCCTCGACAAGGATCCCTTTGCTCTTGGTGTAGTCGATCAGGTCAAAGGGCGTGTTGCTGATATGGGCCAGGATCTGGTTCAGCATCGGTTTGACGGTGGCGTTCTCGATCAGGTTGTCGAGATCTTCCTTCTGGAAATTGGACACACCGATGGCGCGCAGTTTGCCTGCTTCAAGCGCCTCTTCCAGCGCTTTCCACGCGGCAAGATTGCCTTCGAAGTACCGGTCGTCGCCTGCAAAATTTTCCCACGGCTGCGGGCTGTGGATGATCATCAGATCGATATAGTCCAACCCCATCGTGGCAAGAGAGCCGTCGATGGCTGCCTTGGCCTCGTCATAGGTCTTGATGCCGGCGTCCAGCTTGGTGGTCACGAAAATCTCGTCGCGGTCCACGCCGCAGTCACGGACTCCTTCGCCAACACCGCGTTCGTTGGCATAGGCCTGCGCGGTGTCGATGTGGCGATAGCCAAGGTTCACAGCCGCCTTGACCGCATCCGCAACTACCGCGTCGTCGATCATCCAGGTGCCAAGACCAAGTTTCGGAATCTCGACGCCATTGGAAAGAGTGTAAGTTTCTTGAAGGATCATTGGGGTTTTCCTTTGTCATAGTGTATCGCCAATGGCTCCCCTGCCGTCGATCGAGCGGCAGAAGTTCCAGTGCGTATCTGATGGGGTGGAACTTATGGCAGGCAGGCTCCTGCGATAATCCATGCAGAATTGAACCCACTGATGAGTTCAGATCATTAATGGCGGAACGCCAAGGCGGCGCGCACTGTGCCATGCGTCCTTGATGCCCGCGGCAACTATCGCCGATGCAAGACCCTTGGGCAGCGAGCAGGTCTAACCCGCCTGCTCGCCCCAAAGATCAGCCGTTGTAGTCTTCGTCGCTGACCTTCTCCATCCAGTCAACGGCGACACCATCGATGCTTTCCTGGATGGCGTGGTGGCTCATGGCGGTGTCAGGCGATGCGCCGTGCCAGTGTTTTTCACCAGCCGGGAACCAGACTACATCGCCTGCGCTAACCTCTTCGACGGGGCCGCCTTCGCGCTGCACACGTCCGCGGCCAAATGTGATGATGATGGTTTGCCCTGCCGGATGAGTGTGCCACGCGGTGCGGGCGCCGGGTTCGAATGTCACATGGGCACCGCTGACCCGCCCGGGGTCTTCGGCCTGAAACACCGGGTCGATCCGGACCGAGCCGGTGAACCAGTCTTCGGGGCCCGGTCTGGACGGCGCGCTGCCGGAACGGATGATTTTCATGGTTGATCTCCTTTCATGCGCGGTCAGCCGCGCAGTTTTTCAAATCGATAGGTCAGCGCCGGACCGCCGGGCTGCACATAGGCCAGCTCGACCGTCGCCATGGCAAAGGGTTCGACAAAACGCCCATTGCGCAGCCCCCCGGTTTCAAGCGGTTCAAACCCGATGTCCCGGATCAGCGTTCCTGCGATCTCTTTTGCCTCCGCATCATCACCATAGGTAAAGACCTGCGGCGCGGGCGTTTGTCCCTTTCGGTCAAACACAGGCCGGAAACTCTCGGACGGGATGGTGTTGAAACACGACACCCAGCGGGCTTTGGGCCGGGCCTTGGCCAGCTCTTCGGCGCCCGAGGACGTTGTGCCCACCACCAGCTCTGTGTTGCTGTCATTCAGCGGCACGCAGCAATTGAGCACGACCTTTCCCGCCAGATCTCCGGCCTGCTGCAGGACATCGTCGATGCGTGACCAATGCACCGCAATAAGCAGCACATCCGCTCCTGCGACCGCGTCGGCAACCGTGCCCGATGTTCCGCCGCAATCGCCTGCGAGACGCGCGAGCTTGGCAGTGCTGCGAGAATAGGAGAAACACACGTCATGACCACAGGCTGCCCAGAGTGCGCCAAGCTTGGCGCCCATAAGGCCGGAGCCGAGAATTCCGATCTTCATCCATCTCTCCTTCTGACTTTGCTGCCTTTCCCAAACCTTCATGCGGTCTTATTGCCCGCGATTTTCAAACACCTCTTTGGCAATGGGCATGGCCGAGAATACCTTTGGCCAGCCCGCGTAGAAGGCAAGGTGCGACAGCATGGCCCCAGCTTCCTCCTGCGAGAGACCATTGTCCATGGCGCGGTTCAGGTGAAAGGTCATCTGCTCAGGCTGACCTGCGGCGATCAAGGCGGCGACGGTCACAAGGCTGCGGTCGCGGGGGGCAAGATCTGGGCGCAGCCAGAGGTCCAGAAACAGCACCTCGCGGGTGTTGTCGACAACACCGATACTGACGTCGCTATAAAGGCCACTGACAAGCTTTTCACGGGCGGCTTCGGCCTCTTTATTGAGCGGCAACAGATCCGGGGACACGGGCGGCAAGGCATCGATCGACACGCCGCGAGCGGCAAACACAGGCGCTGCGGCCTCGGACGCTGCGGTTGCATTGCCAAAACCAGTGTAGAAGGCCAGGTGGGTGATCGTCTCGGACAGCTCTGCCGGGGTCACGCCCGCGTCCAGTGCCAGCGCGACATAGCTGCCAAGATTTTCCGTTTCGTGACGTGTCACAAGCGCTGCGAATGTCAGCAGTGCACGGTCACGCATCGACAGCGCCTCATTGGTCCATTCCGAGCCGAAGATCGTATCCGTGGCATAGGCTTCCAGCGCCGGGGAGACTTGCCCCACTGCATCGGGCAACGTGGTTTTCACATCCTGGGCAAAGGCCGGGCTGGTCATCAGCGCAAAGGCAGAGGCGGCAATAGAGGTCTTCATCGGGATCTCCTGTTGGGTTGCTTCTGCCTGATGATGTGGCCCCTTTTTCCGAAAGCTTAATGCCCGTCCTGATCACCCCACTCATGATGCCATTTCATGAATGCCTAGCCTCATACCCTTCCTTTGGTCTCAGCCGCGTTCACGCAGAGCCTCCAGCACCACGCTGAACGCCGAGGACGGGCGTTGGCGGCTGGGGTAATAAAGGTGGAAGCCCGAAAAATAGGGAGAATAATCACCAAGGCACATCTGCAGCGCGCCACTGTCGAGACGCGACTGGGCAAGGCGTTCCGGGATGAGGGCAAGACCATGCCCATCCGTGGCCGCCTGCATCACTGGATTGACCGTGTTGAAACAGGCCTGACCTTTGACTTTGACGTTGATCTCGTTGCCGTCCTTGTCCTCAAACTCCCAGGCATAAAGCGCGCCGTGGGTGGAAAGACGCAGGTTGATACAGCGGTGATCGGACAGGTCCTGTGGCACCTGCGGTGTGCCCATTTCCTTGAAATACTCAGGGGCACCGACACAGACCATCCGCTCATCCGGGCCGATCCGCATGGCGATCATCCCCTCGCTGACCTGATCACCATAGCGCACCCCTGCATCACATTGTGACGCCGCCAGATCGGTATAGCCGTAGTCCATGACAAACTCGATATTCACCGAAGGATACTTCTTGAGCACCGGCGACAGCTTGGGCCACAGGATGCTTTCGATGGCGTATTCCACTGCCACGATCCGCACTGTCCCCGTTGGCTGATCCTGCGCGTCATTTAGCGCCTGCAACCGATTTTCGATCTTCTCGAAACAGGGGTTGAGCGTGGCAAGCAGGTCCTCTCCCTCGATGGTCGGGGCAACACTGCGTGTGGTGCGCGTCAGAAGGCGCAAGCCCAGCCGCTGCTCCAGCCCCTTGATTGTATGGCTCAGCGCGGATTGCGACACGTTCAGCCGTGCCGCAGCCCGCGTGAAACTGCGCTCTTCCGCAACAGCGGCAAAGGCAATCAGGTCGTTGATGTTCTCGCGTATCATGAAAGGGGCCGGGATTTGTGTGTTGTTGCTCATGGTCGTTCTTCCACAATCTATGTCCGCCCTTCATGAAATCGATGATTAAGTTGCGCTTCAGTCGAGGTATTCCTGCTCCGTGACCTGGTCACCCCAACTGACGGCCGAGCCATCGGCCACCGCCTGAATGGCGTAATGTGTCACCGATGTTCTGTCGCTCGCGCCGTGCCAGTGTTCAACACCGGGCGGGCACCAGACCACATCACCGGCCTTGATGACCTGCTTGTCCTGACCGCGCTCCTGGGTCCAGCCGGTGCCATGGGTAACGACCAGCATCTGCCCAGCCGGATGCGTATGCCAAACAGAGCGGGCGCCGGGAAGAAACGTCACCTCGCCAGCGCTGACATTATTCATCTGGGGGCCGAATACAGGGGAGATATAGGCCGTACCGGTAAAGACCGTGCCGCTTCCAATTTGGCCGGGCCGGTCTTCGTGTCGGCTGATCTCCACGGATTGGGCAAAGGCGGTTGAGGCGGCGAGCATGAGCGCGGGGGCCGTGAGCATGAGTTTCATGGCATTTGTCCTTTTTGGTTGATCGCGTTGGATAGGACAAAAGGTAGAGAGCTCCGCCAGCCGGATCATGGGCCTGTTCTGCACAGCATTCATGATAGCTTCTCATGAATGCTGTGCAGCAGGCCGGGATTATCCAATGCGGAGAATGGAGTATCTTGGTCCTGTACCTCGTAGCCAACCGTCCAAGGAGATCCCCATGTGTGAAGCCTGCAACCAAAAGGCCGAAATCCTGACCCGCGAGAGCGAAAGCCGCCGGTCCTTCCTTGGTGGCACCGCGGCCATGGCAACTGCCCCACTCACCGCTGCGGCCCTGTCCAGCGCGGCCAAGGCGCAGGAGGCCGCAAGCCCGCTTGGCGCCAGCAATGTAAAAAGCTGGGCCGCCTTCGACACCAGCGGATCCTTTGCACCGCACACCATCCCTCGCCGTGCAGCCGGTCCAAAGGATGTGGTGGTCGAAATCCTGTACAGCTCGATCTGCCACTCGGACATCCACACCTACAAGGGCGACTGGGGGATGCCGACCTTTCCTCTGGTCCCTGGCCATGAAATGGTGGGCCGCGTCACCGGCGTCGGCGCCGAGGTGACCAAGTTCCGCGAAGGCGACATCGCAGGTGTAGGCACCATGGTCGACAGCTGCGGCGAATGTGCGAACTGTCTCGCTGACCGGGAACAGAATTGCCTGAATGGCACCACCTTCACCTACAACTCCCCAGACAAGATCTCGGGCGGGGTCACATATGGTGGTTACTCGAAGAAGATCGTCGTGAAAGAGGACTTTGCGCTTCGCATTCCGCCGGGGGTGGATCTCGCGGGTTTTGCGCCTCTGCTGTGCGCAGGTATCACGACTTTCTCGCCGATCAACCACTGGGATTTGCAGCCCGGGCAGCGCTATGGCGTGATCGGCATGGGTGGTCTTGGCCACCTTGCGGTAAAGCTCGCCGCGGCAAAAGATGCCGAGGTTGTCGTCTTCACCACATCCAAGGATAAGCTGGAGGACGCGAAATCCTTTGGTGCGTCCGAGGCTTATCTCTGGTCCGATGAAGACGTCATGCGCCGCCAGATGGGCAGTTTTGATCTTATGCTCTCCACGGTGCCGGTGGCCTACCCGATGCAACCATTCCTCAATATGCTCAAGCTCGACAAGACCCTGGTCAATGTTGGCGCGCTGTTCCCCATCGAAGGGGCGCATGGCATGATGATGGGGTTCGGCCGTCAAAGCCTGGCAGGTTCGATGACCGGTGGCATCGCCGAAACGCAGCGGGTCATTGATTTTGCCGCCCATCACGGCATCGCAGCGACCTATGAAATGATCACTCCGGATCAGATCGGCGCGGCTTGTGAAAAGGTCGTCAGAAAGCAGGCCCGCTATCGCTATGTCATCGACATGACCAAGGCCTGATCATCATGGCCAAGGTGGGACACCCAATTACGCCTTGGTCGCATTTCAGGAGATCTGAGGAGGACAATGAACGTGAACTGGCTCAAAACTCCGGCTTTGGCACTGATGAGTGCGCTCGCGCTGTCCGCTCCCGTCGTGGCAGAAACATCTGGTACAGCGACACAGAAAGAAGGCACCATGACCAAAATCGAGTTCATATTTGGCGAAGACCGCCTCTCAGCAACGCTGGATGATACTGCTGCCGGACGGGATTTTGCGGCGATGCTGCCGCTTGAGCTGACCCTTACGGATTACCACGGAATTGAAAAAATTTCCGACCTGCCCCGCAAACTTGACACAACAGGCGCACCGGCAAGCTACAAGCCCGAAACCGGCGACATCACGTTATATGCGCCTTGGGGCAATCTGGCGATCTTCTACAAACCGTTCCAGAACTCCCGCGGCTTGGTGCGTCTCGGGGCGTTCGATGGCGATATCGCACCTTTGGTGCGTTCCGCCCCCTACACAGTCCGCATAGAAATCGCCGACTGACACGGTTGCCGGTCAGCAGGTGTCCAGCGGTCATCCAGTGGCACAGAAATGCCTCCCGACCAGCATGTCCTGCGCGGCATTCACTGTACTCCTTGTTCCTGTCCCGAGGACGCTGAACTGCAAGCGTCACCTAGTGAAACGGGGTGAGAAATCGAAGGTATAGGTACCCGGCGCCAGCGCCTTGGGCGCACGTGGGTACCGTGTTTTTTGCGCCGCCTGCAATGCGGCATGGTCCAGCGTCGAACTGCCGGAGCTGCGCACGACAGAGGCCCCGATCAGCCGTCCTTGGGTCGAAACTTTCAGGCGCACCCGGGCTTTGCCCTGATCGTCGCCACGCGGGCGCCGCATCTGGCGTTCAATCCTAGACAGGATGGCCGCGCCCCAGCGGCGTTTCAGCTTGGCTTCCCGGGCAGCGTTTCCGGTGCTGGTCTCGTCGCCCCCATTGTCACCACGGGCGCTGCGCTGGCCACTGCCTGCGGCCTGCTGGTTCACGGCCACCGAAGCCGCTGCCGGTTTTGCCTCCGCCGGAGCCTCAGCTGCTGGCGCCGGTTTGGGCGGCGGGGCTGGCGCAGGCGGTGCTGGAGCAACCGGCGGAGGCGCAGGCGGTGGGGGAGCAGGCGGCGGCGGTGGGGGGGCGGGTTTTTCGGGTGCGGCCTCCGCCTGGACCGCCGGGGCCAGCACGGCCGGAGCAGAGGTTGGAAGGTCCGGCACAGAGGACGGGCTGGCAGACGGGACGGGCTGCGGATTGGCGATCAGAGCGGGCTGCACTACGGTCGGCACCTGAGTGGTGATATCCTGCGGGCGCCGCCATTTGGACACCTGCTGGGCCAGCTCAGCCGAGGCCGCCACCAGCGTGATCTGACCGGTGCCGCCGCTGCCCTCTGCCTCTGTGCCGCCATCCGGAAGCGCCACAAAGGGCAGCGCGTGCAAAAGCGCCGCCGAGGCAACGCATGCCGGAAAGAGCGCGATACGGCTCATGATCCGGTTCCGGTCAATGTCACCGATGCGATGCCCGCCGCCCTGAGCCTGGCAATCAGCGCCGCAACTTCATGTGCCGGAACTTGGGCATCCGCCCGCAGGGTCAGCACCCCAATCTGCCCGGCCTGCGCCGTCACCGCAGCGATGGCGCCCTCATCCTGCGCGCCCGCGAAATGCAGGCGGCCATCGGCGGCCATGAACAGCACGGCCTCGGGCGCCGAGGGATCTCCGCTCTCCAGTTTCGGCGGCACCACCGCAAAGGGCGCGCGCGGCGCGATTTGCGAGGACAGGAGGAAGAAGATCAGCAGCAGGAAGACCACGTTGATCATCGGCAGGATCGGCTCACCCGTCTCGCGTTTTTTTGGTTTGGAGAAATCCATGCCGCTCACTCCATGATCACAAGGCCGGTAAAGCCTGCATCAGTCAGAAGCACCGCAGCATCCATCATCTGCTGGAGCGACGCTGTTTTGTCCGGTTGCAGGATGATGGCGTCCGACATCTCCTGCGTCAGCGAGATCAGCTGCGCCGCCAAGGCATCAGCTGCGACCGGAACTCCGTTCAGATGCAGCCCGTCCGCTGTGACCAGCACCAGCCGGGGCGGCCCCTGATAGGCGGCTCCTGCCCCACCCATAGTGAGCGGAACCACCCGGTCGCGGCCGAATTGCGAAGCCAGCATGAAGAACACCAACAGCAGGAACACCACGTCGATCATCGGCGCGAGGCTGATGCGCTTTTTCCGGCGCGGTGCTCCGAAGGCCAGTGTCATTGCGCGGCCTGACGTTGTGCCGGTCGGGCAGCGGCTGCGGTGAAGACGCGGGTGGCGGCATCCTCCATCCGGGCCTGTTCACGCTCGGCCAGCCCTTCGATCCAGGAGGCCAGCGCCGAAGCCGGGATCGCCACGGCCATGCCCGCAGCCGTGGTCAGCAGCGCCTCCCAGATGCCGCCGGCGAGCACGGAAGGATCCGCGCCGCTGCCGCTTTCCTGCAGCGCCTGGAAAGCGCCGATCATGCCCAGAACGGTCCCCAAGAGGCCGACCAGCGGCGCGATTGCGGCGATCAGCTCAAGGGGGCGCAGACCATGACGCAAAGCGGCCAGCTCGGCCTTGGCGATGCGGGTGGTTTCCTTTTCTGCGGTTTCGGGACTGAACTCGGGCGTCAGCAGCGCCGTCATCGCCGACCGTGTGACCCGGTCCAGCGGCGTGCGCCCCGGCGCGACAGGCACCGCCCCCCCGGCCCGCCATTGATCCAGCCATGTTTCGGATTGCGGCCTGCGCCAGACCCCGACCTGTGCCAGCCCGATCAGGCGCCACAGAAACAGGGCGAGTGTCAGAACCGACAGCGCGCCGATGACCCAAAGGGCGGGACCGCCGCGGGCCATGAAATCGAAAAGAGGGGCAAAGGACATAGCAGCCTCCGTCAGTGGCCCGGAAGTCCCGGGTTGGTTTGCTCAGCGCCGCGGTCAAAACGCGCCGAATGGAAGTCTGCCGGACGGTCGTGACGCGGCCAGATGGTGCAGGCGCGGCCCGCCTGCGTCAACGCCGCTGCCTGCATCTGCACGCGCTCAGGCATCGACCGCCCTCCGGGCGTTGGATACCTTCCACTCCAGCGCGCCAGTGTGGACGGCCTTGTAGACGGCTTTTCCGATGGCTTCGCCGGTGGCCGTGTGCAGCCCAGCATAGGGATTTGCCCCGGAAGGTGCAGCAACCGCGACGCAATCGGTGCCGGTGCCGGTTGCTGTTCCGCCGCCGCCCGGCAGCTCAAACCCCGCATCCATCACGGCTGCGGTGCGGGCCTGAACCACGATGCTCAGCGCCTCAATCAGCCCGGCCTGCGTCAGCCCTTCGGAAAGGCGCAGCGCGACATTGATGGTGCCCCAGTCGCGGCGGGAGTAATCCACCCGGTTGCCGATCCGTTCACCGTTTGACAAGCCGACGGTGGCCACCGCTTGGGCCGAGATCCCCTCGACCGTGGCCAAGGCTTCGCAATAGTGCCGCACATCCCGTGAGGTGAGGAAAGCAACCGCGTCGCTGCCGCCGCGCTGTGCCAATTCGTCCGCGAACCATTCGGTGACATCCAGATCGCGCGGCAGGTCGCTGTTCCTGACCTCGCGCCACAGGATGCGGCGAGCGGTGACAAATCCGGGCCGGTTCACCGCCCAGCTCAGCACCTGCATCTCGGCGCCGAGATCAAACTCGATCCATGGGCGTTGCAGGGTGACCGCGCCCATCACAGCACCTCCAGCGGCTGAAATATCGGGCCCTGCGCTGTGGTCTCGTGCCAGACCGAGATGCCAAAGGCGCGCGCCATCAGATCGGGCGTCAGCACTTCGGCGGGCGGGCCATCGGCCATGATACCGCCTTCGGCCAGAAGGATCAGCCGCGTGCAATGACGGGCGGCCAGTCCCAGATCGTGCAGGGACACCAGCGCCGAGCGACCTTCGGCAGCAAGGCTGGCAAAGACTTCCATGGTTGAGATCTGATGCGAGGGATCCAGCCCGGCAGAGGGCTCATCCGCCATCAAAAGCGGCGTATCTTGGGCCAGCGCCCGGGCGACCAATGCGCGGGCCTGCTCGCCGCCTGACAGGCGCGAGGCGGCGCGCTTGCGGAACGAGTCCAGCCCCATGCGAGTGATTGCCTGATCCACCAAGGCCTGATCGGCGGCTGGCAGTCGCCGCCCCTGCGGCAGATGCGGTAGACGGCCAAGAGCGACCAAACGCTCGACCGGAATCGGCCAGGCGATCTCGCGCGATTGCGGCATCCAGGCCACCGTGTGGGCCCGTTCAGAGGCGTTCATTGTGGCCAGCGAACTGCTGCCCGCTGCCGGGATCAGCCCCAGCGCGGCCCGCATCAGGCTGGTTTTCCCGGCGCCATTCGGACCCAGCAGGCCGACAAACTCACCCTTGCCAATCTCAAAGGACACATCGCGCAGCACCGGACGGTCGCGCAGGGTTACAGAAAGGTTCCGGACCGAAAGCACGCTCATGCCAGCCCCTTCCGCGTCTTGTAGATCAAGTGCAGGAACAGGGGCGCGCCAACCAGCGCGGTGACCACGCCCAGCTTGAGATCGCGGGTGGGCAGGATCAGCCGCACGGCAATATCCGCCAGTTGCAACATGATCGCGCCGCCAAGGGCGGAGGCCCAAAGCAGCCGCGAGGGCTGCCCGTCGACGAACGGACGCAGAATATGCGGCACCACAAGCCCGACAAAGCCGATGGCGCCCGCAACTGCCGTGGTGCCACCGGCAATGCTGGCAGTGCCGACGACCAGAAGCCAGCGCAGCTGCCTCAGGTTCACGCCCATGGTCTGGGCTGCATCCTCGCCCAGAGTCAGCGCATCCAGCCCGCGCCCCAGCGGCAGCAGGATCACCATCCCGGTCAGAACAAAGGGCAGCGCCAGCCAGACATGCTGCATCGAGCGGTCCGATAGCGACCCCATCATCCAGAAGACGATCTCATTAGCAGCAAAGGGATTGGGCGAGAGGTTCAGAACCAGCGAGGTCAGCGCCCCTGCCATTGCCGAAATGGCGATACCCGCGAGGATCAGCGTCAGTGATCCCCCATGCTGCCCGGCCAGCGCCATCACCAGAAACACACCGCCCAGAGCGCCAGCCAGCGCCGACAGCGGCAGGCCCAGCGTGGCGGTGGCAGCGAGGCCGGTGTTGATTGCCAATACCGCACCCAGCGCCGCTGAGGAGGACACACCGATCAGCCCCGGCTCGGCCAGCGGGTTGCGCAGGTAGCCTTGCATCGCCGCGCCCGCCAGCCCCAGCCCGGCGCCGATCACGGCGGCAAGGATTGCCCGCGGCAGCCGGATTTCACGCATCACCAGACTGAGAGGTCCATAGCCATCGTCAAACAGGGCCGCCAGGCTCTCGCCCACACCGACATCTGCAGGCCCCACCGTTAGGGAGATCAGGAACAGTGCCAGCACCGCCGCCGAGAGGCACAGCATGAGCCGGGTCATTGGCGGGCCTCACGTTCCATGAAGGCGCGGCGCTCTGCCGCCAGTGTCTCTACCGCGCGCAACACATGCGGTGTCGGGCAGATCCAGTCGGCATTGCGGATTTCCCCGGCGCCGCTGCGTCCGGCCAGCATGCGCACCAGCGGATGTTTCAGGATTTCCTCGCTGCGGGAATTGCGCGGATAGGCGGTTGTGCCGACCAGCAGATCCGGCTCTGACAGCACCAGCAGCTCCAGCGGCAGCTGGCCGGAATGGGCATAGCCCAGTTCATCGGCGATATTGCGAAAACCTGCCGCCTCCAGGATTTGCCCGGCCAGCGTCTGGCGGCCTGCAGTATATCCGTTGGCCGCATAAAGCGCGGCGCGCGGGCGATTGTCCGGGGCATCCGCCCGCAGAAACTCCAGCTGCTGGTCAAAATCCGCCAGCAACCGGCGCGCGGCCTCCTGACGGCCCAGCGCCTCACCTACCTCAACGATGCGGGTTCGGACATCCTTCAGCGAAAAGGCTGGCCCGAATTCCGCCACCGGCACGCCAAGGCGGCGCAGCATATCCATCGTTGCAGGTGCCGAAGATGCGCCAGCGAGCACCAGATCCGGCTTCAGCAGGTAGATTTCTTCCGCCAGCCCGTGATTGACCGGATAGGCCTGCGCCTCTTCGGCCATGGCCGAGGCCCGCGGATCCCGGGCGACGAAGGAAATCGAGATCAGTTGATCCGGCGCGGCCAGCATCATGGCCATCTGGTCCACGCAGAGATTCATCGTGACGACGCGCGACGGCCCGGCAAAGGCACCGGTGGCGGCCATGAAAAAGGCCAGCGCTATGCCGGGCAGCCAGCGCATCGATCAGAAGGAGGCCCGGACGCCGACATAGGCAGCGCGGCCGCGTTTCGCGTAGCCCCAGACGTCCGAGTATTCCTCGTCGAACAGATTGGTGACACGACCGGTCAGGACCACATTCGGGTTCAGCTCATACTGGGCAGAGAGATCGACAGTGGTGTAATCCGGCAGCTCGGCCGTGGCATAGGTGCCAAAGAACTGGCTGTCCCAGTTGCCTGCCACATGGCGGACATCCGCAGTGATGGAGCCGCGACCATTGAAAGTATCGAGCGTGGCGCTCAGCAGCAGTTCGTGTTCGGGGCGGCGCACCTCGACCGTACCATTGGGGTTGGTGGCATCCAGATAGGTGTAGGACAGACGGAGATCGAGGTTTTCCGTGGCCTCAAGGCTGGCCGCCAGTTCGACACCTTTGCGCTCGCTGTCTCCGGCCTGATTGCGGAAGGAGAAGGTGGTCGCATTCACCATATAGGCTTCGATCTCACCCGTCAGCGTCTCGTCGAAATAGGTCACATCAACCAGCCCGCGCCCCTGCAGGAACGGCACCTCGACACCCAGATCAAAGCTGCGGTTTTCTTCGGGCTGCAAGTTCTGATTGCCCAGATAGGTAGTGGCACCAAAGGTGCTGTTGGCAAAGAGCTCAAAATAGGTCGGGTTCACGATACCGGTGCCGGCCGAGCCATGCAGGCGCACACCGCTGCCCGCAAAGGTATAGGACGCACTGGCGTTCCAGCTGGTGGCATCTTCGAAGGCATTGTTGTTGTCGCGGCGCACGCCCAGTTGCAGATCCAGACCATTGGCAAAGCTGCCACGGTATTCCAGCGCGATCGAATTGGTTTTGCGCGCAAAGGCCGGGTTGGAACGGCTGGAATCCTCTTCCCATTCCAGAATGGCGTTCAGCAGGTGATCTGTCAGATCTACCGTCTGGCCATCAAGGCCAAAGCTCAGCAGGTATTTCGCCGCTTCCGTCTTTGTCTCGGTCAGGGCGCCGCCGTTGTAGGATTGGTCAAAATCCGTACGCTCGTAAGACAGGCGATGTTTCAGGCGTCCGCCCAGCGTGTCGAGCTCGGCAAAGATCTGAGCCAGCTGTTCATCGCGGTCGCTGAACTGCGTGGGATCATCCACCACATAGCTGGCCGCATCGGTCGCGGTGAAGGAGGTGCTGTCGCTGTCGAAACGCTCTTCCGAGGCACGCAGGTTGAAACCCAGCTTCAGCCGCTCGGTCACAAGGTAGTCGCCTTTCACCTGCGCGGTGTTGCGGCGGATACCATCCTCTTCGCCGCCGCTGCCGGAGAAATCGTAGCCATCGTCATTATCATGCGCGAGGTTGAGCGAGATGCCGCCGCGTTCGGTTCGGGACGACACCCGCGCCGAGGCCCGGTAGCCGTCCGAGCCGACTTCGGCACTGCCACCGTATTCGGTGCCGATGCCGCCACTCTTGGTGATGATGTTGATCACACCCGCCGAGGCGTTGGAGCCGTAGAACACCGATTGCGGACCGCGCAGCACCTCGATCCGCTCGATATTGGCGGTATCAAGGCCAGACAGGATATAGTCGCTGTCGCCGCCCGAGGCCTCGATGCCGTCGATCAGGATCAGCGTGTGGTTGGCTTCGGCGCCACGGATGCGGACCTGGGTAAAGCTGTCACCTGCACCGGTGACCATCAGGCCGGGGACCGACCGCAGTGCATCCTGAACCGTGGTGATGCCGCGCTGTTCGATCTCTTCGCTGGTCACGACCGAAACCGAGCGACCGTATTTCTGCGCCTCGACAGGGGTAAAACCACCGGAGACGATGAGTTCGCCCAGATCGATGATCTCCGCCTCCTGGGCGGTTGCAATTGCGGGGGTAGTGACCATCAGGGTGGCGGCCAGGGACAAGCTTACCTTGCGCATCGTTTCAGTTCTCCCAGCCTGCACATTCGGTGCAGGAAAAGTGGCTGCCCATCTCGGGCAACATGTACAGATCATCGGTCTTTGGAAGGCAATGCTTCCACAGACGGTTCAATTGCCACCACTACGGAAGTCCGTCGTCCTCGGCGCGCCCCGCACCCGGACTGGGTGATCCTTCTGGCAGGTCTCCTGACTCGCGGGTCGCAGCTTTGCCGCGCCTTCCCGCCCCCTCTTGGGGCAGTGGCATATCGCAGCATTGCTCTCCGCTCACAGTTGCGGGGGCAGTCATGGTTTTGACGTCTTGTTCCGACGCCTTACCATGTTCCCTTTTACCCGGATGGTATTCCCAGCCGGACCAGAATGGCCGGACTTAGGCAAACTGGATTTACTCTGTCAAGAAGGAGTAGACGCCGCCAAGGATGGAGTTTTCAAACAATGCACCGCGCACACCAGCAACAATCGCCTGAAATCAACTGCTAAGTGATGGTTTCAATGCCGCAAACGCAATGCTGTGCCGCATCGACCGCAACCTTTGCGCAGGCGATATTCCACGCTACGGCATGGTTCCCCGTTCCGATCTCCACCGAATCCAATGGCTGGAGTCGTGGCTGTCCCCCCTGCCCCGCATCACGGACAGATTTCCCCTGGCAATGCCCCTGCGGCGGCAACGCGCCTCTTCCGCATCCCGGCGAAGCTATGGCGTTTCCATCTTCGCCCAAGCGTTCCAGTACGAGACCGCGCATGAACGCCCAGATCTTCGACAAGGTCTGTCGCGGGCACAGGTTCAGTCCGGTGGCCGGTTACAGGCTCCGGTTCAAACACGACGGAAAACCAGCTTGCGCGGCAGTCTATTTCATTGATGCTGCATTGACGGGCAGCTTGCTCGACGCCTTCATTTCTTTCAATGAGAGGTTGGACCGAATGCTGGTGACACCGGGTAGCCGCCTCAGAGTGCTGTCGACGAAACCACTGTAATCATCGAGATCACGGGCAACCACGATCAGCAGGAAATCATCCGCGCCGGTCGTGTTGTGGCAAGCCAGGATGTTCGGTGTCGTCTCAACGATGCGCTGAAATTCTGCCGTCGCGGCTTGATCATGCTCGGAACAGCGCAGCTGGACGAAGGCCATAACGCCGAGGCCGAGCTTTCGACGGCTTAAATTGGCTTGATAACCTTCGATGATGCCGCTTTCTTCAAGACGTTTGAGCCGCCTCCAACAGGGGGTCTCGCTCATACCCAGATGCTCGGACAACTTGGCATTGGTCATGCGGCCATCCTCCTGCAACAGGGTCAAGATCTCGGCATTGACGGCGTCGATGTCAGGCATGGGTAGATATCTTTCAATAATGACGATTCCATAGGGAATTCCACTCCAAATTTGCGCAATATGGGGAGGATTGGCAAAGGTATTTCCCTCATCCAGACTATGATCTCGTCCAAAATACTCTTCAGCGAAAGATCCTGCCATGAAAGCCGTCCTTTTCGAAAAATTCCAAAGCGCGCCAAAGCTGGTCACCGTGGACGACCCGACGCCAGAGCCGCATGGCGTTGTCCTCAGGGTTGCGGCCACCGGCGTCTGCCGCAGCGACTGGCATGGCTGGATGGGACACGACAGCGACATCGACTTGCCGCATGTGCCTGGCCACGAGTTGGCTGGCGTCGTCGAGGCCGTTGGGAAAGATGTCAAAAAATGGAAGGTCGGCGACAAGGTCACCGTGCCATTCATCTGCGGGTGCGGCAGCTGTTCCGAATGCCATTCCGGCAACCAGCAGGTCTGCCTGCAGCAGGAACAACCGGGTTTTACCCACTGGGGATCCTTTGCGGAATACGTAGGCATTCATCAGGCCGATCTGAACCTTGTCGCCCTGCCCGAGACCATGAATTTTGCCACTGCCGCGAGCCTTGGTTGCCGCTTTGCAACCTCATTTCGGGCGGTGGTAGATCAAGGGAGGGTCAGCGCAGGACAATGGGTGGCTGTGCATGGTTGCGGCGGCGTAGGCCTGTCCGCCGTGATGATCGCCTCGGCTTGCGGGGCCAACGTGATCGGCGTGGACCTTGATCCAGCTAAGTTGACGCTGGCAAAGGAGCTTGGCGCCGTGACGGTGCTAAACGGTAGGGAGGCCGACGTGCCGGAGGCCATTCGGGAGATCACCCGCGGAGGTGCCCACGTCTCTCTCGATGCACTTGGTCACCCGTCAACTATGACCAATTCAATCCTCTGCCTGCGGCCGCGGGGCAAGCATGTGCAGGTGGGTCTGATGCTGGGTGAGCACGCGGCACCGACCGTTCCAATGCCAAAGATCGTCGGGCAGGAAATCGAATTGCTTGGTTCACACGGGATGCAGGCACATCGCTACGGCGCGATGCTTGACCTCGTCGCCAGCGGCAAGCTGGATCCGGCACGACTGGTCGGAGAGCAGATCAGCCTTGTCGATGCCCCTCAGGCCTTGATGGAGATGGATAAATTCCGCTCCGTGGGTGCAACTGTCATAACCCGTTTTTGAGCCATGGAGAAAATCGCATTCATCGGAAATGACACCTTGGCCTGCGTTATCGCTGACGGTCAAAGGCGATATGCCAACGGAAAAATCGCCCGGCGCGTGACGCAGCCCAACATGACGCCTCATGTGGCTGAAAAGGTAATGACTGACGACCGAGGCGGCACGATGATGCCCCGTGCGATCACAGCATGCCATAGTCGGACCGTCGAACTGGGAAAGGGTGAATAATGTTTGAGCAGGTGGAAGAATACCCTGTAGATCCAATCATGATCGGGGCAGAGTATTTCGCTCAGGACCCGCGGCAGGACAAGCTGAACTTGACGGTTGGCATCTATCAGGACGCGCAGGGACAGACCCCGGTCTTGAAGGCCGTCAAACAGGCAGAACAGCGGCTGGTCGAAAGCCAGACCAGCAAGTCCTACCTCGCGCTCACGGGCGATGTGGAGTATTGCGCGGTGCTCGGCCACGAGATCATGGGCGACGCCTACAGCAGCGACTGGATCGCAGCGCAAACCTCCGGCGGTGCGGTTGCCCTGCGGGTGATCGCAGATCTTCTGGCTCAAATGCCCAAAAAACCCACGGTCTGGCTGCAATCTCCGACCTACGGCAACTATGTCCCGATTCTCTCCGCGGCGCAGGCGAACTTCCGATCCCTGCACTATTACGATTCGATCCGCAGCGAGCTCACTTTTGACGAAATGCTCGACGGGCTCAGGGCCGCCAGCCCCGGCGATGTCTTCCTGATGCAAGGCGCCTGTCACAACCCGACCGGAGCGGATATGACATCAGAGCAAATCGCAGCTCTGCTCGACATCCTGGAAGAGCGCGGCATTGTGCCGTGGATCGACCTCGCCTACCTCGGGTTCGCCCGCAGTTTCGATGCAGACTGCGACCTCGCCCGACAAATTGCGAAACGGTTTCCCGAGTGCATTGTCTGCATCACCCTGTCCAAGTCCTTTGGCCTTTATCGTGATCGCGCCGGGGCACTTTTTGTCAAAACACGCACCCCAGATCGCAATCGCGTTAAACGGGCGGTCACCGCAATCGTCCGCTCGGGGGCATCACACGCGCCGGACCATGGCTGCTCTGTTGTTCGCACCATCCTGCAAGACCCCAAGCTCAAGGCGCTCTGGCAGGATGAACTCGACCCGATGCGGGATCGTGTGGCACAGATGCGTGAGACGATCGTCAAAGCGGAACAAGATACCTATGGCACAGGAACCCTCGCGTTTCTCGGTCGGCAGAAGGGGATGTTCTCTTTGTTGCCGCTGACCAAATCCCAGGAAGTCGCGCTAACCCGCGACCATGGCATCCACGTCGTACAAGGCGGGCGCATCAATGTGGCACGGCTACGTGATCAGGACGTCCTGTGGCTGGTCCGTGCGGTCCAAAATGTCATGGCTGACTGAAACTCACCAGGAATGGTGTCGATTGCACCACGCCATCTTGGTCTGACGGTCACGCGGTATCTTCCTAGTGTTTCGGCTCGGACGCTTGCCGCGTCAATGACAGGGACTATCGAAAGCGTGAACAGGACGGGCACCAAACGGCGCCCGTCCAAAAGCAAGTTATGTTGTTCGGTTATCCCCAGAGGGTGAAGGTATCCCCGCTCAGGTCCCACTCTCCGGGCGACACCAGCACATCTTCCAGCAGGACGCTGCTTTCGTGGCTGGTACCCGCTTCTGCGGTAAGCAGTGTATCTGCTCCGCTCTGCGTGACGCTGACAGACAGGTCGCCAAGGCCCCATCCCTTGATTTCAAGCGTATCACCGACCTCAAAATCGGTGACGACATCCGAGCCAAAATCGAAGGTATCAACTCCGTTGCTGTAGAGATCGAACTGGAAATGATCGGCGCCGGATCCGCCGGTGATCACGTCGTTGCCATCGTCGCCGAAGAGCTGATCCGAGCCGCCTCCGCCAATCAGGCTGTCATCGCCCGATCCGCCGAACAGGAGATCCCCAGATTCGCCCGCAACCAGCGTGTCATTGCCAGCATTGCCATAGAGCTGATCAACACCACCGTCGCTGCCGACAAGATAGTCATCGGTTGCAACACTATAGCTGTCCCCGACGATGGAGAAGCTCCCGTCGAACGTCCCGTCCTGCGGAAGAAACGAGCTGTGCAGGTGATAGTTCTGCAGCGTCACCGTGCTCTCATAGGAGGTGCCCGCTCCAAGGGTCAGGATCGTGTCGTTGCCCGCGTGCTCGAGCGAGATCGTCACGGCAGCACCCGGACCAAAGCTGTTCAACTCCAGCACATCGCCGTCATTGAACCCCTCAATCACATCATGGCCGGAGCTGAGGCCTTCGTCGTTCGCGTCCGCAGGCACCACGTCGATGTAGTAGGTATCGGACCCCTCGCCGCCACGCAGCGTGTCATTGCCATCATCGCCGGAGAGCTGATCCGAGCCGCTTCCGCCAATCAGGCTGTCATCGCCCGATCCGCCGAACAGGAAATCCCCACCAGATTCGCCCGCAACCAGCGTGTCATTGCCAGCATGGCCATAGAGCTGATCAACACCACCATCGCTGCCGACAATATAGTCATCGGTTGCAACACTATAGCTGTCCCCGACGATGGAGAAGCTCCCGTCGAACGTCCCGTCCTGCGGCAGAAACGAGCTGTGCAGGTGATAGTTCTGCAGCGTCACCGTGCTCTCATAGGAGGTGCCCGCCCCAAGGGTCAGGATCGTGTCGTTGCCCACATGCTCGAGCGAGATCGTCACG